>CAZPJP010000001.1:0-77439 GCA_964586915.1 uncultured Anaerolineales bacterium
GCACAACGACCGGGAACTGCGCAAGAAATGTGATCATGATCCCTGCCTTTCATAGAGCTTGACTCAACGCACCTATTTTAGCCTCACCAGCCCCTGACGGCAACACAATGAGCTCGCCATATACTTGCTCACCTTCCAACCGCGCGTAAACTGGGGTTGTCGTTCGTCTTCAGCACTCTGCAGATGTTCAAACCCAATCAAGCAAACGGAGGTCAAGTGTGTCTGAGAAACTGAAAGTAGGCATTATTGGGCTGGGCGGTATTGCCCGCACTCACATACCCGGTTGGATCGCTTCGGAGTATACGGAGATCGCGGCCGGATGTGATATCAACCCCAAGATTTTGCCGGAGTGGGGCGGCACCCACGGGGTCTCTAAGCTCACCACCGATCCGCTGGAGTTGATCCAGGATCCTGAGATCGACATTGTCGATGTCTGTACGCCTAACATGTATCACACCGAACAGGTGGTTGCTGCGCTCGATGCCGGTAAAGATGTGATCTGCGAGAAGCCCCTGGCGCCCACCCCCGCAGACATCCGCAAGATGATCGAAGCTCGGGACCGCTCTGGCAAGCTATTAATGACGGCGCAGCATTTCCGTTTCCGGGGGGCGTCGCAGGCTGTGAAAGAGGAGATTGGGACCGGGGCCCTCGGCGACGTCTACCACGTGCGTAGCTGGATGCTACGCCGGAGCGGGTTACCCGTCCGTCCCACTTTCGTTTACAAGGAGCATAGCGGGGGCGGCCCGACGATCGATATCGGCGTGCACATCTTGGATCTCACCCTGTGGCTGATGGGGCATCCGAAGCCAATCGCGGTCAGCGGCGTTGCCAAAGCGGCACTGGCGCACCATCCCGGCGCTTTCTCGGGGTGGGGTCGGACGCTGGTGCCAGAGGATATGGATGTAGAGGATTTCGCAGCCGCCTTCGTGCGCTTCGACACCGGCGCGACGCTGATGCTCGAGGTCAGTTGGTTGCTGCATCACGATATCGACGGCGAAGCCGCCAAGATCTGGTTGTATGGAACCGAGGGTGGGTGCGAATGGCCCGACGCTAAGTTCCTCGCCAATAACTATGAGACGCAACAGCTCTATAACCGCACGCTGAAGCTCACTCGTGATACAATGGAGCCCCACGCATTGGAGTGCTTCGAGTTTGCGCGGGTCGTTGCTGAGGGTCAGCCGTCGCCGGTTCCAGCCGAGGAGTCGCTCTACGTACAGACGATCCTCGACGGGATCTATCGAAGTCAGGAGACTGGGCGCGAGGTCGAGATCAACGTCGAAACATAGTGCTGAGGCTGGATCTCAAAACCGGGGAGCTCCTCAGGGCTCCCCGGTTTGGCCTTCCTGGATCGGCTACGGGCACAGATCAGGCCTTGCAGCCACGATATATCTTGTGCTTCCCAAGCATGAAGAGTATAGTAGGCGCAACTCTGAGTAACCCAAATGGAGGGCTCTATGCGCTTCCCACGTTCAGCCGGTATCCTGCTGCATCCCACGTCGCTGCCCGGTGGCTTTGGTATTGGCGAGGTTGGCCCACGTGCTTACGAATTCGTGGATCTGTTGGTCGAGGGCGGACAGTCACTGTGGCAGATTCTGCCTTTAGGTCCCACAGGCTACGGGGACTCTCCCTATGCGTGTTTCTCCGCGCTTGCGGGTAATCCGATGTTGATCGACTTGGCGCAGTTGGCGGACGAGGGCGATGTCGACCGGCGCGACCTGGCCGAAGCGCCGGACTTGCCCGAGGAGAAAGTGGACTTTGGCGCGGTCATCTCCTTTAAGACCGAGATGCTTCAGCGTGCTGCGCGGGCCTTCCGGGAGTCGGAGTATGGCGATCGGCGGGCGGCGTTTAACTATTTCTGCGAGGAAAACAGCGATTGGCTGGAGGATTTCGCCCTTTTTATGGCGTTGAAGGATGCGCACGGGGGGGCCGTCTGGAACACCTGGGAGACTGGCCTGGTCAAGCGCGAGCCTGAGGTCCTACAGGCGTGGCGCGAGCGGCTGGACGACGCCGTCTTCGCTCAGCGCTATTATCAGTTCCAGTTCTTCCGGCAATGGGAGGCGCTTAAGCAGGTCGCCAACAAAAATGGGATCCAGATCGTGGGTGATATTCCGATCTTTGTGGCGTACGACAGCGTGGACGTCTGGGCCCATCCCGAGCTCTTCTATCTGGACGAGGATCTGCTGCCGACGAAGGTCGCCGGCGTTCCTCCCGATTACTTCAGCGCAACGGGTCAGCTGTGGGGAAATCCGCTCTACCGCTGGGACGTCGTCGAGGAGAACGATTACGGCTGGTGGGCGCGGCGCTTTGAGCAAATCCTGACCACCGTGGATATCGTCCGCCTGGACCACTTCCGGGGATTCGCCGCCTATTGGGCCGTCCCCGCCGCCGAGGACACAGCGGTCAATGGTGAGTGGGAGGAGGGTCCTGGGGCCGCATTCTTTGAGGCGATTCGGGCTGCCCTTGGCGAGCTTCCCATCATCGCTGAGGACCTGGGGCACATCACGGAGGATGTCTTCGAGCTGCGCGACCGGTTTGACTTTCCAGGGATGAACGTGCTACAGTTTGCGTTCGCGACCGACGCGGGCAACCCCTATCTCCCGCACAACGTCGAGCATAACTCCGTCATCTATACCGGCACCCACGACAACGACACGACCGTGGGGTGGTACGAGAGCCGTGAAGAGGAGGAGCTGGAGGCTTGCCATCGCTATCTTGGTCCGATTGACGAGCCCATCAACTGGGCCCTGATGCGACTTGCCTACCGCTCCGTTGCGGACCTCGCGATTGTGCCCTTGCAGGATGTCCTGGGATTGGGTACGGAGGCGCGGATGAACACCCCGGGCAAGTTCGGTGCCAACTGGACGTGGCGCTTCAGAAACGAAGATGTCTCTCCGGAGCACATCGAGCGGCTCAAGGAGATGGCGATCACGTACGGACGGAAGGAGCCTGAGGAGAAGCAGGAACGTCCTGAGTGGATGTGACGTGCCCAAAGCAAAGCGGCCCTGCCTGTACAGGCAGGGCCGCTTTGTCGTATGACGCTAAGGCGTCTCGTCAGGTAATTCAATGGCTTCGGGTGTCGGCGTGGCCTCTAGAGTGAGGAAGTCCTCGCGGCTGTTTTCCACCATTGCCTTGACGTTGAACTCCGCGACGCGGACGTAGTAGGGTGAGTCGGAGTACTTGACCACGTAGCTCCGATTCTCCTCGTTCATAGCGCCTACTCTAAGGACATGCGTCCCGCCGTCCTCCGTCTGTAAGGTCACCACAGCGTTCGGCGCATCCATCTCATAGGCGGGCTCTTCCTCCTTGCCCAAGGGCGTCTGTAAAGAGAGGTTGGTTGCATTCCGCACGATCGCACTGGTCGTGCTGGCTGAGAGAGTCTCGTCGTCCTGAAGATCGGCGAGCGTCCAGTCATCGCCGTCCTTTACAAGCGTGAAGGTGCCGTTGGCGTTCTCCAGGATCACGCTGGTGAGGGTCTCCTGATCGATACTCGTGTAGACCGTGTCGATCCAGCTGTTCGCCTGGGTGTTGACCTCCCAGCTAGAGAGCTCCGTCGTCAGATAGGTCTCGGGTTGGCCCGCGACCCGGAAATGGGTCGCAGTGTACCGGGGCGCCGAACCCAGGTAGACGGTGTGGATATCGCCCTCCTCCGTCTCGAAGTCCAGGCGTCGCTGGAAGTTGCTGTTGGCGACCTGGAGCTGCGTGTGGCTGGCCTCAGTGCGTGCGACTGGCGAGGATGCGCTGAGCGCCTCAAATTTCTCGAGCACGGGCGTAATCGCATCCTCTTTTGCCGGGTAGTTGCCCGCCTCGGGCAGCACCCACGTGTCATCCACCTTGCGGAGGACGATCTCCTGGCCTATGTTGTCCACAATCGTCAGCGCGATGATATCCTCGGCGGCGACATCCGGGAAGACGGGGCTGCCCGTCTCCGACACAACCTGCCGGGGCCAGAAGACAATCACGCTAAGGATCACTTGAATGACTAGAGCGCCTAGCAAGATCTGTTGACGCCGGTTCATGCGTTCACCTCCACGGGCGCTGCCTCGACCCCTTCTTCGCCAACGGCTGTCCTTGCCGATCGGGATTTATGCCCCACCTCCTCCGGCGGAAGCAGCTCGATGGGAACCTCGTTACGCCGGCGCATACCGCTGACCGCGGCGATACCCACGATAGAGAGCAGCGCTAAGATGTAATTCGCAACCTCCCAGAAGGACTGCTCGTTCTCCTCTAGCGGGATCAGGACCCGCGATGCCGTCCCGCGGGCGCGAATGCTCAACAAGTCCGTGTCCTCAACGGCCCAGGCGACAGCGTTTTGCATCAGCTTGAGGTTATTGAGATAGCGGTCGCCGCCCAGTGTCTGCGAGAGCTCGAGAATGATATCGTCCACGAACTCCAAGCTGCCGATGACAACAAGTCGCGCGCTTTCAGGCGATTGCTCGAGGGTGCCTGCCGTGATTGGCGCCTCCGGGGTCGGCGTGCCTTCGCCCACCTCGGTCTCCTCGTCAGCCGCCTCCAGCGGAGATGGTTGATCCTTGAAGTACGACTCGAAAGAGCCTCGCACCGCGACCGCCAGGGTATAGGGCTGGGTTTCGCCTATCTGCGCGAACCCCGCCTCGGGGTAGAGTTCGAAGTTGGGCTGAATATTGAAGTCTTCCTGCAGCCACGACTCCGGCGACGACTGCATCAGGACGGTCACATCACGATCCGCGTTCTTCGCCGCGTCGATCTCGATGGGTGAGACCCAGTTGAGGGTCACGGCTGGCAGACCGGCAACGATCGGGTTGTCCTCTGCCATACCGTCGGGCCGAACGTCCACGAACATTGGATAGTCCAGCGCCTGAATCTCCTGCACCTGGAAGTCGCCTACCTGGCGAGCGACTGGGACGGGGAAAGGTTCATTCTGCGCGTCAAGGACCAGCGCGTCCTTGACCGTGAAGCCGTAGTGCTCCAGCATCTGTTGCAGCCCACCCTCGAGAGGGCGGGCACCCAGCCCTCCAGTCGTCTGATCGGGCGTGATAGTCATGTTGCCGGCGGCGACGATGGCGGCGCCCCCGCGCATCAAGTGCTGATCGACGGCGTAGCGCGCCTTGTCGTCGAGGTTCTCTGGGCCGACGATGACCAGCACGTCGATATCCACAGGCACCATGCCGGTGCTCAGGTCGACGTCGCGCACCTCGTGCTCCTGCTGAAGCGTCTGCCGGAGCTGCTGCCAGGAAGAAAGGGGTTGCTGCTGCTGTCCGAACATGTCCTGCGTCGGCGTGGCGGGTGGTGTCCAGAGGCCAACCACCTCCAGAAAGCCCGAAGAGGATCGCTTGAGCGCCGACTCAACGGCCTGCCGCACGTCCGCTTCAGCCAGCTCTCCCTGAGGATAGATAACCTGCGCTTGCTCGCCCGATTCCATCACCATGTAGAGGTAGTAGCTCTGATCGGAGAAGAGCGAGGTCGCCAGCGGCTGCAGTCCATAGCGATCGAAGAGCTCCTGGCGGGTGATACCGCTGTTGGGATCATCGGGATCGACGAACTCGTAAGTGAATTTGTCCCCCGAGCGGTCCACGAAGCCCTGCAGCACTCTCTCGATCGTTCCCGGCACCTCCGCCAGCGGCTCCGGCAGGGTGTTCGGCGTGATATAGACCTTGACCTCCACCGGCTCCGTGAGCGAGGCGAGGATCACGTCGGCGCTCTGGAAACCGTAGACGACCTTCTTGATGCTGCTTGTGAGATCATACTCCAGGTTCCGCAGGCGGACATCTATCCCCCCCGCGCGGGTGGGCTCGACCTCGATCAGATCGTTAAAGGTGAGCGTGGCACTCTGGTCACCGTACTGAATCAGGATATCGAAGTAAGAGTTGATCACCGATGCCTCGTAGCGACCGGAGATCTGGAAGGGCGTGGGGCGAATGCCGTAGACCTGATTGGCCTCCGCCTCCTTCTCGGGCTCCTTGGCCGGATCTATGATCTCCAACTCCATCCTTCCGGCAGCGGCGACCTGATACTCCCGCAGCATATCTCGAACCCGTGGCACTAAGGGAGCCAGAAGCGGATGTGTCTTCTCGCTGAAGTACCCGCGGATGAGCAGGGGTTCTTGCAGCGTGCTGAGGAGTTCGCGGGTTGTTGCGGATAGCGTGTACTCATTGTGTTGCGTGAGGTCGACGCGGAGCCGGCGCAGCGGGAAAAGCCACACGTTGGTGACGAGCAGGTTCACCACGAGCAGGGCAGAGGTGACCGCAACCCCGCGCCGTGCTGGCAACGTCTGCTCGCCGTCGCTCCAGCCCTTGGCCTTGAGTGAGAGCACGTTCAAGGTCAGGAAGATTCCCGCGAGGGTTAGGTAATAGGCGAGGTCCCGCAGATCTACCACACCACGCCGGATGGATTCAAAGCGGCTGCCGGCGCCGATGGCTCGGAGCAGCTCTCCGACCTCGTTGCCGAAGAAATCAGTGACGCCCGAGGAACCGACCAGATAGAGCAGGCCGCACAGGAGCACGGTGGAGATGAGGGCCACGATCTGGTTATCGGTACGGGATGAGACAAAGAGCCCGATCGCGGCATAGGCGCCTGCCAGCAAGATTGCCGCCAGATAGCCACCAAGAACAGGCCCCCAATCCAGATTACCTAACAGCGAGACGGTGAGCGGCAGGAAGATCGTCAGCCCGAGCGCGACGGCTACCAAGGCGACGACGGCCATGAATTTGCCCAACACCAGCTGCGTCTTCGAGACAGGCAGCGTCAGGAGAATCTCCAGCGTCCCTGAACGTTGCTCCTCGCTCCACTGTCGCATCGTGAGCGCCGCCACCAAGAAGATCATCAAGATTGGCATCCACCGGAAGAGCGGTCGCACGTCGGCGATGCCGCGCGCAAAGAAGGTCTCAACCCAGAAGAAAGAGAAGAGCGTGGCCGCTAAGAAGGTGCCGATGAAGATCAACGCCATCGGCGATCCGAAATAGCCGCGTAACTCCTTCCGGGTCATCGTCAGAGTTTGTCGAAGCCAAGAAGCCATTATGCCACCTCCGCAACCAACGACCGATCCTCCTCGGTCGCCAAAGCCAGCTCATTAAAGACCGTCTCCAGCGTTCGAACGTCCCGCCGCAGCTCCCTAACGGGCCAGGCCTGGTCCCGTGCCAACTCATAGATTGCCGGCGTCAGGTTGTCGCTCATCTTCGGGTTTCCAAGGATTCTGTAGGCGGGATGCCCGTCCGCCGACTCAAAGGAGCTCACGTCGCGGGCCTGGCTCAGTTCCTTCAGTAACTTCTCTGCGTCGGAGACCGGATGGCCCAGTACCAATACAGCATTGGAGGTCGCTGCCAGCTGCGCGAGCTGGGCGTCGGCCTTCACGCGACCGTTGATCAAGATGATGGCGCGATCGCAGAGCGCTTCTACCTCGGACAGGATGTGGGTGGAAAAGAGGACGGTGCTGTGCTGGGACAGGCGCCGGATCAGGTGCCGGATCTCTACGATCTGTGTGGGGTCCAGCCCGATCGTGGGCTCGTCGAGGATCAACAGCTTGGGGCGATGGAGAATAGCCTGCGCCAGGCCCACCCGCTGCCGGAACCCCTTGCTCAACTCACCGATCGGCCGTGTCAGATGCGCCTCAAGGCCGGTCGCGTAGACAGCTTCTGAGATGCGTCTCCGTTGCGCCTCCTCCGGAATCAACCGCAGGTCGGCCATCATCTGGAGATAGGCCTGGACTGAGAGCTCGGGATAAAGGGGGGCCGTTTCGGGCAGATACCCGATCCGAGCTTGGATCTCGCGAGTGTGTTCCTGGACATCAAGACCGTCAACTGTGGCGGTCCCTTCATCCGGCTGCAGATAGCCTGTCAGGATCTTGACCAGAGTCGTCTTGCCGGCGCCGTTGGGGCCGAGCAAGCCGACAATCTCGCCTTTGTCGATCCTGAAAGTGACATCCTCCAGAGCGCGGATAGGACCATAGGACTTCGTCAAGTTGGTGACGTCAATCATCGATCCATCCTCCTAATAAGTTGTGCTTTATATGTAGCATAAGACAGGACCGATCATATGTCCTGTCGAGCGACATTCACCTGTCGAGCGACATTCACCTGTCGAGCGACATTCACCTGTCGTGCGACATTCATGCGAAGAGAGCAAAGCTGACCATAGGTTGATGGTTCTCCGATGGTGCTTCGCTCTCTGGATAAGGCCAGCTGGTGACCGCTAGGGCCAAGCAGATATCTTAGCTAATATGAGAGTTTTGTCAACATCTGTATGATAGATCGCTCACTTAACTATAATGAGGGTGTCCCGGGCATCGAGCGCCCTGCGGACGGCCCTCTTATTGACGTCAGCATAGGCGGGGTTGATCCGCGCAGCCGCCTCAATAAGGGCTTCCGGAGCGAGATAGCCGAGGAAGGCCGCGCCTGCCGCCACCGCCGCCAGCGCTAGCGTGGAGGAGGCGATGCCGTTGAGCGTGTCGAGTTCGAGCAGAGCGAGATGGGCACCGGCAGGCAGCGCCAAGTCAAGGCCATCCGCGAGGTCCGACGCTATGAAGACCCATCCGTCGGTCACGCGAGCTACGTCCTCGGCGACCTTTCCATAGCCCTTCTCAGAGAGGATGAAAAGCACATCGATCTCCTCAACTGCGGTGGTGTGGATAGGCTGGGGGCCAAGGAGCACCTCGCTGACGCTATACCCGGAACGCACCGTCACCGGATACTCATCCCGCTGCGTGGTCCAGAGGTCGGACATCGTGGCAGCGACGCCGAGCAGATGTCCCGCTGTGCGAATATGGGCGCCTGCCGAGCCCGCGACGACGATGGAGACCGTGAGCTGGAGATCCGAGGCATATTGGACCTCGAGAGGAGCGGAGAGCGACAAGGGCTCGCCGCGCCGGGAGCCCCACGCCTCGCGGAAGGTGACCGTCCCCTCAGCCCGGTCCGTCTGCTGGACAAGACCTCTGTGCAGACCGAGTTGATCTATCGTGCGCATCAGATCTTTCGGGCTAACGCGGTTGATCGAAGCGTAATAGGCGACGCACAGCTCCCAGATGTCGAGGAGGGCAAACCCCTCGTGCGTGAGCGCGGAGACGATCTGGTCGTCCAGGTCCGCGTCAAAAGCGGTCCCCCGCCAAACATAGCCTGCGCCGTTGACCACGGCGGTCTGGGCGATGTCGAGCGGCGCCTCGACGTTGCCCCAGGGCGTGGTCGTGGTCTTGCTGCCGGATGGGGTGGTGACGCTGTGCTCGCCGCCCGTCATCCCGAAGTTGAGATTATTGAAGACCAGGGTGGTGACGCCGATATTGCGCCGGGCTGCGCTCACGAGATGGGCACAGCCGATACCGCAGCCACCGTCACCGATGAGATCAATCACGTGGAGCGCCGGGTTCGCCAGCTTGACGCCGGTGGCGTACGTCAAGCTCCGTCCATGCAAGCCGTGGAACCCACTGGTGACGAAGTATTGGTCGGACAGGCCCACACAGCCGATATCGCTGACAATGACGATCTCCGCCGGGTTCCAAGCGAGGCGGACAAGGGCGCGATCGAGCGCGTCCAGTATCAAGCGGTGGCTGCAGCCGGGGCAGAACTCGTAGGCACGCTCATTGCGGTACGTGCTTATCTCAGGCCTTGGGTCAGGCATAGACTCTCCTCAGAGTGACGCGAGGTCTGTTTGCTGTTTGGCATGGCTCACGTTCTCCGGTGGGGCCTCTAAAGATCTCAATCTCTGACACGCTGAGAAGTCAGGTTCAAGGTTGAGGGGACAGCAGTCTCGATGGTGGTCTGGCGTCGCTGGCGTCGCGCCAGCAGTCGCTGAACCCGCTGGTAGCGCCGGCGGTTGAGCGGATAGAACCAGGTCACGATGAGCAAACTGACGAGAAGGAGCGTCGCCACCGGACCGATCAAGATACGAATGCCGAGGACGACGGCGGCTGGCTGCATAAAGAGGGTGGCCTGGTCTGGCGGTTTCTGATATCCTAACCATCCCAGCACCTGAAGCACGAGGAAGATCGCCAGCGCGGTCGTCAGTTTGCGGATGAAGTTCTTGGCCCCATAATAGATCCCCTCGTGGCGCTCCCCCGTGCGCAGCTCGTCCCAATCGATGACGTCAGGGAAGATCGCGTCAGGGAGCATGTGCGCTGCCGAATAGCTGAAGCCCATCAATACGGCCATCGTCAGCGTGAGCCCGAGCCGCATCGGGGGCAGGAAGTTGAGCGCCAGCATGATCAGTGCCCAGAAGGCGATGGCGATCATGTAGGCAATCCGTTTCCCCAGCCGCTGGGCTAACCAGGACCAGAGCGGGAGAACCGGCAGGGCGACGACCGCCATAATTCCCAGCACAGCGGACTCCACCGGCATACCCAGGCCCGGTACCGTCAGCAGCAGATTTCCCTGGGCGACCCAGTAGACAATGAAGAAGGGGAGCACGGAGGCGACGAGGTCGAAGGTCACCCAATTGAGCATGTAAAGCGCCGTGGCGTAGCGAAAGGGCACGTTCTCCCAAGCCTTACGGATCGTCTGGCGAAGGGAGACCATCTCGGTCTGCTGTTGGGGCTGAGCCTTCTCCCGCACGGTAAAGAAGATCAGAAGATAGGGAAGGATTGAGGTCGCCCCAAAGACGGCTGAGGCTAGCAGATACCCTTGTTGCTGGGTTCCCCCGGCTGCCAGCGTCGCGTCGACGATCATTGGCGCGACCACACCCCCGGCAAGGGAGGCCAGAAAGTTGAAGAACATCCGGTAGGTTGCCAGCGACGTGCGCTCGTCATAGTCCGAGGTCATCTCCGGTGTCAAGGCGTGGAAGGGCACCACGACGAGGGTCTGGAAGGTGTCGCTGATGGCATACGCAAGCATCACGTGGATCATCAGCAGAACCTGATTCTCCCAAGGCGGCGCCCACCAGAGGAGCAGGAACGCCAGGCCGTAGGGCACCGCGAAAATGAGAAGGAAGGGGCGCCGGCGTCCCCACCGCGTGCGCAACTTATCGCTCCACACGCCGACCAACGGATCGTTGATGGCGTCCCAAAGCACTCCGATGACCGCAGCGAAGGAAGCCAGGCGGGGTTCCAGCCCCACGACATCGGTCAGGAAAATCGCGTAGAAGATCTGGCGAAGGGTGTTGAAGGCCGCCATGCCCCAATCGCCTGTCCCGTAGACGATTTTCGTCAGGAGGGGGACTTTGTCTGTTCGCACCGTCATGGTTGGACTCCTTTGAACAGGATCAAAGCGCAAGCCGGTAGACTCGGTGACGCTTGTGCCAGTTTGCGCCCAGCGCGTTCATATCGCCGAGGCTTTTTAGATTTGTCTCCATGACCTGAACGATCTCGAGATGCTCTGCATCACGGGCGCGAACCGTGTCGTGGAGCTCAGCGTAGAGCAGCGCGCTGGCTCCCATACCCTGGTGTTTGGGCAGCAGGCCGATCCCGTTACCCAGCAATCGTTTCGTGCGCTTGAGCGCGATCAGCAGACGGATCCAGCCGAAGGGCCACAGTCGCCCGTCGATGGCCTGCAAGGTTCTGGCGACATCGGGGAAGACGAAGGCGAACCCGGCGATCTCATCCTCTTTCATGACGACTTTCATAAGCTGGGGATCTGAAACGGTCAGCAGCTGATCGGCGATCATCCGGACCTCGGCTTCGTCTATGGGGTAATAGCCCCAGACTTGGGTGAAGGCCTCGTTGTTCACGCGCTGGATGTCCGGGAGCCAACTCCGCAGCTCGCCTTTGGTGGCGAAAGACTTCACCCAGAACCCCCGGCGCTTCTTGATGCGCTCTGCCAGATCGAAGATCCTCTCCGAAAGCTCTTGCTCGGCGGTCATATAGCCCGAGAGGTAATCGACCTCCTTTTCAAAGCCGATCTCCGTCAGGAGCCGGGCGTAGTAGGGGTAATTGTAGGGGATACCCATCCCGGCTAGATGCTCAAAACCTTTGATGAGGACCCCGTAGGCGTCCGATCGCAGCATGCCCTTCGGCCCTAGCAGTGTGTCGAGGCTGCGCTCGCGAGCCCAGCTCGCTGCTGCCTCGACCAGTCCCGCAGCAATCGTCGCGTCTTCGATGAGGTCGAAGTAGTAGAAGAAGGCCACATTGGAGTCCCTGTAGTCATTGTAGCGGCGGTTTTCGAGGACGGCGATGCGTCCAACGGTGCGTCCATTCTCCATGGCGAGGAAGAAGGCGGCGTCGGAGTGGTTGTAGAATGGGTGTCGGCGTCGGTTGAGCGCCAGCTTGACGCTGGAGACGAGGGGCGGCGTCCATTGCTCGCAGTCCGCGTATAGATCAAAGGGCAGCTGGACGAAGGCGCGGATGTCTGTGGCGTTATGCGTGTCGACGGCGTGGATCTTCATAGAGCTATTCTGTGAAAAAACCAACACCCAGGACGCCCGGACCGCCATGGGTTACGACGGCGGGTGGGACCGCCATGACCGGGATATGGTCGAGTCCCAGTTCTTCGTTGAAGTAGGCGACCAAGTCTCGAGCCTCGTCCTCCGCCGCGGCGTGCATCACGCTCAGATATCCCTGATCGCCACGGGCGATCTGATCGACAACGAGCGTCTTGAGTCGGTCAACTGCTCGCTTGTGCGTACGCACCTTCTCCAGGGTGTCGACACCTCCCTCTTTCAAGGTCAGCACAGGCTTCACCTGCAGGACGCTGCCCAACAGCGCAGCCGCTCCACCGATGCGACCACCCATCGCCAGGTATTTGAGCGTATCTACGAGGAAGTAGATCTTGCACCGGGCGCTCATCTCTTTAACGCGCGCTTCGATGGTGTCAGCGCTCTCCCCTTGCTCCGCCCATTCCGCCGCCAGGCGCAAGAGCGTCGCCACAGGACTGGCGATGAGGTTGGTGTCGATAATCCGGACATCGAGGTCATCAACGCCGCGCTCCAATGCCATCTGCAATCCGACAGTAGCCGAACGAACCGTGCCGCTGACGATCGCCGAGGGCAGGATACAGACGATCGACTCACCCGTGGACGCAAAGCGCTGGAAGACCTCAGCGAAGAGCTCTGGTGGGGGCGCCGCCGTCTTGGGAAGCTCTGTAGCCGTCTTGAGCTTCTCCATAAACGTGTCGTAGGTGATCTCGACACCCTCGAGATAGGACTCGTCGCCAAAGATGATGACTTGTGGAACGATGGGGATTGCGTACTTCTCTGCCAGTGATTCGGACAAACCAGATGTAGTATCGCCTACAATCTTAACCATAATACCTTGCTCCTTTGTAGAACAGCATGTGCCACCACCCCAGTGGCATGTGTCACCAGGAAGGCACGAACAGCACAGAGCTTCTATCTCTGGGCAACCTGTGTCGCCGCGGCGCAGTAGCTCTTCCCCAGGGCGCTCAGGAATGAAATGAATGAAATAAAACGAACGAGCCCTGAAGTCTGCAGGAACTGCACACCACGGATAGCTTGGAGTCCCCAACGCCCCTTACAGATGACGGGGAATGGGTACAACCACGGTTCAACTGTCAAGGTGCTTTAAGGAGCCTCGGGGATCCCCAGCGTTGGGGATCCCTCATCTCCTCGCACAAGCTACGAGGGCGCCGGTGATGGCTTCCTGCTCGTTGAGCTAGTATTTCGCGGCTCAAGTTCCTGGCTGGTTTGGAGCCGTGCGCGCCGCGAAATAGCCAGGCAGTGGGGCGTTATCGACCTTACCTAACCAGCCATTCACTTACGCCCAATGGCGCTAGGACGATTTTGTCGGGAGATATTTGGCCAGCTTACTCGCCAGGTTCGCCAGGGGCAGGCTCTGCAGCCAGATTCGCCCCGGTCCCGTCAATGTCGCCAGGAACAGCCCTTCGCCGCCGAACAGGACGTTGGTCAGCCCTTTGATCATCTGGATGTCATAGTCGACGGAAGGCTCAAAGAACGCAATGTGGCCCGGGTCGATACGCATTGACTCGCCCGCCGCCAGTGAGTACTCCCGAACCTCCCCGGGGATCTCAAGGAAGGCGTAACCGGGACCGGTGATCTGCTGCAAAATGAAGCCCTCGCCGCCGAAGAGGCCGGTTCCCAGCCGCTTGCGGAAGTGTATGCTGAGGCCCACGGAGTTCTCGGCGCACATAAATGCGTCGCGTTGGCAGATCATCGTCTGATTTTCGCCCAGTTTGATGGGAACGACCTTGCCAGGAGCCTCCGGAGTAAAGGTCACCAGTGCCTCTGCCGGTCCCTGATTCCGATAGGTTGTCATAAAGAGAGACTCACCCGCGAGCTTACGGCCCAGCCCGGCCATAAGACCGCCTTTGGTGTCTGTCTTCATCTCGATGTTGCCCTTCATCCAGGCCATACCACCCGATTCGGTGTACATGGACTCGCCCTGGGGAAGATAGACGTCCAACGTCTGCATCACAGTGCCGTGAATCTCGTAGCGCATGTTAGGTCCTCCTGTCTTTCACGAATTGGCTGTTGGTGAGGCTGGAAGCGATAGCCGCACCTAAAAACTGCAGATGGCGCGAAGCTGAAGAAGTGATAGCCATCGGCCTATAATTCGGCTGTGACGTATGGCCTGACGCTCCCTGCCAGCGTGATGAATTCGCCCGCAACGCGATTATAGCACAGCGCCTTGGGCCTGCCATGGTGCGTCGAGGGCCTATGTCGTCTTGGGCTTGAGCGCCTCGGCTACGGCTTGAATGTGCTCAGGCGTGCTGCCGCAGCAGCCACCAAAGATCTTGACGCCAGCCTGCTCGACGAAGCGTCGTGCGTAGTCCGCCATGACCGCTGGCGTAACGTCGTATACGAGCTCGCTGCCTTCAGCGTGGGGGAGTCCGGCATTGGGCTTCGCCATCAGGATGGCGTCCGGCGCAGCCTCGCGCATCTTGAGGATCGCCTCGAGCGTCTCGCTCAGCGTTCGACCGCAGTTCGCCCCCATCACATTGACGCCGAGCGATCGCAGCGTCTTGGCTGCCTGCTCTGGTTTCACACCCATCATCGTACGACCCTTGGTGTCGAAGCTCATCGTCACCAACAGCGGCAAATCTGTGACCTGCCGGACGCCCTCAATCGCCGCCTGAACCTCTGTCAGATCACTCATCGTTTCGACAAGAATGACGTGGACGCCCCCCTCAGCAAGGGCCCTGGCTTGCTCGGCAAAAGCAGCCGCCGCATCCTCGTAGGTCAGCGTGCCCAACGGCGCCAGCATCTCACCGGTGGGCCCGATGTCGCCTGCAACCAGCGTCGTCTCTTCCGCGACTTCGCAGGCGAGGCGAGCGGCGGCGCGATTGACCTCCGCTGCCCGGTCGGCCAATCCCTCGCGCTTCAGGCGGATCGCGGAGCCGCCGAAGGTGTTGGTGAGAATCATATCCGAGCCTGCGTTGATGTAGCTGCGGTGCAGCGTCCGCACCGCGTCGGGGTTCTCCAGGTTCCATCGCTCCGGAGCTGCCCCTGCGGGCAAGCCGGCCTCTTGCAGCATCGTGCCGGTCGCGCCATCGGCGATCAAAATCGTGTTTGTGGCCAGGGCGGCCTCAAATTCGGACATCGGTGCTCACCTCCTGTCATTCTATAGGGGGGCAAAAGATCGAATCGACATTATCATACCACAGAAGCATCTTGGACTGAAAAGGACGGCAGGGCAAGACGGCCGTTGAAGCCTTCATGCTTTGACGAGATGCAGGGGGATCCTATACTCTAGTTGTGAGGCAATGTCCTGGGAATTGTCTGAAGTATGGGGATGTTCGGTTAGTACGATCAGCATTAAGGAGGGTGAGATGAACGAGCTTGTGAGCCAGACGGTCTATTTCGCCGAGTGGGGACCGGCCAACACCGATCGGACGTTGGCCCTCGTTGCGGAACGGGCCGAGGCCCTGGGTATCCAAACGGTGCTGGTGGCCACGACCAGTGGGGCCACCGGGCTGCAGGCTGTGGAGACGCTGGTCGATTTGAATGTTATCGCGGTGACGCACTCGGCTGGTTTCCGCGAGCCTTATGCCGTCGAGCACGACCGCGCTGTCTGCGAGAGCATCGAGGCCGCCGGTGGTAAGGTGCTGACCGCGACCCACGCGTTCGGCGGGGTCGGGCGCGCCGTCCGGAAGAAGTTGGACACCTACCAGACGGAGGAGATCATCGCTTTCACGCTTCGTCTCTTTGGCCAGGGGATGAAGGTGGCAGCCGAGATCGCGCTGATGGCCTCGGATGCGGGCCTCGTGCCATCGTCTGACCCGTTGATTGCCGTAAGCGGGACCGGCCGAGGCGCTGATACGGCGGTGGTTATGCGGCCCACCCACGCACAGACCTTCTTCGATCTACGGTTCCTGGAGGTCATCTGCATGCCCGCGCCGGGCCACCCGACCTTTGCCTAAGCAGTCTCGGGTTCGACCACGGAGCGCACTGCGCAGACGCGTTCAGCGATGCGACCCCCTCCACAGGGAACTTATGCCGCTCCTCCCGCGTCTATAGAGTGATGGCATCATTCATGATGAGATCAATATCCAGACCTGGAGGAGGTCATACAAATGCGATCCTATGCAAAGCGCTTTGTGCTGCTACTGTTCCTGTTGGGGCTCGTGGGGTGCGGGCTAAACCCGCTGGGTGACAACGCTATGGGAGACAACATCGTCCTGGCAGCCTCAGACGCGTCGCGCATCACGCAGCCCGATGTCGATGAGCAGACGCTCGGGCAGCTCGTAGAGGACAATCAGGCGTTTGCCCTGGAACTCTACCGCTACCTCGCTGACCGGTCACAGGACGACCTTTTTCTCTCGCCCCACAGCATCTCGGTGGCGCTTGCGATGACGTATGCCGGCGCACGCGGCGAGACTGAAGCGCAGATGGCGGAGGCGCTCCGTTTCACACTGCCTCAGGATGAGCTCCACGCCGCGTTTAATCAGCTGGATCTGATCTTGAGCGCGCGCGGGGAGGACGCAAAGGGCAAGGATGGTGAGGGCTTCCGCCTGCACGTCGTCAACGCACTGTGGGGCCAACAGGGGTACGACTTTGAGGAGACGTTCCTCGACACGCTCGCCCGGAACTATGGCGCGGGCCTGCGCCTCGTGGACTTTGTGGAGGATGCTGAAGGGGCTCGCCAGACGATCAACGCCTGGGTCAGCGAACAGACCGAGGGACGCATCGAGGATCTGATCCCCCAAGGGGTGCTCGATGCGCTCACGCGCCTGGTCCTGACGAACGCGATCTACTTCAACGCTGCCTGGGCCGAGCCCTTTGAGGAGGATATGACCGAGGATGGCCCCTTCTACCTTCTCGACGGGAGTTCCGTCGAGGTTCCGATGATGCACCAGACGGAGCACTTCGGCTACACGGCCGGAGAGGGCTATCAGGCAGTGGAGCTTCCCTACGACGGACGCGAACTGTCGATGGTGATCCTGCTGCCAGACTCTGACGAGTTCGCCGCTTTCGAGCGCGACCTCGACCGGGAGACGCTGGTAACGATCCTCAGTGCGCTGCGGAGCCAGCGTGTTAACCTGGCAATGCCCCGGTTTGAGTTCTCATCGAAGTTCAGCCTGACCGATGCGCTCTCCGAGCTCGGCATGCCCGTGGCCTTCACTGAGGAGGCCGACTTCTCCGGCATGAACGGTCGGCGGGAACTGATGATCACCGATGTGCTCCACCAGGCTTTCGTCTCCGTCGACGAGGAGGGCACCGAGGCAGCAGCCGCGACCGCCGTCGTCGTCGGTTTGACCTCGGCGATGCCCGAGGAGCCGGTGGAGATGACGGTGGATCGCCCCTTCATCTTCCTGATTCGCGATATCGAGACCGGGGCGCTGCTCTTCGTCGGTCGTACGCTGAACCCGGCGGACTAGATCACCGAATTCTGTTTGACGCCCGGCAGGCGCCACGTAGTGGTCCTGTCGGGCGTTGTTGTGTGCCCTGACGCTTCGGGACGATGGTGCGCGCTCGGCATCAGCCGCAGCAGGTAAGCCTACAACCTCGTGTCCAGCGAAATGATGGTGCTATCGAAGGGGGTCGTTGACGAGCATGGAGGATCGACTATACTACGTGCTGCAACCCCAAAACGCCTGTGGAGGAGAACGCGATGGAGCTTCTAACCTACCTGATTGCAGCCGTAGTAGCCTTCTTCGGGTTTATGTTCGTGGTGGGATCGCAGGGCCAGGTTATCCGCATCGTCGTGGGTCTGATCCTCTTCGCTGCGGCCGGCGTGCTCATCTACCTGACGCGCGTTCGCCCCAAGCGGGAAGAACATACTCACATCCAGAAGATCGACCTATCGGGTGACGTACACCTGGAGCAGTTGAAGTGCCGGTCCTGCGGCGGCGCGCTGAGTAATGACAATCTCGAAGTCAAGGCCGGCGCCATCTTCGTCGAGTGCCCCTACTGCGGGGCCTCTTACCAGATCGAAGAAGCCCCGAAGTGGTGAACGCCGCGCTTGAGTCTCCCCTGTTGCGCTCCTGCCGGTGTAGCCTTCGATATTCCGTCTGTTCGTCTCCGGCGTTCAACTGGGGTTCAGTCCTTTGACATCAGCTTAAGCGCCGGAAGCTCCTCTTTGGAAAAGGCTGGCGTTGTACGGCTCCTGGTCGTACGGTATCAAGGTTTAGCTGCAACCCGGCGTCGTTTCGCCCGTAACCATATATAGAGAAACATGAATCTATCATTGGAGTGGCATCGTCTGGTCACTACCGTCCGGGAGTTGCTGCAGCCTGGGTCGGTGGCAATCGCTCCCGGCCTCTACAGCTATCCCCTAGCGTTGGACGGGGGACAGCGGCGTGTGCATCTGCGCGTCAAGCAGGACGGCTCGGGCGTGCTCTTCGTCGACGTCACGGACGTCATCCACCTCAACGCAACCGCTGTCGCGATGATTAAGCTCGCGCTAGACGACGTCCCGCAGGCCGAGGCGCTAGATCGGTTGGTCCGTCGCTATCGCGGCGTCACCCGTGCAGAGCTCTCGCAAGCCGTCGGGACGATGTATGACTTAGTCCACCGTCTCCGCGAGAACGACAGCCCCTGTCCGACATGCGCGCTTGGACCGCTCCTGGAGTTCCAGCCGGTCTTCAGCACTCCCGTCACGGCGCCGTACAAGGTCGACATGGCCCTGACCTACGCCTGTAACAACGCCTGTCCGCACTGCTACAACGAGCAGGAGCGGTTTGCCATGACCTCGCTCACGACGCGGGACTGGATGAGGGTCTTGGACAAGGTGGCGGAGATCGGGATTCCGCACGTCATCCTGACTGGGGGGGAGCCGACGCTCCATCCAGCCCTACTACATCTGATTCGCTATGCCGATGGACTCGGACTGATCGTCGGTATGAACAGCAACGGACGTCGCCTCGCGGATCCATCGCTGGCCACATCGCTGGAGGCAGCTGGGCTCAATCACGTTCAGATCACGCTCGAGTCGTGCTATCCTTCCATTCACGACGAGATGGTGGGCGCACAGGGGGCCTTCGAGGAGACGGTCGAGGGGATCAAGCGCGCACTAGACGCCGGCATCCACACGATCACCAACACGACGGTTACCCGGCAGAATCAGGATCACGTGCTCAATATCATTGGTTTTCTCCACGACCTGGGCCTGCAGACCTTCGCGATGAATGGCATCATCCACGCCGGGGGTGGCGTGACGACGCCCGCTGCCATCCCGGCTGAGGAGATGTCCACGTTGCTGGTCGCGGTGCGGGAGGAGGCCGAGCGACTCAATATGCGGTTTCTCTGGTACACTGTGACCGATTACTGTCGCCTGTCACCCGTAGCGCTGGGCCTGCCGCCCAAACGCTGCAATGCAGCCGAATACTCAATGTGCATCGAGCCCAATGGCGATGTCCTCCCTTGCCAATCCTACTACGTCGCGGCAGGCAACATCCTCGCCGATCCGTGGGAGAGTATATGGAACAGTGACCTCTTCCTCAGCTTCCGGAATCGTGAGCAGGCCCCGGAAGCCGCGGGATTGCCGGAGGCATGCTGGGACTGTCCAGATCTGGAGATGTGCGGTGGGGGATGCCGGTTGGAGCGTGAAGCGCGCGCTGGGATCCGAGCGATCGAGCGCGGCTGCACGCGTGCTCCCCGACGGGGATCCGGTCGAGGCGTGCAGCTCACCGGCGAGCGGCGGCGGACGCGAGAGAACGTCCTGACCGGGACTCAACGCTAGGGTCAGATGCGCGAAGCTCCCTCAATGGAGCCCCCGCCGGGGGGCACAAGAGCAGGTCTGAGCGGTGTGCGCCTGATGCCGGATTTCCAAACCACGCAGGAGGGATGGCATGATAAAGGGACCACGAGCGTTTGTCCGGGCACTCGGTATCGCCCTGATTCTCCTGGGCATCCTGGCCCTGGTCGGCCAATTTCTGCAGCTGAACATCGGCGCTTTCGTGTGGCCTTTCTTCGTCATCGTGCCTGGCGTCCTGATCTTCCTCTTCGCGGTTGCCGCCGACGTGCCTTTAAGCGAGCCTTTCGCGATGGTGAGCGGGATGGTCACGATGGTCGGGTTGGTGCTTCTCTATCAAAGTGTCACAGGACATTGGACCAGCTGGGCCTACGTGTGGGCCCTGATTACACCGACCGGGATCGGCCTGGCCGAGATGCTCTATGGATGGAGCAAAGGCAGGGAGAGCGCGGTGAGGACCGGTTCGACCCTGGTGAACATCGGGTTGATCATGTTTCTCGTGGGACTGGTCTTCTTTGAGTTGATTCTCAATATCAGCGGTCTCGGCCTGGACTTCGTCGGATGGCCGATCCTCTTCATCGGCCTCGGACTGCTTGCCCTCATTCGGGGGCTGCTGGTTGCACGCCGACCGTGACTTAGGAGCATTTCATACAGTGGATAATGATGAACACGACAGATAGCGCAGAAACCACCTTCGTACTCGATAGCATCGCCTTTCAGCCTGACCTGGCGTCGCTGGGTAGACGTTTGAGGCTTAGAGACGGCAGCCAGCAGCTTTCCGAGCTGGCCGGTCTGCTTGAGGCTGCGACCGCAATCGCGAGGCCCAAAGCGATGTACAAGCTTGCCTACATCGACGACAAGTCCGCTGATAGCGTGACCGTCGACGGTGTGACGTTGAGAAGCCGGGTGTTGCGGGTCAATCTCGACGTGGCTCACCGTCTCTTTGCCTACGTCGCGACCTGCGGGAGCGAGCTTCAGACCTGGAGCGACGGCCTCGAAGACATGCTCCACCGTTATTGGGCTGACGCCATCAAGGAGGTCGCACTGGGTGCTGCAACTCAAGCGCTCAACGCGCACCTGCACAAGTGCTACAGGTTGGGCCGTACGGCGACTATGGCACCGGGCTCCCTGGCGGATTGGCCCATTCGTGAACAGCGTCCTCTCTTCAGGATCCTTGGAGATCCTGAGGCGGCGATCGGTGTGCAGCTGACCGACAGCTTCTTGATGATTCCTAATAAGACCGTCTCCGGTATTCGGTTCCCGACAGAAGAACGGTTCGAGAGCTGCCAGCTCTGTCCTAGGGAGGCGTGCCCGGGCCGGCGCGCGGCCTACGAGCCCGATCTATTCGAAAGAAAATATCAGCAATCCCCATAAGCAAGGCTGTGAGGAGGGTGTTCATGGCGAAGAACTGGCTGAGGCGTCTGCTATCCTTTGAGCGCGCTGAACATGCCGCGCCCGTCGAGCCCGGGCTCTATCACGTAATGCAGGAGACCGGCGATACGTTCGCCCGATTCCACCTGCGGGTGGAGAACGACGGCAGCGGCATGCTCATCGCTAACGCGATGGCCGCCGCCCGCTTGACCCCGTCGGGGGTTGTCATCGCGAAAGGGCTCCTTGAAGACCACACCCGTGACGAGATCATCGAAAGGCTCAAATCGCACTTCTCCGGCGCCCGGGAGGAGATAATGCGCGCCGACATCGCCAAGGTGAACGATCTCATCGAGCAGCTCAAGGCGCCAGGCGATACGTATCCGGTCTTCAACCTGGAGGACGCCGCACTCTCGCCCTATGATGCGGAACTCATCGCCCCGCTGCAGGCGACGGTCCCATTGGCGGAGCCGAAGGTGATCGTGCCCATCCTCGACCGTCTCTGGGAAGTCGGCATCCCGCACGTCACGATTCTCGTGCCGTATGGTTGTGACCCGGCTGATGTGCTAAGGGCCGTGGAGCGGGCGGAGGATCTGGGTATGATCGCCGGGGTTAGGGGACGGGCCACGACCCTGAATGCGGAGGGTTTCCTCTCCGACCTTCGCCTGACCGGGATTGACCACGTCACCTTTCTCTATGCCGCAGCCGAGCGGGACATCCACAACGGTCTTTGCGGCGAGGGTGATTTTGCAGCGGCTGAAAGCGTGCTGGACTGGCTGGAGACCTATCAGGTCGCCGCGGTGGCTGAGATTCCCCTGGTGCAGGCCACGCTCGATCGCATCGACGAGACCGTAGATGTGCTCATTGCTAGCGGCGCTGACAACCTCGCATTTGTCGCGTATCCAACGACAGATCCCGAGCTCGCGCGGCAGGAGGGCATCTTTAGCCGTGAGGGCATGGTGCAGGTGGCGGCCACGGTGGAGGAGACCGCCGATATGGCCAACGCCCGTTTCATCTGGGATCCACCGGTGGAACGCGATCCAGATCGGTCGCTGACGGACCAGATCCTGCGGGGCCCCCGATGTTCCGGGGACGTAGCCGTCCGCGTCGAGCCCACCGGCGAGGTTATCCCGCCGCGAGGCCCCTACCGGAGCGCCGGCAATCTTCTGCGGGACTCGTGGGACTCGATTTGGAATGATCCCGTCTTTCGCCACTATCGGGAGCGTGTGGCGGCGCCGACCCACTGTGAGGTCTGCCCCGGTCTCGCGATCTGCGCGGCTGCTTGCCCACGTGATCCGGAAGGATGGGCGCGGGGTGGCTGATGGTACAATCGGCCGGTTACAATGACCCCCAAGCAGGTGCGGGTGCAGTGAAGACAAAGATGCGCCCTATGACCAGCAGACGAGCCGCGGCGCTGGTGATGGTCTTGGCCATGCTCCTGGGTTTCGTCGGCACGGATGCCAGGATTGCGTTGGCTCGTCCTCACGCGCAGACTTACAGCTTTGCCGTGCCAGAGCTGTTGCTGAGCGCGACCGTGCAGCCCGATGGATCTGCCCACATCGTCTACGACATCACCTTTGAGAACTATGGGGATCCCATCGATATTGTGGACATCGGTACACCGAACGCCGATTACAGCCTCAGCCAGATGGAGGCGTCCATTGATGGCAACCCGGTGTCGGATATCCGGCCCTCCGAATACATTGATGTCGGCGTGGAGATCCATCTGGGACCGCACGCCATTCCAGCGGGTGAGATGGGGACGTTGCACCTCGAGTTCGTATCCCCTGATATGGTCTACGCAGATACGACAAATGAGGACAACGCCTCTTTGCAGATCACGCCAACCTGGTTCGACAGCGACCTGATCCAGGGCACCAGCGACGTTGAGATCCGCATCAGGATGCTACCGGGCATCGAGCCCGACGAGGTCCTTTATCAAGACGAGCCCTTCGACGATAAGGTGCAAGATAGCGACGGGCGGGTCGTGGCGATCTGGCGCTATGAGGATGTCCGGCTTACACAGGCCTACCGAGTCGGCGTTTCCTTCCCGCGGCGCGGGATGACTAACGTCATCGAGGTTACCTTCTGGGACTTGCTTGGACGGTGGTTGGGGCGAGTCCTCCCCGCGATTGGGGCGGTCCTGATGGTCTGTCTGCCGGTTGTCCTTCCCCTCTTCTTCATCTTCGTTTTCATCCGCTCTGTTGTCCGCGCCATCAAACCCAACTACCTGCCCCCTATCGCGCAGGTTGAGGGTGGTGGAATCAAACGTGGCCTCACGGCCCCCGAGGCCGCGGTGGTCCTGGAGCTCCCGCTGACCAAGGTGTTAGGGCTGGTGATCTTCGGGATGCTGGAGAAAGGGCTCGTCCGCCAAACCAGCGCGGACCCGCTTACCGTCGAGGTCATCGAGGACTTCCGAGTGGAAGAGAAGCCCGAATTGGCGGACGAAGAGAGCCGGAAGCGTTACCGGCGCCAGATGGCGCAGCGTGAGGGGACCGTGATTCACGAGTACGAGCACCCGTTCCTTGACCTTATCGAGGCGCACCCTGACGAACCGGTCGCGGAGTTGCCTGTCATCAAGCCGATGCAGAAGCTGGTGGACGACGTCGCCGCGAAGATGGAGGGATTCGACCTCTCCGACACACAGGACTACTACCGGCGTGTGATCGATCGCGCAATGGAACAAGCCGCGAGCATCGGCGACATCGAGCAGCGCGAGGCTTATCTCGATAAGTATCTGCCCTGGGTCATGATGCAGCGGGACTACAGGCCGGCCCTGAGGGTAGGCGGCTACCATTACTGGCCGATGTGGGCACGCCAGTCCCGGAGTACAGTGACCGCTGCCGGAGGCGAGTCAGGAGGGCGCGCTGCCGCGGGCGGTTCAGGACGAGCATCGACCACCTTCGGGGATGTGTCAGCCTCCTTTGCCGGCTGGGCGGAGACGACGATGGGCGGTATGGCAGCGGCGATTCTGCCCACGACCCTCAGCAAACCCTCCGCCGGCGGGGCGGCATCACGGGGAGGATCCGGCAGCAGTTGTGCCTGTGCTTGTGCCGGGTGCGCGTGTGCCTGCGCATGTGCGGGCGGCGGACGATGAGATTGGGCCGCATGGCGGTCGCATAGCGTTGGATTCTGACGAAGAACTTCACGGAGGTACGTATCGATATGTTTAAGCGCCTCTCTATGGTAGCCTCGCTTCTTGTCGTGCTCGTGCTGCTGGGCGCCAGCATCAATCCGGCGCATGCGCAGAGTTATGCGTTCCGCGTGCCGAGATTGGAATTGCAGGTCTATGTCCAGCCCGATGCCTCAGCCCAGTTAGTTTATGACATTACGTTCGACAATCAGGGCTCGCCGATCGATATCGTCGACATTGGTCTGCCCCATAGCGACTACGACATCGGCAATATGACGGCCAGCATCGACGGCGTCAGCGTGAGCGATATTCGCACCTCGGAGTTTATAGACATCGGGGTCGAGATTCACCTGCGTGGACAGGCCATCCAGCCGGGAGAAACAGGGACACTCCACTTCGAGGCCACGATGCCGGATATGGTTTACCAGGACACGACGGACAGGGATCTCGCCTCGCTCCGTATCACCCCCACCTGGTTTGACGACGAATCGGTCCGAGGGGAGGGCACTATCGGAGTGGCCATCCACTTGCCCGAGGGCGTGGAGCCAGACGAGGCCCTCTATCAACAAGAGCCCTTCACGGACAAGGCCTTGTTCCAGGGCCGCACCGTCGTCCTCTGGGAGTGGGAGGGGGTTAGGCCCACAGGGCCGCGCATGGTCGGGGTCTCTTTCCCCCAGCGTGTGATGACGCGTGTCGAAAGAATGACCTTCATCGACCTCGTGAATCGATGGCTGGCCGACAACCCCGGCGCCCGTCTCCTCCTCGGGGGTATCAACGTGGGCCTTTTGGCCTTGCTCTTCTTCCGGTTCTCAGGCGGGACCGGCTGTACGGTGTTTGTAATCCTGGCGGGCGGCGCGATTTTGCTCTTCTTCGCTGCGCCTATTCTGATGCTGCCAGCGATACCGGTGCTCGTCGCGCTCGTCATCTTCAACGAAGTTCGTCTCAGGAAGAAGCCTAGCGATTATCTGCCGCCCATCGCCCATGTAGAGGGGGGCGGCATCAAGCGCGGGCTCACGGCACCTGAGGCCGCGGTCCTGCTGGAGCTGCCCCTGCACAAGACTCTGACTCTGATTATGTTCGGTTTGCTGGAGAAGGGCATCGTGACCCTCGTGAGACCGGATCCGTTGACCGTGAAGGTCACCGACCCATTCAAGACGTGGGACGACCCCGACATGCGACGCTCGAAAAAGAAGCGACACAGCGCTCGGCAAGCTGCAGCTCGACAGGCGGGGACGGTCATTCACGCTTATGAGGAGGCTTTCCTGGACCAGCTGGAGCGGAATCCGAGCAAGCCGGTGGAGAAGATTGACTTCACCGCGGCAATGGAGGGCCTCATCACGTCCACCGCTGCCAAGATGGAGGGGTTTGACCTGTCTGAGACGCGGGAATACTACGAACGCGTGGTCTCCCGGGCTATGGAGCAGGCCAGGCAGATGGGTGAGGTTCAGGAGCGGGAGCAATATCTCGACAAGTACCTGCCTTGGGTGATGATGAACGACAACTATCCGACGGTCCTGACGCGGCCCGGCTATCATTACTGGCCTATGTGGGCGCGTCCAGCGCGCGGCTCTGTGACCTCAGGTGCCGGCGGTGGGGCGCGAACCGGACGCTCCGGCGGCGGGGGCCAGACCTCCTTCGGCGACGTGGCAGCCTCTTTTTCCGGCTGGGCGGAGACGACGATGGGTGGTATGGCCGCGGCGATCCTGCCTAGCTCGATGAACATACCCGGCGCCAAGGGCGGTTTCGTTGATCTCAGCGGCGTTGATCGCGTCACCGGTGATGTCTTTGAGGCGATGTCCAAGGCCTCGAAGAGCAGCGGCGGGCGTAGTGGGGGCAGCAGCTGCGCATGTGCGTGCGCCGGTTGCGCCTGCGCCTGCGCGTGTGCGGGAGGCGGTCGCTAGCGCGTATGGATAGCGAGCTCGACCTCTCGCTCCCGGAAGCTGCGCTGGTGGAACAGCAGGCCGAATGGCTTGCGCCGGCTCGATCACAGTTGTTGCGGCGGGTCCACGTGGCCCGCCGCAATTGCGTTCTCGATCTCGGCACGGGGTACGGGGTGGTCGTCCCGGAGCTGCGACGACGGTCGCGTGGTCGCGTGGTCGCGTTGGATCTCGCTCTTGAGGCGCTGCGATCGTGGCGGCATCCCAGAGGGGTTTCGAAGCTTGCAGGAGACGCCACGCACCTCCCTGTCGCCGACGGGACCTTCGACCTACTTTTCTCACAGATAACCCTGTTGTGGGTCAGCCCTTTGGCCCTTGCCGTGTCCGAGATCTGGCGCGTGTTGCAGCCCGGCGGGGCCCTCGTGGCCCTCGAGCCTGACTACGATGGGATGATCGAGCATCCGCCCGAGATCCGCAGCCGCTCGCTATGGATCAATGGGCTAACACGCGCTGGCGCCGATCCCTGGGTCGGTCGCAAGCTACCCGGGCTTCTCGCGGCGCGCGGTTTCGAGGTGCACATTTCGCTCTTCGATACGCTCTTCCCGCCTGCTCCCTCGCGATTTGACTACCTGGAGGACCTACCGCTGACGCCAGAAGAGCGGTCGAGGCTGGCGGAGATCAAGGCCGCCGCAGGTGCCCGTTCAGGGCCGTGGTCGCAAGTAGCACACTTGCCCTTCTTCCTGATTCGCGCGTACAAGCCGACGACATAGGCCGGCGACATAGGCCGCTAACTCCGGTTCGGGTCGAACGACCACCAGACGAAGTTGCTGGCTGTGAAGCCCCGGGATTCGAGCTCCTTTTGGACAGGGCGCCAGCGCCCTGCCTCGATGATCTCCATCATATATCTGGCCAGGCGCTGCACGTCATCAGTCTCTGCCACGATCCGGTCGAGGATCAAGCAGAGCTGATCGTGTCCCTCGCAAGCGCATGCCTCCCGCATTTCGAACAGGCACTCTCCTGCAGTGTAAGCGCTGTAGATCTCACGGAAGAGCTGGCGCTCCTGCTCACCGAAGAATGCGGCTACTACGAGGGCTGTCGCATAGAGCTCCGCTGCCGATTCGTCGCGAGCAGGGATGCTTGGATCGGCGAGGATATGGTGTTTCAGCTCTTCTACGTAGAGAAGGGCCTTTCTGTCACGTCGCTTGGGCGGATCCGGTATCGCCATTCTGCACCTCCACTCAAATCCATCGTCCCCCATTATACTCAATTTCGTACTGGCAGAATCGGGAACCGGCTCGACAAAGGCGGAGGGTTGGATTGGACAGATACATAGTGAGAAGCTAGGGGAAAGACCGAGGCGCTAGCACACCGGAGCGCGATGGAAGCTGTGACGTAGTACACTAGCGCCTCCCCAATCCAATATTGTGGGTATGATAACCCACGGGCCCTGGATAGGTAGGGTCATTTGGCGGGGAGACACATACGCAGCCTGGCTTGTCACGCCGACGCTCGGCGAGTCAGGGGCCGGACCGCTCGCGAAAGGGATCTCCCTCTAGGCTTGCGCTGCCTCTCGCTCGCCCTCAAGGACGGCTTTCAGGGCCACGATCGCGACCTCGATCATCCCATCATCGGGCTCGTGGGTGGTTAGCCGTTGCAGGGCGAGATTCGGCGCGATGAGGGCGCGAATCAAAGGGCTCCGCTTGTGCCGCCCTGTGAAGCGCAGCACTTCGTAGGAGATGCCGGTGATGACCGGAAGCAAGGCAAGCCTTGAGGCAACCCGGAGCAGCAACGAGGGGCGGCCTAAAGGCGCCAGCACGAGCACGGAGATCAGCACGACGGTCAGCAAGAAGGCCGTGCCGCATCGGGCGTGTTGGCGTGAGTAGGGGCGCACCCCCTCCACCGTCAGGTTCGCACCGTCCTCGTGGGCGTTAATCGTCTTGTGTTCTGCCCCGTGATAGGCAAAGACGCGCCGGATCTCCTCGGCCCGCCCGATCGTCGCGATGTAGCCGATCAAGAGGGTCAAGCGAACCAGGCCCTCGACGAGGTTGAAGGCAAAGGCTTGCTCCTTTACGAGCAATCCGGCAACAAATGAGGGCAGGATCATAAAGAGCCCCACGCCAAGAAGCAGCGAGATCGCGCCGGTGGCAAGGCCGAGGCCACCGGACATCGAGAACTCCGGATCCTCCTCCTGACCGACGATCTCAGCTGAGAAAAAGAGCGCCCGCATCCCTAGTCCCAGCGCATCCCAGAGCATAGGTATGCCGCGCAAGAAGGGAATCTTGCTGATCGGCCCGCGATAAAGCGCTCCCAAAGACTCCTGCTTGACCACGACCTCACCATCAGGACGCCTCACAGCAATGGCGGCGTTGTATTTGCCGCGCATTAGGACGCCCTCAATCACCGCTTGACCGCCGTAGGTCTCTCCCAGCGGTCGGTGTTCATTCTCTCTCTCAGACATACATCCTCCCACGATAATCAGATCCCTGCAAAGCCCCACCCGGCTATGGATTGCGTCTGTGGTATTCTCAGATACGGGCCTTCTCCCAAGCTTCTATGATGGCGCGTTGCGCCAGAACTTCAGCCATCGCCAGCCGGTATTCGACACTGCCGAGGAAATCAGCCTCGGGCTCAAGCTCCTCCAGGGCTGGCTTCAATGCGCGGGCCACCTTTTCACGACTAAGAAGTTGTCCCCGCAGCATATGCTCCGTCTTGTGCAATCGGGATGGCCGGGCGTGCGCGCCGCCAACGGCAATACGCACGGCCGCCGGCGAACCCTCATCGACCTCAATATAGGCCGCGGCACAGACGATGGGTTTGTCCTTTGGCGACCGCCCGACGACCTCAAATGCCGCCGCGCTTCGCGCGGGCGGTCGCTTGATCTGCAGTTCCGTGAGCAGAACCTGTGTGTTGATCAGGCGGTCACGGTAGGCGACGAAGCTCATAAAGGGGGCTTTGTGCACGACCGGGTCGGCGTAGAGCATTTGCACATCCAGGACCAACAGCGCCGTCGTCAGTGGATCGGCTGGGCCTGCTGCGATCAGCGTGCCGCCCACCGATCCCTGTTCCCGCAGGTTGCGCGACTGCACGTAGCTTATCGCGCGCCGCAGAAGACCCTGTGCGAGGCTACCGGTGTCCGGGTGGTCAATCACCGCTTGCAGCGACGCCATAGCGCCGATACGGACATCCTCCAGGGTGGCGTCGATGAAGTCGAGGCCCAAGTCCTGGAGATCGACGACCATCTCAACAGTGGAATCTCCCTGCGCAAGCGTCCACGCGCCCCCGCCCAGGTAGACAGCATTTGGGCTGGACTGAACCAGCGCCACGGCGTCCTCAATTGAGCTGGGACGCTTATAGTGCTTGAGATTGCGCAACATATCGCTCTCCTCTCCTGTGAGTTGGCCCCCTAGATGGCGTGCCTGTCTCGCGTGCACATGCGATCGGCGATATCAGCGGTCGACAGCTTCGTGACGTTACGCATCCTCGACCCGCCAGTATTCTTGTTCCTGCTCCCATTGCTGGAGCGTCTTTGCCGAGGGACAGACCACCAACGCCGTTGCCTCAGCGGTGACGGTGCCGTCCTCAAGGCGGATCTCCCCCGCTACCTCGGCAGTGCGACGGCGACGATTCACGACCCAACCCACGACTCGCAACGGTGTCTCCGTTGGCGTGGGTTTCCGATAGCGAAGCTCGAGTTTGGCGGTAACCCAGAAGGGATCTTCCTCGGACACCATCATCAAAGCTCGCCCCGCCGTCTCGTCCAGGATTGTGGCCAGGATGCCGCCGTGGGCGATGCCTGGATACCCTTGATACCGGTCCGGAATCACCAACGGCACCACGATCTGCTGCGCTTCGGGGTCCTCATAGAACTGCACGTGCAAGCCCACCGGATTCTCTCGACCGCAGACAAAGCACATGCGCGACGTCGCCTGAGGGCGCCAGTGCGCGGGAACCTGATCATGAGTTTCATTCATAATTCTTGCCTGTTCCAACTAAACGGCCTAAACGGTTGTCAGCTCCAGGATCATTTCTCCTCGCGCATATAGGATGTACCAAGGGCGGCGGGCGCACCAATGCGGTGGCTCAGAGCCTCCCACCACGTCATCACAATCAGCACGAGTATGGTTGCCAGATAGGGCAGCATATTCAGATACGCAGAGGGGATCGTCGTCCCGCCGGCTTGCAGACGAAACTGCACAGCATTGATCCCACCGAAGAGCACTGCCCCCAGGACTGCCCGCGCGGGGTTCCACATCGCGAAGATCACCAATGCGATGACGATCCAGCCGCGCCCTCCGGTGATGTTCTCCGCCCACCCGGGCGCATAGGCCAACGAAAGATGTGCGCCTCCCAAGCCCACCAGGACGCCGCCAAGGATAGTGTACAGATAGCGCGTCTGAATTACGTTGATGCCCATTGCATCGGCGGTCTCAGGGCTTTCACCGACGGCGCGGAGGTTTAGACCCGCCCGGGTCTTGTACAGATAATACCAGGCAGCGGGCACCAGCAGAACGAGAGCGTAGGAGAGCAGATCCTGCTTGAAGAGCGCGCCCACGACCGGCACCTGACTCATCAGTGGGATGTCGATAGCTGAGAAGCGGGGACCCACCAAGCCCACCAGGTTGTGGTTGTTCGAGGCCGGGCCCAGGCGCTCACCGAGGAAGCTTGCTAGCCCGGTGCCGAAGAGGGTGATGCTGAGGCCACTCACGACCTGATTCGCTCGCATCGTCACGGTCAGGAAGGCGTGAATTGTAGCGAGGAGCGCCCCGGCTGCCATCGCCCCGAGCAATCCCAGCCAGACGCTGCCGGTGTAGTACCCAATCGCAAAGGCGGTGACCGCACTCAGGAGCATCATACCCTCGACCCCCAGATTGAGAATCCCCGAGCGCTCGGTATAGGTCTCGCCGATCGTCGCGTAGATCAAGGAGGTGCCAGCCCGCAGCGTTATGGTAAAGATTGAGGTCAGCAGTGCAAACACGCTATTCACGACACAGCCCCTTCCGCAACCTCACCGCTCTCTCCCGTCGTAGTCTCCTCAACTCCGGTTGTCTCTCCTGAGGTCTTGATCTGCAGCGCGTATTCCTTGAAGAGCCCACCGGCTAACATCGGAATGAGCAGCATACCCTGAAGCACGATGCCCACCGATGCCGGCAAGCGCATTCGCATCTGGATCTGGTCGCCACCGACCAGAAGCGCCGCCATAAGGAATGCGACCAGGATCACACCGAGCGGATTGAGTTGAGCCATCCAGGCGATGATGATCGCAGTGTATCCATAGCCCACGGAGATTCCCTGTTGGAGGCGCCTCGTCAGACCCAGCACCTCGACGGTCCCCGCGAGGCCGCTGATCGCGCCAGAGATGAGCAGCGTGACAACGATGTTCCGCGCGATGTTGATGCCGAGGTACCGGGCCGCAGTGGAGTTGGCACCGATGATCTTTAGCTCGAAGCCCCAACGCGTGTACCGGAAGACAGCCCAAAGCAGCAAGGCCAGCGCCAGCCCGAAGAAGAGGCCGGCGTGGGCACGTCCCACGATCCGGGGGAGCCAGGCCGCCTCAGGGATGCGCTCGGTGCCTGAATTATAGTTTGGAGCTCGCCAAGCCACGTAATAGAGGTGCTCGGAGTAGAGCACGGCGACGTAGTTCAGCATCAGCGTCGTCAGCGTCTCGTCGACGTTGAGAGCGGCTTTCAGGATAGCAGGGACACCGGCCCACACAGCCCCTGCGACACATCCAGCAAGCACCGAAATGGGCAAGAGTGTCCAGCTCGGTAAGCTCTGCGACCAGAAGAGCGCGACACCGGCAGCGGCTATGGCGCCCATTGTGAGCTGACCCTCAGCACCAATATTCCAGAAACGCATGCGAAAGGCCAGCGCGACGCCCAAACCGGTGAGAATCAGGGGAATGCTCTTGACCACGACCTCACTCAGGCCATGGGTTGAACCAAAAGCCCCGCCAAACATCGAAGCGTAGGTGACGATGGGATTGGCGCCCGACAGCGCCAGGAGCACGGCGCCAAAGATCAGGGAGACGGCAAACGAGATGACCGGCACAAGAACGGCGGCGCGCTGGGAGATGGACTCTCGCTTCTTAAGAATCAATTTCATTTGGCCAGGGCTCCTCGATGGCTTCAGCTCGCGATCTGTGGGTCGGCAGCCATAATGTCCTCTGCCTCCGCGCCGGCCATCATCATACCCAACGTCTCGGTGTCGGCTTCCTCGGCCGGCAGGACGCCCATCACTCGACCCTCGTACAAGACGAGTATGCGGTCCGCAATGGTACGCAACTCGTCGAGATCCTCTGAGATCAGCAAAACGGCGCGCCCCTCGTCGCGCTGATCCAGCAGTCGCCGCCGAACGGCTTCGGTGGCGCCGACATCCAGCCCCCGCGAGGGGTAAACGGCCACCAGCAGTCCTGCGCATGCGTCGATCTCGCGCGCCAAAATAGTCTTCTGGATATTCCCACCGGAGAGGAACTTGACGTAGGTTCGGGGCGTCGGTGTCGAGATCTTAAAGATCTCGATCATAGCGCGCGCGAAGTCCAGAATGCGCTGACGGTTGATCAATCCACGCGTACCCAGCGGCGGAAGTCGATATCCCTTCATCGCGATGTTGTCGGCGACGGCCATGTCGCCGACAGAGCCCATACCCATGCGATCCGCAGGGATGTGACTGACACCCGACTTGATGGCGTCCAGCGGGGTGCAATTGGTGAGGTTCTGCTGATTGATCAGAATCTCGCCCTCCTTGATCTCGCGCAACCCCGTTACGACCTCCGCCAGTTCCTGCTGACCATTTCCTGCGACCCCAGCAATCCCGAGGATCTCCCCCTGGCGGATTGTAAAGGAGACACCGCGCAAAGCCGGTAACCCTTTGTCGTTGTTGGCATGGACATTGTGCAACACCAGCATTTCGTCCCCGAGTTCCGCCTCTTTCTTCTCCAAGCGGAACAATACCTCACGGCCGACCATCAGGCGCGCCAGCTCCCGGGGGTTGGTCTGCGCCGTGTGCTTCACCGCAACGACCTTTCCCTGACGGAGCACGCAGACCCGATTGGAGAACCTAATCACCTCGCCCATCTTGTGGGTGATGAAGATGGTCGATTTGCCCTCGGCCTGCATGAGCTCGAGCACGTGGCCCAACTCCTCTGCCTCCTGGGGCGTCAGGACGGCGGTCGGCTCGTCAAGGATCAAGACGTCGGCGCCGCGGTAGATCAGTTTCAGGATCTCGACGCGCTGCTGCTCGCCGACGCTTAGCTGCCAGACGTAGGCCCGGGGATCCACCTTCAGATGATAGCGTTCCGAGAGCTCTCGAATCTGTTGCTCGACTTCGCGCATATTCGGCACAAACGCAAGATCTTTGATCCCCAGGACGATGTTCTGGGCGACGGTCATCGTGGGCACGAGCATAAAGTTCTGGTGCACCATACCGATCCCCAACGCTGCTGCATCACGGGGGGAGTGTATCTCCACTCGCTCTCCACGCACTATGATCTCTCCGGCGTCCGGGCGATAGAGGCCGACCAGGATGTTCATCAACGTGCTCTTGCCGGCCCCGTTCTCGCCCAGCAGGGCAAGCACCTCGCCCGGGTAGAGCTCCAGACTCACGTGATCATTGGCCACGACACCCGGGAACCGCTTCGTGATGTTGTGCATCCGAAGCACGGGCTGGTCGTTGTTTTGCGGTGTACGCTTGTTCATAGAAAGGTGACTATGACTATACCTCAAAACCCAAGGCAGGCTTCGGAAACCCGCCTTGGGTTAGGCTTGATGTGCCCCCTGTTTGAGTTACAGAAACCAGGGAGCGGAACCGAGATGCATATGAGACCGGTTCCGCTCCCACATCGATTTCGGTCTATTGCTCCGGTATGGTGCCCACCACACCTTCGACAAAGACGTTGATGTTGAGCATATCTGCGTCGCTCATGCACTCGCCGGCCGCAACCAGCGTGCTTCCGTCCTGCGCGGTGATGGGTCCACAGAAGACGTCGTCGCCGCCGATAATGTCCTCTCGCGCCGATGCCACGAGGTCGCGGACATCTTGCGGCACCCTCTGGCTGAAGTCAGCCAGCTGTACAACGCCATCCTCCAGGCCACCCCAGAACTCGTGGGTCTCCCAATCGCTACTCATCGCGGCGCCGACGGTGTCGACGTAGTAGCTCCCCCAGTTCCAAATCGGGCTGGTCAGCACCGTGTCTCCCACAAAGGTGCGCATGTCGGAATCGTAGCCGATGCTCAAGGCGCCCCGTTCCTGAGCTGCCTTCTGCGGCTCGGTCGTATCCTGGTGCTGGGTGACGATGTCAACGCCCGCGTCGAGCAGGGCGATGGCCGCTTCGCGCTCCCTTACCGGATCATACCAGGTGTTGGTCCAAACGACACGGACCTCGGCGTCTGGATTGACCTCGCGAACCCCCAACGTAAAGGCGTTGATCCCTCGGATGACCTCGGGGATTGGGAAAGCCGCTACGTACCCGATACTGTTGACTTCGGTCATACTGCCGGCGACGAGACCCGAAAGATAGCGCGGCTGGTAAATTCGGCCAAAATAGGTGGCCATGTTTTCGCGGGTCTTGAAGCCCGAACAGTGCTCGAACAGCACGTCCGGAAACTCCTCGGCAACCTCATACATAGGATCCATATACCCAAAGGACGTCGCGAAGATCATATCGTAGCCCTCTTGCGCATACTGCCGAATCACCCGCGCGGCATCCGGGCCTTCTTCCACGTTCTCGATGTAGGCGGTCTCCACGTCGTCGCCGAACGCCGCTTCTACCTCTTGTCTACCGCGGTCGTGCTCATAGGTCCAGCCGAGATCGCCGGGGGGACCGATGTAGACATATGCTACTTTGAACGGTCCCGCAGAGGCTTGGGGACCGGCGCCACATGCAGTCAGCGCTATTGACGCAACGAGGATCAGGGTGATCCACAAAAGCACTCGCCGTTTCATCTTGTTAACTCCTCCTTGATGATTATGGGTTTGACGGCTTCATCCTCAGCTTAGGGAAAACGAAGGGCCTGCAGTATTGTAGCAGACGCTGGGGGGTTGTCCATTTCTCTCAAGCTACCCGAGAAACACTGCATATAGGGGCTCCGCATCTTTCTGTCACAATCCATAGTGCTAGTGCCAAGGGTCCGTCCGCACACGAGATCTCGCTTGATCGCGACAGGACATTAGCTTTCGAGCTCAAGCTCGTGCTCCCCAAGCATCTCCCCCTTCAGTAACTCCGTATCTTCCTCGAGCTGTTGGTTGGCCAGCGTGATCTTCTCTCGCATTACTGCGAAACGATCAAAGTCACGCGCCACAACCACTGGCTCGAAGAGCTCTTCGGCTTCGTCGAGTATGGCACGAATCCGGTAACGCTGTGAGAGATGGTTGAGTACGAGCATACGCGCCCCCGCCTCGCGTGCGAGCCACGCGGCTTCTCTGGCGGTGATGTGGCCAAAACGACGTGCCATCTCTCGATCCTCAGCCAGATACGTCGCCTCGGTGACTAGAATGTCGGCTCCCTCGACATCGGAAACCACGTCCTCTACCCGGCCTATATCGCCCGTGATGGCGATGGAGAGACCTGGGCGTGGCGGCCCAAGCACGTCATCGGGACGGATGATCCGGCCATCGGCCAGCGTCACTGTCTGTCCGTTGACCAAATCGCGGCGGATCGGACCAGCAGGCACACCCAATGCCTGCGCGCGCTCCGGCAGAAACGGTCGTCGCGGTTTCTCCGAGAACCGGTATCCAACGGATCCAGGCCCCCGGTGTTGGACCTCGAAGGCTCTGACCTCGAAATCGTTGCTCTCGAGGAGGATGCCGGGCTCGACGTCGGTCAACTCAACCGCGACGGGCGGAGGGGCTCCACGCAGAACTACGCCGAAGATCAGATCTTGCACCCTATCCAGCGCCCGTCGTCCGCCGTAGATCTCCAAGGCATCGACGGCCTCCCAGCGCGCAAAAGTTGAGACTAGACCACCGAGACCGAGGATATGGTCGAGATGACCGTGGGTGAGCAACACGCGACTGAGCCGTCGAAAGCCCAGTCCACTGCGCAGGATCTGACGTTGCGTGCCCTCCCCGCAGTCGATCAGAAAACGCTCGTCGCGGAAGAGCACCATCTGCGCGGGCAGCCCGCGTTGAATGGTCGGCGCAGAAGCTGCTGTCCCAAGAAAGACCAACTCAAGCATTATGTCACTCCAACTCTAGAGCATAGCAAAGGGTAGTCGACCCAGGAGGGCACGGGTGGGCTCAGATGTACACGCCGCACAGAAGTGTAAACGCCACGCCTCGATCTCCGGTGTCCCAGCGTCAGTCACCGCGTCCAGCCACCACCTGCAGTAACCCTGGGTCCCCAACCTCTCCCTCGACCGTCACGCCGTCAAACCCGAACTGCCGGGCGACCCAGACATTCGTCAGCAGATGGCGCGTCACGCGGGAGATGGTGGCCCTTGAGGGGCCATCTGCCAGCACGAAGGGCAGCACAAGTTGGTCGCCAAGATAGGGGTCGGCAGCAGCCTCGGTTCGATGATGTTCGAGGAGAGCCTGACATCCGATCTCGGCGACCTCCTCTGACGGAAGTCCTCGTCGGCCCAGCGATAGGAATCCTGCCTGTGCGTGCTCGTATCGCGCACACAGAAACAGTCCGGTCCCGACGCCCGGAGATGGGACGTGTTCCGGCTTAAGGTGCGTCTCGATGCCGGCATCGCTCAGAATGGCGCGTGTACGATTGACCATACGCTGCGGAATATGAGAGGGCAATCCCGATGCAAAAGCAAGCCCTTCCACGCGCAGAAGGCTGCCACGCTCGACCAGATCATAGCCGCGCAAATGGATACCACCTCGGATCTCCGCCACCATCTCACCGCCTCCCCGAGGATAGTATCCCCAGACTCGGTGGTCAAGCGTCGCCCGCACGCCCATCTCAAAGAGCGTTGGCAGATAGACCTTCTCAAGGTAGATCGCTGGTGGACTCCATGGCACCGTCGTCCCACCGATCAGGTTGACCTCGGACGCGCCGGGAGCCAGAGTCAGCGGGAGCAGTATCGTCTGTAGGATCAGTGTCGTTGCGCCAGCCGAGCCCCCTCTGGCAGCGTCGGTTACGTCGAAGAGGTAGGTCCCCGGCCTTGCCGCAACCTGAGGCTCGAAGGTCAGGGATTGGCTGCCCAGCTCGTCGCCTGTCAGGCGGGCCTCGCATATCTCAGCCGCAGCACGGACCGCTGTGAGGTGCTGGGGGCGGAGCCCCGGATTCGAACGGTTAGCCCGGATATCAAAGAGGCTGACGGCTTTTCGCGTGACGATTGATAATGTGAGCGCCGAGCGCAGAATCTGCCCGCCGCCTTCGCCATATGCCCCATCAATCTCTAGCATCTCCATCTCAAGCCACTTTCGTCAAAGGAGGGTACGTCCCTGGCGGGTCCACCATTCCACCACTCGGACGGAAACCATAGACCGCTACGCCAACTTCAGCTCCAGATTCTTATTATAGGTGTCTGACTCGTTTGACAAACTCCCCGCTGAGATATCGACGATCGAGCACGCGCTTAAGGGAGATCGAGGAAAACAGCAGGTAGGTCTTGGAAGTAGCGTGAGACAATGGATGACAGGTCACCGTCGGCATAGGCGTGGAGCGTGGTGAAAAAGGTGTCACTGTCGACGAGCTGACCTTCTCCAGACCGGCGATAGGCCCTGAGGAAGTTGAAGAACGCCTCGTCGCCCATCGACTTACGGAGATCTCTCATCAAGAGCGCTCCGAGGCTGTAGATCTGACGGATGTAAGGCGGTGTGTTGTCGAAGTCGTAAATCGTGCGATCGAGCGAGCCGTCGGGTTCGAAGCGGTGGATGTGAGTCTCCCACCACCAGTCGGTTAGCTCTGGATGGTAGCGCTCGTAGAAAAGCAGCTCGCTATACTTCGCCAGCGACTCATCGAGCCAGGGCTCGTGGACCTGGTCATTCCCCACCGCACCATACCACCACTGATGGGCGATCTCGTGCGCTGTCAAGCTCACAAGCTGGGAGCGTGGGCTCCCATCGTAGGTCTCATAGGCCAGATCACTCATACTGATCAGGCCGGTGTACTCCATAGAGCCACGATAAGCATTCTGCGCAACGACGAGCCCGCTGGTAGGATAGGGTCCATAGAGATCCTTGTAAAGCTGGATGGCTTGTGTGGCGAGATCTAGGACGGCTCGCGCGCTCTCCACATCGCCCGGCAGATAATACACGTGGAGCGGAGTGCCGCCGGCGTTGCCGCCGATCCGTAGGTAATCGCGGCTGGCGAGAAAAGCGAAGCACCGTGCACGATCGAGTTGATATCGGCGCAGCGCACCCTCTCGCGATATTTCACCGGGCGCCGCGATCACGATGTCCGGACGAGCCGTGATCCGCACGTCGTAGTCTGCCACGGGATAGCAGGTGGGGTCGCCGACCGGATGGTAAGTCCAGCGCGCCCAACCCTCATCCTCCCGGTAGGGCACGAGTGTCGGGTGCCAGTCTCCGGCCTGAAATACCCGGTCTCCGGCTCCGAGGTTGCCCTCTGGGAGCCAGGTGGTCGGCTCGATCACAGGCACACGCATCGCGTAACTCAGCGTCACCGAGACCGGCTCGCCCGGGAGCACCGGTGCTGGCAGGCTAACGTGCAACATGATGTCGTCTAGGGTGGTCGCGACGGTAGTGTGCTGCCAACGTGTCGTCACCTGAGCCTGTGTCAGCTTGAATACCCTCGGCACGTGCGCGGACGGCACGGCGAAGACGATCTCTTGCCAACGCTCGCGGCTTCCGTTGGCCAACAGCACGTGTTGAGTCACTTGCATATGTCGATGGGCGACATCGAGCGCGATCTCCAGCGTAACCTGAGGCACCGCCGAGATCCGGGCGACCGCGTCGTCCGGTATGTCGAGCAGCGGTGGGTCGGCTTGCGGCGACGGCGTCACGCTGGGGACCGCAGCAGTCGCTGTGGGTGGGGTGCGAGTCGGTGTGGGGGACGCGGATGTCATCGCGGAGGGGGTCAGCGTGGGCCTGAACGTCGCCGTAAGTGAGGTGTCAGGCAGCGCCGCCGGTTGGCACGCCACAAGGAAGGTCAAAAGCGCGAGGAGGCTGGCCGAAAATGGGCGTAACTTGCGAGTGTCTCTTCTCACACCGCAAGTCTACAGGAGATCGATCCGCCGCCAAGCGGGGGGAGAAGCGATCATTGTCCCGACGGGTTGAGCCACAGCATCGTCTCAGCGTGGGTGCTCGGAGAGCTGCGGCCTAACTTACTCTCAACCTTTGGCAACTCAACCCACCGTAAACCCCAACCGATCCCGGCAGATCTTATCGCCGTGGTCTCCTATCATGAGAGTGGTTGAGCGCAGTGAGACTGTCTGAGATTCGCTAGTGGTGCAAAGGAGGCATGGTATGTTTGAGGGAAAAGTGGCTTTGGTGACAGGTGCTGCTTCTGGGATTGGGAGAAAGACGGCAGAGCTCTATAGCGCAAATGGAGCGCGCGTGATCGTATCGGACATCGACGTCGACGGCGGCGAGGAGACCACCGCGCTCATCCGTGAGAGCGGCGGGGAGGCTTTCTTTGTCAAGGCGGATGTAGCCAAGCCGTCCGAGTGCGAGGCGCTCGTCGACGCGGCAGTTGATCACTTTGGTCGTCTGGACTTCGCATGCAACAACGCCGGGGTCACGGGCGAGGATAACCCGACGGCTGCGTATAGCGTCGAAAGCTGGCAGTGGGTGATCGAGGTCAATCTCTCTGGTATCTTCTACTGCATGAAATACGAGATTCCGGCCATACTTGAGTCAGGAGGTGGGGCGATCGTGAACATGGCCTCAATCCTGGGCCTGGTGGCCTTTGCCGGCGCCCCTGCTTATGTTGCATCGAAGCATGGGGTTGTAGGGCTGACGGCGAGCGCTGCAGTGGAATACGCAGGCCAGAATCTGCGCATTAACTCCGTTGGTCCGGGCTTTATCAGAACCCCGATGATCTCGGACCTGGAAGAGGATTCCAATATGAAGAAGCAGCTCATCGATCTGCACCCCATCGGCCGCCTTGGTGAGGCTGAGGAAGTCGCAGAGCTCGTCATCTGGCTTAGCTCGGACAAGGCGTCGTTTGTCACCGGTGCGTACTATCCGGTAGATGGCGGTTACCTCGCTCGCTAAGAACGCCTCTTCCAGACACCAATAGCCGCGGCTCTTGCCACTCGCGCTGATGCCGGCGCGCTGTGGGGGCCGCGGCTGCCGTGGACAACGCGCGTCGAAGCTTAGTTCGATCCGCGCTGGATCCCACGCAGCTGTCGTTGCGTGGGGTCGGCCCGATGATAGTGCCTTATGACCTCACATAGGGTCAAAACCGTGCAGGACGATGCTTTCCACAGATTTCGCGCTCGCCATCGTGCCGAACGCGGCCTGGGGAAGAGCGCCGGCCTCCACGCTCATCGTGCAGGCCGTGGAGACCGTCACATCTCAATGCCGCTATTACTACAACCACTCGGGCGTCTCTCCCCCAAAAGTGATGACGAGCAGGATGTCCTCGATGAGCTCGTCCGTGAACCGTCTGCGCACCGGCTCGGTGTCCGGAAGGGCAAGCTCCCATTCCCCGAGCGGCGTCTGTCCCTTTAGCGCTGTCCAGCTGCTGCCACTGGCCTGGCGCGTGCTGATGGTGCCGTCCACTGTCTGTGCGCCGCCCGTCTCCACCGTGCTTCCGTCCACACCGAAGAAGCGTAAGGATGCCACAGGGAGCTCGAAGTCAGCGCCATCGGTCCGGGCGACGTGCAGCAGAAGGTGCTCTATGCGCAGGTTGTCGAGGTGGGGTGGGAAGTCGCTCCGCCGCGTCTCAAACCTGATCGTCATCGGCGTCTTGGAGCGCTCGGGATTGTGCAGCTCGTACCACGCGTCCGCGAACTCCTGCCGGAAGTGGTACGGTCGCTCGGCCTCAAGCGTGCGGTCGAGCCGGCTGACCACCTGCCTGCGATAGCCGGCGCTGTACTGCGCCGTGTAATCCAGCGTGATCAGCACGTCGGCGAGGGTGTCATAATCAAAGGCATTGGCCGCCAGCGGCATCTCCAACTGCCAGGTCGTGTCCACCCCCTGTCCTTCAAAGGGACGGAGCAGCTCGCCGTCTGGCCGCAGCTCGAAGAGGCCCGTGGCGTTGCGCGGGGAGGTGAAGGCGATCAGCTCGGGGCTGCGCTGGACCTCAATCGTGCGGAAGATGTCGGGCCCAACGACCACCCGGGAGATGCCGGAGTTGGTGAGGGTGGCGCGAACGCCGTCCACCGACGGGACCAGGGCCAGGATGGAGACGGACACGCGCTTGATGAGCCGCAGGTAGTGACCCGGAAATCCACGGTCGAAGAGCTCCATCGGCGTGACGAAGGGCAGACGGCCGGTCTGGCGGAACTGCTCGAACTCAAAGGGGAAGAGCCGCGCGAGGGAGAAGGTCTGGCTCAACTCGAGCTTGCGTTCGCGGGTCTTGAAGGCGAACTGATCGAGCCGGTAGATATCGCGGAGCAGCCGGGCTGAGCCCGTCAGTCCGCGCCGGTCGGGCTGCTCGCCGTCCTCGGACGTCTCAGCCCCCTCGGTTGTCGGCGGGCGCCAGTAGTCGTGTTGGATGAAGCCGGGGAGCTTTTCCTGGCGCTCAAACGCGAGCTGATCCTGGGCCAGAAAGGCCATCGCCGTTGCCTGCTGGAGGAAGAAACGGTAGACGCGGTTGAGGACGCCGCTCATCCACTCGTAGAGCTCGGCATTGGTGAACTTGTTGGCGAGGAAGTCCACGGTGACCGCCGCCTGGTCCGTCCGCAGCCGGGCGATGCTGCGCTCCTGCGCGGCGATCCGATGCTGCTGTGTGGCTAGCGCTATCTGCTTTTGTCCGATCCCAATCTCCTTCTCTGCCAGCCCCTGCTGCCGGCGCCACTCCTCACGGCGACGCTCGTGGCTGGCGCGGAACGAAGCCATCTGAGCCTTGGTCTCAGCGTATATCGCACGCTCGGTAGCATCGACCTGCTGGGACCTCATGACCGTAGAGGCAAACCACGAGAAAGCCTGCATCGGATTCGAGATGGCTGAGTGGGCGCGGATTATATCCATATCCGCCGCCAAGTCGGCGGCTTCTGCTCGAGCAGAGCCGGCTCTCCGGTAGGACCGGATCATCTGCCGCTCGTAGCTGTTCAGGTCGGCTCTGATCATGTTCTGGTAGTTGTCTCGCAGCTCGCGCGCCCGCTCCTGCTGGCGTTCCGCCCGCTCGATGGCCGTGGCGGCCTCATCCACGCGCAGGTCCTGTACCTCCACCTGTTCCCGGCTGAGGGCCAGGTCCTGCCGGGCCTGGAGCAGGTTGTACGCCTCAGCGTCGGCCTTTTCTGCGGCGGAGAGGAACGAGGCTTCGATCTGCTGCGCGATGCCGACCAGCCGCTGGGCCCGCTCGATCAGGACGCGATAGCGGTAGATGGTGGGCCGAGCATGCACGGTGCGGTGGAAGGGTGCCGCCGCACCTTCTGCCGTCCGCTGCAGCCTTGTCAACCCGGCCACATTGCGCCCTTCGCGCAGCTTCTCCAGACTGAGCTTGGCATGCTGCCGCAGCGCCGCAATGGCGGGATTCTCCAGGGCGGTGTCGGGCCCGAGCTTCGGATTTCCGATGGCGCGCGGATCGTCGGGCGGCAGCATCTCGGGAAGCTCCAGCAGATCCAGCGCGGTCAGGTAGAGGCTCCGGGCCCGGGCTATCGACAAGGGGCTGGCTGCGGTGAACTCGGCATCCGCGAAATCGAGGAAACAGTCGATGATGCATTGTAGGGTGAAGCGCGTGTAAGCATGTCCCCGCTCGCTGGCGATGTCGTGCGGATTCAGCCACTGTCGCAGCCACGTGCCGGTCTCGCGGCTGACGCTAAGGGAAAAGTCTTCCTCGAGCGTCAGACCGTGGAAGATCTTCCGTCGGTCGCGCTCCCAATTGTAGGCGTAGATCGTCCGGTACCACGCCAGTGCCGCGAGAAACTGACCGCTGCGCTGAAGGTGAAGCGCGAGCGTCAGGGGCACGAAGTAGAAGATCTCCTTCAGCCAGTTGGGCGCGTCGTGCAGCCAGTTGGTGATCTCGTCGTTCCCATTGGGTTGGAAGTGGCCCCTCACCTCAGAACGGCGATCCTCGAGCTCCTGGTCGGTCAACTGCTCGGTAATCGTGAATTCGCCGGGCTGAAGTTTTTCCGTCAGCTCGTCTCCGATCTCCGCGCTGAGCTGCGTCAGGTAGCCGGAGTCCTCACCGCTCTTCGCGTCGCCGTTGGCCAACTGCCGGGCCCGACGGGGGGTGAGCTGCGTTGCGGTTCGCAGGCGGTCGATCAGGGTGCGGAAGGCCCTGCTGGGGCGGTGGTGAGGTGAGCTGGGCTCCAGCAGTTCGGGCAGGAGTGCGGCATCCGGATGGACAAGGGTGTGAAATGCGCTGCGCCACGTCTCGTACCTTCCGAGCCAGTGCCAGTCCTCATCGAAGTCCTCGCGTTCGTAATCCTCATCGAAGGTAATTCGCCATGCCGTCACGGGATGAGGGTCCGAGAAGATAGAGATCCGCTGCCGCTGCATAAACCAACCGGTGCGCAGCCCGAACAACACGGTCTGCAGCGTCTCCGCCGCCTGATGCAGGCGTGTCGTCATGACCTCACCACTGTTGCCGAAGTCGAGGGCCAGGCGGCGGGTGAGGCTGTTGATGACCTCCGCGCGATCGAGCTCGTCGCCGCCGTCCCCTGCCTCCCGCGCACCGACGGCTGTAACGAGGATGTCGCGAAGCCTGGGCAGCGCTGCGGCCTCGGCTGCGTCGACCGCCGCCTGCAGCGTCTGTTCAAGCGCCTGTTCAGCCTGACGCCGGGCCGAGGATTGCGACTCCCCCTCCTCGCCATCACTATCCTCCTCCATCTCCGGAAGCTGCTCTCGCTGCCAAGCGAGCAGCTTGGGCGGCGCATCGGGGGAGATGAGCGGCGCTCGCCGAGTGGAGGGAAGGCCGAACATGGCCTCAAGGCGCTCCTCGGTCAGGTCTTCGACGACCGTAAGCAGCTCGTCGATTCTTTCGGACGCTACGCCGAGGCGCTCCGTCACCGAGGTAATGAGGGTCTCGTCTTCGTCCTCATCGCCTTGGCGTGCGGCAGAGACCGCCTGCAGCTCGGCACGCGACAGGCCCCAAGGGGCGAGCAGGCTGTTGAGGGCTGCCCTACGGTACTCGGCCTCTTCCGGAAGGTCATCGTTGCCCAGGAGCTGCCGCAGCACCTCGACCGCCACGCGCACCTGATGGATCGGGTTTTCTGCGAGCTCACGGTTCTGCTCGTCCACCAGCTCCGCAAAGGGCTGGTGGAAGACGTCCGTCAGCCTTTCCTCTGTGACCGGCTCCCCCTCCGCTCCCCGAACACGGCGCCTGGTGAAGTCCAGGAGGTCGCCCACGTACATCCGTTGGCTAAACATCGATTATCTCCAAAATCTGAACGACGAGTTCACGCGGGTCTGATCGGTTGCCCGACGTGTGGCGCGTCCGAACCTGTAGGCGATAGGTGTCAGGCTGTTCCAGATGGACCGAGAACCGCCAGTCGGACCAGTCGTCCTCGAGCGGTTCGGCGGGCTCATACTCACTGTCATCGAGCGACCACTCCACGGTCGTGACCTCCGCCACGGACTCCTCTATGGTGCCCCGAACCTCAACCGTGACGCCGCCTTCCTGCTCGTCGATCCTATGGGGGCTCCTCGAGGGCGACTCGATGATGGCCTCGGGTGGCTTGTCAACGGCGTGGATCGTGATCTCCTCGCTCGCTGAGTTTGGTTTCCTGGCTCCATCCTCGCAGCGAAACTCGATGACGTGCTCGCCCGCATCAGGGATAGGAATCGCGGCGCGCCACGTCAACTCCCTGTCGTCGCCGCCGGACGTCTCAACGCTGCGGAACTCCCCCTCGCTGCCAAGGCGCCATACGACCGATCGCACTCCGGTCCCCTCGTCCGATGCCGTGCCCTCCACGGTGATGGTCAGATCTTCGTCCGCAGGCCAGTTAAACGTTCTTCTGTCGGGACGTGGTGAGGTGATCTTCAGGCTCGGTTTGCCCTTATCGACGACTTCAATCTCATGAACTTCCCGGTCGCTGCGATTGCCCACTGTGTCCTCAGCCCTTGCGACGATCTGGTGGTGCCCAAAGTCGCGGAGCGTCAGTTTCTTCCGCCACTGTTCACCACGTAAGACAGCTCTTTCGGAGGGCGTGTCGATGCCTACGTCGACCTTCCTGACGCTGGAGTCCCTATCCTTCGCGGTACCTTCCACTGTGATCTCTTTCTGAGATCCACGTACCTCTATCGTGCGGCCGTCTGGTGGGAAATCGATGTGCAGTTCGGGTGGCTCGTCATCCAGTATCACGTTGATAGTACGCCTATCCTCCGCTGCGCTGCCCTCATGGCCCGCCAGCGGGTGCGCCTTCACAGTGATTTTCAGATCCTCTTCGCTATGAATCGTGCGGCTGAAGCGCCATCGCCGGGGCGGGTTCATTTTGGTGGCGTCCGCGAACTTAGCGTCGTCTCCCAGCTTCACCAACACCTGGCCGGCCTCGAGCTCCAGGGCGCTCGGACGGAGCACCCCGCGGGTGTCATCGGCCTTGTGTCCCAGGGGCTGAGGGATGTGCCCGCCTCTTCCGCCACCACCTGTGTCGCCGCCTGTGCCGCCGCCTCCGCCGGTGCCCCCGCCGCCGGTCAAGATGATGCCCCAGGCGTCGATATAGACGGTCACCTTGCGCTCGTTCGGTCCAATGATCACGTGCGATTTGGGTGACGTGATCTCTGCGTGCATCTTTACTCTTGGGTTCTCCATGTCCTTACTCCTCTACCTTTCGTATCATCGTCTACGGCGCTATCTCGAGCCGCTGCTGAAAACGGGCATCCCGCCGGCGTAATCCCAGCGGCCCGGGCCACGCGGTCGGGGGTCGCGCGGTTCCGCAGGTTGCCCGATGGGGCGGCTCAGAAACTCGAACACGCGCAGGACCGGTCCGGTGCCACCGGCGCGCTTGCCGATCAACGAACCTATCCACCCCCCCGCGATGCCGCCGACAACTCCTCCCGGAATATTCCCGAGGCTAAAGCCGACGGCGGCACCCACCTTAGCCCCACCCGCGCCGCCTGCCATCCCCCCGGTACCCTCGGCCAGCACCCTGGGCTGCTCCTCAGGCGGTGCGGACGCGAGTTCTGTCGTGAGCAAGCCTAGGTCGTACAGAGTTCCTGCAGGCCCCGCGAACTTACCGGCACGGCTGGCCCAACCTGGAACTCGGTATCCCTTCTGCAGGGGTCGCTGCACACCGCCTGGACCGATCCGCGACCGGGGATCCATCTCCTCGATCAGCCGTCGCTTCTCGGTGTCGTTGAGTCCCCCGGTGCGGCTCACCGGTCCGGTGAGCCGGGCTCGGTCCGGCCTGCCGGCGTATAGCAAGGCCGCCAGCGCCGGGGCGCGAAGCCTCTTGAGCCTCGCCGGTGCCTCGGTTGCGGCTTGGAACGCACCAAGCGTCAGGCTGGTTAGCCGGCCCATCACGCCCAAGTCGTATTCGCCACCCCCCTTGTTGGAACCAGTTCTATCGATTGTCTCGATTGGCGATTCGCCCTGCATCTCGATAACGAGTCCCGGTTCGTGCGCGTGGACTACCCCCTCAATCTGAAATCCAGGTCCGACATAAGACCCTTCCATCCTTACAGGTGTACCTTCACGCCAGTCAACCTGCTCCTCTGCGTCGCTGCTCTGCAGACCTTTAGGGTCGACCTTGCTAACCGGATTGCCCTGCACATACGTGTATATATTGACGCCATCCACGGTCCCTGCCGGGTCACAGCTTACCCACCTGCCCAGCCAGGGCGCATAGTACCGTGCCCCGTGGTAAGACAAGCCACTCTCCTCATCCCGCTCCTTGCCCGTGAATCGGTACCGCTTCCTCGCAAAGCTGCCGAAGCCGGTCTCGCCGTAGGGGAAGTATTCCTCACGATTGACCCACGCGCCGCCGGCATCCACGACCACGTGGCTACTCCCCAGGTGGTCGCCCAGATGGACCTGCACGGGGGGACCGGCGTCCTTGGGATGGGCGGGGCCGCGGCGCACGCGGGCGATGCGCTGCCGGTCGTCCATCACGTGCACGTGGTTGTTCTCGCGGCGGCTGCCGTTCTCGGTCCAGGCGTCGTGCTCGAAGACGCTGCCGATATAGACCGTGCTCTCGACCCTTTCACTGCCGTTCTTGCGCACGACCTTCTTCACCCGCATCCCGTCGGCGCCGTAGAGGTAGCGCGCTGCTACGGACGCGTGGTCGGAGCCCTCGGGTCGGGTGGCGAAGGCGATCATGCGGTCGGCGTGGTCCCAGGTGGCGTGGCGTTCGGAGTTCTCCAGCGTCACGTTGCCGTTGGCGTCGTGCCGGTACCGGTGGACGGTGCTCCCGTGGGCCACGCTCCTCAGCCGATTAGAATCGTCGGCGAGGGTGAAGTCACGACGCGTGGCGCTATCGCCGATGGCGCGGCGGAGCGTGAGCAGGTTGCCTGCGGGATCGTAGGCGTAGCGTTCGGTATAGGGCGCCGTGAGGTCGGGCGCGTTGTCCTGGGTGGGTGCCGGTGCGCCGCGCCGATAGGGCGCCACGTACCTGCCGACCCCGGTCGATTCGCCAAGCCGCGGGGGCGCGCCGGTGTCCTTGCCCGCCCGGCCCGTGGCCTCTGTCAGGCGATAGAGCGGGTCGTAGGCGAAGGCCCGCACCAGGCGGTCTCTGCCCTGGGCGCTGTTGGCGATGCCGCTGTTGGGCGTGTGCTCCTCAATCGTGGTGACGTTGCCGATCAGGTCGTGGCGGTAGGTGAGATCCTGCAGCGGTTCGCCCTCGCCCGCAAAGGTGTCGGTCGAGGCCGTCTGCGCCCTCTCGGTGCGCAGGCGCTTGAGGCGGAAGGTGTCGGGGTCGTAGGCGTAGCGCGTCATCAAGCCGTTGCCATAGACGATCAGGACGCGCTGCCCCTTGGCGTTGTAGGCGATGTGTGCCACGTAGGGATCGCCCTCAAGTTCGACCCTTTCCAGCGCGCCTGCGCGGTTGTAGCGGGGCACTAGGGCCGCGCGCTCGCCGTTGACATCTGCTGGCAGGACCATCTCCAGAGGACGGTTGAGCGCGTCGAAGCGGCTGTTGGTGCGGTACGCGACGGCGTCGAGGTCTCGTTCGGCCTCGGACCTGTCCCAGTCCGCCGTCCAGCCCTTCGCCAGCACGCTGTCACTGATGACCTGCCGCACCTTCTCCTCGAGGTTGCCCTTGAAGTCGTAGCGCCGGAACTCGACAACGCCGGCCTCATCGTAGTGTCTGAAGAGCTTGCCGAGCAGATTCTGCTCCCGTGCTTCGGCGCCGGTGAGACCGGTCCGGCGGTTGCCATCATCGCCGTAGATGAGCCGCTCGCGCAGCGTGACGGGGCCACGTCCGCCGTCGCGCGCCCATAGGTGGGTGAGGCGGTTCAGGTCGTCGTAGCGGCGCAGGACGACGGCGCCTCGGCTGTCGCGCTGCTCGATCGGACTGCCGGTCGCGTCCGGGACCGAGGTGCGCAGGCCCGCATCGATGCTCCGCACGCGGAGCTGGCGGTCCAGCAGGTCATAGGCGTACTCAAAAGCCGGGCGGCCCAGCGGGTCGGTGACCGCCAACAGGTTGCCGCGCAGATCGTGGCGCCGGCGGATGATGTGCCAACTTTCCGCCGTCCGACCGTTGCGCTCGACGCGGCAGGTGACGCGTCCGAAGGCGTCGCGAATGGTGCCGGTCGGCGTGAAGGGGTGCGTCTCGGGCACGCTCGCTGCCGCCTCGTCCGAAATCCGGCTCACCGTCGCCAGGTCGTTGGGGTCGTACGCGGTGCGCTCCCAGGGCGTGGGCGCGTAGCCATCCGGGTCGTCCAGCCGCTCGGGAATGCCCAGGATCAGCCGCTCCTCGGAGCCGTCGGGATTCACGGTGCGGATGCGACGGCCCCGAGGGTCGTAGAACTGGGTAGCGTGCCGCCCCTTTTTCGCCTCGTCCTCACGCTGGTAGGCCCACCCGCCGGCGAAGAAGGGCTCGTACTGCTCGACCACCTTCCCCTTGTTGTCATAGACCTTCCAGCCGCTGACCACCACGCGGTCGCCGGCGCGCCGACCCACGGCAGCTCCCGTTTCTGCACCGGGATCGCGTGGGAGGCCGACATCATCGCCCGTCTCGCCAAAGATCAGGTCCTCGGCCTGGGCTCGCGTCTGTATCAGACGACCAAAGCCGTCGGAGTACTCCCGCGACGCGATCGTCTCATCCGAGGTAGTCTCGCTGGCGTGCCGGATGCGCCGGCGCCTGTGGGCGAAGATCGGTTGGGGATCCGGATCGTCGCGCGTCTTCTCGTAGGCCAGGAAGTCATAGATGAGTTCGACTTCCGGTTTCTCCTCGCTGCCCCCTTCTCCATCGCGTCCCTCGAGGAACCGCTTGTGCAGCAGGCCCAAAGGCGTATAGCGGAAGTGGGTCGTGTTGCCGTTGGGGTCGGTCACCGAACGGGGCTGCATGACGCGGTAGTCGTATGCCGCGACCGTTTCCAAACCGACGGGATCGATGATGCGCGCTGGAAGCAGCCGGTACCTATCGGGCTCGATGGTCGTTTGGTGACCGAGGGAATCCTGGATAGCAGTGACCAGTCCCCACTTTTCCGTGGCCTCGTCCTCTTGGACATCGAAGCGCTGCCGCTGCGTGTCAATGTAATAACCAGCGTGATAGTCTCCAGATTCCTGCTCTAGGCGATAGCCAAGGTGCTGCCCGAAGCTGTCCGGCGCGCCCTCCGGCGGTGCCGCCTCTCCACCGAGGTAGCTCGGGCGGCGGTCGGCGTAGGCCTCCTCAAGCTCCCTCTCCGTGAAGACCAGCGCCTCGCTGCGCGTCAGGGCCCCGTAAGGCCCCACCTCCCCGGCAGCGCGCCCCACAAACGCCTCGCCGTCGTAGTGGTTGAGGGTGTGGTCGACCAGGCGGAGGTCGGATGGCTGAAGTGACTCAGACAACGTGCTGCGAAAGCGCTCGTGGACGCTGTCGGCCGTGCCGGCTTGGTCCCGGAGCACCTGGGCCAAATCGTCCGGATCGGTCTCATCGACCTCCGGCGGCTGCTTCATCTCGTAGGCTCGCACCTGAGCGACCCGGTCGTGGATGACCACGTCAGGGTCGGGCTCGGCGTACAGCGTTCGGGTGTGGGTCGCCAGCACGCGCGTTTCATTGACCTCGTCTCCGTCCAGCACCCCGACGACCGCACCCGTGATCTCCTGCCGTTTCGCGATGCGACGGGGCAGGGCGACCGTCGTCTGCTCGCGGGGCTGTCCGAAGTCGTCATAGTCGTCGCTAAACGTGAACTGCGTCATCGGATCGTCGCCGCGCTCCCATTGGGTGGTGCGCGCCGCGCGCCGGTGTGGGAAGAAGATCCGCCGGCGTTGTCCATCGGCAGCATCGAGCTTGGCCTCCTCCCGAAGGCCGTAAGCGACCTCCTTCACGATGTAGGGCCGACCCTGTAGAGGTGAACCATCCAGAGCGTACAGCTCCGTTCGGAGCACGCTGCCCCGCAGCGTTCGCAGGGCCTCGCGCCTGATGCGCCGGTCGGCAGGCGAGGCTCGCCCGTGGGGACCGGAGTGGTAGGATTGCAGGAAGGTGCTCACCTGCTCCGTATGGTGAAGGAGCTGCGGATCGCCGGCCCAGACCTCGTGCGTGTAGTCACGCTCCTGCCACTCCCCGAACTCGTCGCCGACGGGCCCCTGGTGAAACCAGGTCCGCGTCTCGGTCGGCGGCGAGAATAGGACCTGATCCACCGGCTCGAAAGGCCGCTCTGCGTGAAGCCCGGGGTCGTGATACCGCTCGAACGATTCCGTATCCCGCTGATCCACCCGTCCAAAGCCGCGGAACTCCCGGTCGGTACCGTCCCAGTAGCCGTGGTGGTAGCTGTACTCCGTCGTGAGCTTGCCCTTGGAGAGTACGTCGATCACCTCGACGCGGGCGACGACCTGCACCGGGAAGGGTAGTGTCGAGGTCCAGCGCGTTGCCGTCAATGCCTCGTCCGCCAGGTAGAACCGGGTCGACGGTGTGTACGCCACCCGTGTCAGCGCGCCGGTGTGGTTGTCCACCTCGCTGAGTAGATACGGCTTGACGCCGCCGGTGAAATCGAGGAAATGCATGTGCGAGCGTCCCGGCGCACCAGCATGGCGGCTCCAGAGAATCCCGCGAATGCCGGTGCCGAGAAAATCCAGCGGGCGCACGGCATCATGCCCGGTCGCCAGCGGTGTGCCCCGAACGGTCACCGGATCGCTCCAGCCACTGCCACTCTGGTTGATCCAGAGGGTGACTGTGTCGCTGTCGACGTAGACGATGTCGGCGAGACCATCGCCGTCGACATCGGCAACGAGAATCCGGCTGGGATCGTAGTCGCGGGTGAAGCGTGGGCTGTCTTGCATCGAGATGCGCCCGCCCCAGTTGCCGTGCCCCAAGCTAGGCCAGTACGCGATGTGCCCGTCGTGGATCAGGACGATGTCCTCAAGACCGTCCCCCGACATATCGGCGAACCTGACGCGTACATCAGAGAAGTTGACATTGGGAAACACCGGGAGCGCGCCTCGCTCGACCCGTCGGGTCTCGCCCCAACCGTCCTGTGGATCGTTGAAAAAACAGGTGAGCTGTGACCCCGAGTGGAGCGCGTCGGTCACGCCGTCGCCGTCGAGATCGACGAGCTGCACCTGGGGATCTGCAAAATTGAAGCTGGGTGCGGTGCTATAACGCTGGAAAGAACGGCGGTCCCAACCCCCACCCGGTCGTGTGGGATAGTATCCGGAGATCACCCCCGGCTTCTGAGCCGCCGCCACCAGCAGGTCAGGACGCCCGTTGCCATTCGCGTCGATGAGCTGCACCCCGGGGTCAGAGAGGGCCAATCCAGAAGGCGCCTCGCGCATCTCCCGCGGCACGTCGAACCGGCCCTCTCCGAGGTTGCGCCAGTAGCGCACGGTGGCCCCGGTCTCGAGAAGGTCCGGCAGCCCGTTGCCGAACAAATCGACCATCTCGAGGTTCGGGTCGCTCAGCGAGCGCGCGAGGAGGTCCGATCCGCAGACCGCCTGGAACTGCCTACCCTCCGGGTCGAAGGACGTATAGGCAAACTCCAGCGGCGGAAGCCTCTCCATACCGTCGCTGCCGATTGCTTCGACCCGACTGAGCAGGGCAACGCCATTGTGTGGCAGCAGCGCTGCCAGCGATTCACGGTCCGCGATGCGCTCGTCAAGGTAGGTGAGTTCGTAGGTGCGGACAGGTTGCGTCTGCGTCACCCCGTCAGCCTCCGGGTGCACTTCCATCCTGATGCGCTTACACCGTTTTCTGGTGCGGATCTCGAAGCCGGCCCGGTAGCGGGAGAAGGGGTAGACGCGCTGGCGGCGCGGAGTCTCCTGATCATAGCGATCGGGCAGGTCTTCGTACTCGAAGTTGAGGGAGATCAAGAACTGCTCGTCACCGTCACCATCGATGTAGTTAGCGTAGCGGATTTGACGTAGATAGAGCCGGTCCCAGGCGCGCCCTCCCTCTTCGCCCGCATCACGGAGATACTCGTAGCGGATGCGGTTGCCAAAGGGGTCGCGCGTCTCGGTCAGCTTCCAGGCGAAAACCTTCTGCCTGTTGTGGGGATTGGCGACCGCGGCGGGGTCGTCTCCCGCGGCATCGGGAGTCCCATAGAGACTCTGAAGCCCATCCTTGCTCTGCACGCGCCAGTAGTTACTGTTACCGTCGTGATGATGCACGATCCGGGCGAAGAGGCCCTCGGTCCTCGGACGGTACCGGGTCCTCGTCTCCGACTGATCCACGGGAACGAGCTCTTCTGCCCCAGAGAGGATGAAGAGATCGGTGTCGTCGTAGGAGGGAACGCCTTTGTCCGTCTTGCGGCTTACGCCGGGGATGTCCAACTGCCAGCCGAGTCCGAAAGCATCGTTGCCGTTCCCCGTGCTGTAGACCAACTTCAGCTCAGGTTGGAAGCCATCGCGACCGGGAGGAATCGCGATCGGTACGGTGTAGTTTCCCGTGCCGGTGTGTAGATCCGGAGCGAACGTCTCACCAATGCCGCTCAGGGCCCCACCGCCTTGAGGCAAGGATATCACGGATGCTGCGTCCGCTCCGTTTTTATCTTGTATCATAGCGGCTCCTCACTCGTTCATTGCTGTCGGTCAAGCTTTCAACGTCGACGACCACGAAGTGCAGGTAGAACGCCCCTCCCAGACACCAATAGCCGCGGCTCTTGCCACTCGCGCTGATGCCGGCGCGCTGTGGGGGCCGCGGCTGCCGTGGACAACGCGCGTCGAAGCTTAGTTCGATCCGCGCTGGATCAGTGGCACGTAGATCCGGTGGTGGACGCCAGGTGGCGGTGTGGCAGCTTGGATGCCTGCCCAGTATCCGCTGGCGAGCCTGAAACTGGCGCTGGCCGAGTGTGGTGGGCTGGCGCTGGCCTGTCCCACCGTTCCAGCCACAGCGTAGTTGCCGGAGATTGAACGCTCACCGCCGCCTGCGACAACGTGAGAAGGGAGCACAAAGCTCGCTGAGGACTGCGTCAGCGCGACACTCACGGTGACGAGCAACGTAATCGCGGCAAGCACGATCGCGAGTCCTTTCATCGGCTGCCTTTCCTTACTGCAAAGTGACCATGACGGCGATGGTGCCGGTGCCGTCGTCGAGTGCGCCGAGCGCCTTGCCAATCACCGTCCCAACGGCGGGATTGTCAGCCCGCATCGCGTGGCCGAGCGTCGGAGACGACATAAGTAAGTCGCCAGGATGGATGGCGCCATAGGAGGCATCCACGTTAACGGCCTGAAAGGCCCCCAGCGTGACCACACCTACATAGTCACCTGGGGCCACGGGACCCTCTTCCATAAAGTCGCGACCCTCCCCCAGCACATAGCGCTGGTCCACGATGCCGACGACGCCAGTGCTCTCGGAGGTGCTCGCTCTACGCACGGTGAAAACAGGGATCTCGCCGACGACGGTCTCGGGAAGGACGCCGGTCACGACAACCACATCGCCGCGGTTTAGCGCTTCATCGTCATCGTTCATAGCCACATCAAAGACGTAGCCGCTCTTGTCATTGGCGAATAGCGAATCCGAAACGACCAAACTGCCATCGATACGGACATCGCCGTCGAAGTATCCGCCCCAGGCGAAGTTGCTGCCGGCTTCACCGTAGATCCCGGCGCCGTTCTCACTGTAGCCGTAGACGCCCGCCGGCAGTGAATTGGTGGTCGAGGGAACGGCTGTGGTGCTTCCGAAGACACCGATGCCGGTGCTGCTTTCGAAGTAGCCGCCGTAGCCGGTCCCGTCCTCGGGTCCGGTGTTGGATCCATAGACACCGTGCGCTTGCCCCGATCCGTAGATCCCATCGCCGTCCGAAACGCCCAGTACACCGTAACCGGTCGCTGCCTGGCCCCGTACACCCACACCGTTGCCGGAGAGCTCGCCGAAGACGCCGTACCCAAGGAAGCCCTCGCTTGTACCGTACACACCGGCGCCTCGCTCACTGTATCCGTACACGCCGGGTACGTACGGGTTGGTGGTCGAGGGGACCGCCGTGCTACTGCCGAAGACACCAATGCCGGTCGTGCTCTCAAAGTACCCTCCGTAGCCAGCGCCATTCGGGCCTCCTTCATTCAGACCATAGACGGCGAAGTTCGCGCTCTCCCCGTAGAGACCGGTGTGGGCGGATTCGCCGCGCACGGCCATGCCTGTAGCGGTGTTGCGCACCGTCAGCCCGTCTCCGGCTGTCTCCCGCTCTATCGTGGCGCCGGGCCGCAAGCTCATCGCGTAGGGCGCCGGACGGATCTGCTGGCGGGGAGACAGCGTCTCCCCGTCGATGATGATGGCTAACCACAGAGGACTTCCGTCGAAGACGGCTTGTGGCACATTCAGCCCAACATCGAACAGACCGTCGTTCACCTGGACGCTCCGCTCCCCGCTCTCGAAGACGGGTGCGCCCCCACTGCTGGCTCGGTACAGTTCGAACTGCATCGTATAGGTGCCGGTCAGTGGGGCGTCATCCTGATCTGTCAAATGTCCCTGATAGCCGATGGTTGCCTCAACCGTGCTCTGAAGGGTCAACGGTTGCTGCTGTTGTATCGATTGGGTACCTGCGGGCAGGACGCCGGCTGCGCCGACAATCAGCGCGAACAAGACCAATCCCCCCAAGAGCAGCCACATTCTACCGAACCGAGTGGTCATCTAGGCCCCCTTGACTGTCTGCTACTGCAAACTGCCACGTTGTCGTCTACCTGAAGCACGCCATTTATGTGCCTTAACCATACTATACGGCCTGCGCATTGTCAAGGTTTAGATGATATAAATCTATTAAACGTGCGGTCCGAGAGATGATTGGCGGCGTAGTGAGGGATGCGTCGCTGGGAACAGGCTAGGGGGTGGCGTCCAGCTGTTGATGGAGTGCGTAGACGCCAGGGTGGTGGGGATCGAGCGCCAAGGCTCGCGCCAGGGCTGCTTGCGCTGCGTCGGGATGTCCGAGCGCCGCGTAGGTGCGCGCCAGCCCCAGGTGAGCCAGCGCTGTGTCGGGTGACCAGTGGACGGCCTCCTGATACGCTTCTAGCGCCATCTCCGGCTGGCCCTGAGCCAGCTTCACATCGCCGATAAGCCGGAAGGCCAAGCCATCGGTCGCGTCGAGGTCAACGGCTTGCTGGAAGCGCGCCAGCGCCGGATCGAGGCGGCCTTCTTCGAGGAAGACCTGGCCCCACGCCACGTAGAGCCGTGCATGATTGGGCGCCAGCGAGGCGGCTTGGGCGTAGACCTGGTGCGCCAGTGCGAAGGCCGTCGGGTCGATCTGTGTGCCGACCGTGGCGTAGAAGTCGCCCAGATGCACCCAGCCAGTGTAGTCTTCCGGTCGCAGGTCGCGGGCCGTCAGCAGCGTGGCTTCGGCCCGGCGCCAGGCGGCTAGATCTCCGTCGTCCTGTTGCGCCGCGCGCCAGGTGACCTGTCCCAGCAGCCACTGGTGCTGTGGCTCCCACGGCCAGAGCCTGACCGCTCGCTGAGCGGCACTCACCGCGCCTACGGTATTGCCAGCCTCGGTGCGGAGCACGGCGGTGCGATGGGCGATGCTGGCAAGCAGCGGTCGCCCGTTCAGCTGCACAGTGGCTGCCACACTCCCCAGAAGCAGCAGGCCTCCAACGATCCTGCGTAATCCTTGGGACGTCCGGGGATGTGGCAGGGCTGTTGGTGGTTCGCGCTCGGCAGCGCCCTGAGCCATGGCGGGTGACCCCACCAGGGCTATGAGCAGCCATGTGGTCGCAGCAGTCGCCGTCACGTCGAAGCTCACCATCGTGCCAGCCAGATTGCCGGCGACGGCTGCGATGCAGGCCGTCAACACCATCCCGCGGGCGTTCAGCGGTGAAGGATCGTGCTCGATCCTTTGCATCGCGTCAGTGAGACGTCGTAGCCCGAGCGCGAAGAAAGACACCAGTACTGTGACAGAGGCTACCACACCGAGCAGTCCCACCGTCACTGCCCAGTCCAGCAGCAGGTTGTGGGCCCGGTCTACGAAGACGTGCCGTCCTTGATAGTAGACGAGTTGCGGCGGGTAGACCCGCGGGAAGACCATCGCCAGGGCGTCCGGGCCGTAGCCCGTCAGGGGACGGTCGGCGATGAGCTGGCCGACAGCCATCCATATCGTCCGCCGGGCTGCTATTGATCCGGTCTGGGCGCGCAACAGCAGCCAGCCGAGGAACATGAGCGCAACCGCGCCGACCAGGGCGCTGCTGACGGTCAGCAGCCTACGCCCGCGGCGGTCTAGGCTCGGCCAGAGCCGGAGCAGGCCATAGACAGCCAATCCGGTCCCAGCCGCAAGCCATGCGCCTCGGACGAGCGTCAGCGCGATGACGGTCAACTCTCCGGTGAAGAGCAGGGCCAACAAACTGCGACGCCACCCCTGTTCTGCCATCAGCGTCAGGGCCAGCGTGAGGGGCGCGAGCATCGCCAGATAGGCGCCCACGAAGTTAGCTCGTCCCAAGGTCGCGATGATAGGCGCGCGGGCGTCGCTGACCAGGCCGATAGGATTCCAGCCAGCCGTCTGCAGCAGGCTCAGCGGCACGATGACGCCGGCTGTGGCGACCATCGCGCTGAGCAGGCGGTGGGCCTGCGCCCGAGTGTGCATCTGTGAGGTGACGATCAGGAAGAGAAGCAGGTAACTGAGCAGCGTGAGGGCGCCCTGTCCACGCTCCATTGTCCCAAAGAGGCTCAGCAACGGGTTGACCGCGAAGACGGTAGCCGTCGCTATCGCGGCTGCAAGCAGGCCGACTGGGACCAGCAGCGCGTTGTCCCTGAGATCGCGCCATGGGTGACTGCGCCCGGCTAGCCATAGTACCATCCAACCGCCGGTCAGGAGCCAGACCAGCGCACGGAACAGCATAACCTTGGATAGCTCGAAGGGTTGATCCGCCCAGAAATTGACCCAGAGTGGGATCAGCAGTGCGATGATCAGCCAGCCCATCTCCACCGAGGCTGGCACTGTCTGCGGCGGGAGCTGTGCGTCTTCTGAGGTGTTGGGTGTAGCTGATGAGCTCACGCCGCCGCTCTCCCGATGATTAGGGTGCATACTACAAACGACCGAGGCTCCGCTAGTAGGTGCCGAGCCGTGAATTCATGCAGCATCATTGTATCGCGTTCGGGCCTCGATGTCGACGTCACTCCGCGCGCTAGTGCACGATCCCAGAAATGAGGAGGACGGGAGCCGTGCGGCCCCCGTCCTCGCTAACTCATTCTCCGGCCCCCTAAGCCTGTGAAGCTCAACGCGTGTGATCCCACAGGTGTTTCTGGCGTCGCCTAACCTGAGGTTATCCCTCCGGGGCGATGTTGTCCACAGATAGCTCGAATGTGGCGGTCTGATCGCCGGCTACGACAGTATAGGTACCTGCCGGCAGTCCCCGCACGTCGAGATCCACTGTCTCCTCAAAGGGCACCAATGCCTGGGTGCATATCGCGTCAGGATCCCGCGACGTTTCGACCGTAATCGTGTATGTCTTCGCGTCCTCGTCCTGTACGACATTGAACGCCTCAATCTCCGTGCACCCGTCGGAGAGATGCCCTGTGATGTGGGCCCTGACCTGGACCGGGAAGGATTCGAGGATCATCAGATCCAGCGATTCGACGAATGCCTGCCCCCCTGACGGAACATCATCGGTTGGTGCCGGGGGGAGCGGGGCCCCATCCACCAGATCAGATGGGCGACACGCACTAAGAGCCAATACCGTCATCAGTCCCAATCCCAAGAGCAAACTGAAAGCCACCTTATGTTTCAACATTCCTAACCTCCTATGTCAAAGGATGTTTACCAGACTCATCCTTATGACGTGTCGGAGACCGGAAAAGTTCCACAAACGCACAGGCGGGAGCGATTTCGCTCCCGCCTGTGCGTTGTCCGCCTCAGCCCGTAGGGGATTAGTAGTGGCTCACCACTTTGATCCCCATAGGGGCCCAGTTATAGATCCACTCCGCGTCGGGCAACGAGAGATTCACACACCCGTGGCTCATTGGGGTGCCGAAGTTATTGTGCCAATAGGCGCCGTGGATCGCGTACCCACGGTAAAAGTACATCGTGTGCGGGACGTTGGGAAGGTAGTAGCCCGGCCCGCTCATCGGTGTGTACCGGTATTTAGCATAGACGTGATACGTGCCCACGACCGTCGGCGTTCGCCAGGTGCCTGTGGAGGCCAGCGCTGAGTAGACCGCCGTCTGTCCCTCGTAGGCGGTCACACGTTGAGTGGTGAGGTTGATGTCGATCCACTTCTCGCCTCCCGTGCCGGGACCGGGATCGGGCCTCGGGGTGGGATTGGGTGCGGGAGGGTCGCCGGCGTCATCGCCGCCACCGGGGATGCTTAATCGCTGGCCAACGTAGATGGTGTTCGACGTCAGTCCATTGGCGGCGCGCAGCGCACTGACCGTGGTACCATACCAGCGCGCGATGCTGAAGAGTGTGTTGCCGGCCTTGACCACGTAATAGCCATCGCTCGTTGCGGGTGGGTCCGGGTCAGGGCTCGGCGCGGGAGAGGCTTCCCCGCCCGGGATGGTCAGTCGCTGACCGACATAGACCCAGGAGTTCCAATGAAGCCCGTTCATGTTCGCCAGCTCGCTGGCGCTGACCCCATGCCGGGCTGCGATGCTGATCAGCGTGTCGCCACGTTGGACCACGTAGGTCGTGCCGCTGGGAGCCGGAGCGGGATTGAGGGGCGCACTCGTCGGGATGGTGAGTCGCTGCCCTGCGTAGACCCAGGCATTCCATCCCAAGCCGTTAGCTGCAGCGAGCTGACTCACGGAGATCCCGTAACGTCCTGCGATGCGCGTCAGCGTATCACCGGGTTGTACGATGTACGTTGAGTCAGGCAGCGGTGCGGCAGCGATGGGCCGCCACCCCGACGTTGTCAGGACCACGCCAAGCACCAAGAGGAGAAGACCACGCCATCGCTTCATGAAAAGAGACTCCTTTCGCACGCCCCCCGGAGTTTGTATCGAGCCGTCGTTTCTGCGCTTGTGTTGCTCGCCGGGCCAGCTCCCAGAAACTATGGGGTAGACGCCCAGTGAGACGCATCAGAAGCGCTGCCGGAACGGGAGTTAGCCTACTCCTATACTAGCACTCTTTTCCTCCTGTGCGCATTCTTTTGCGTTTCAGTTGGGTTAAGGACGTTTCAGTGTCGCCTGAGGAAAGCCGCAGCTCCCAATAACACCGCCATCACCTGCAATGCGAAGACTGCGAAAAGCGGCCAGTCGGTTGGCTCGCTCTTCGGTGCAACTAGCTCGTCAGAAGGGAGGGGCGTCCAGGTGGGGTAAGGGGTGAGCAGGCCCTCGTACGCTTCGGGCTCGGGAGGAAGCGAGGTTCCCTCTGTAGGAGATATGGGATTCAGAGGGGACGCCGTCGGCCTCACGGAGTCCGATGCTGGCGTTGCGTCGGGGGGCGGCGCGGCCTCAGTGGCCTCTGGCGACGTTGTGGGCTGTTGTGATGAGGGTGGGATGGGCGCTAAATCGGTGAAGGGCGTGGGTGTAGGGGGCGATTCGCCGGGTGGCACCAGACGAATGAGGTCCTCAGCAATCGCTGTGCGGCTCGCCCCGTCACGAAACTCCACGTATACGGCATAATCCCCGGGCTCCTGTCCGGATAGCGTCCAGGGAAGGAGGGGCTCCCAGGGTTGCCAGGGCAGCCCATCGAAATCCGGCGTGTTGCTGACCCGAACCTCGATAGCTTTGCCGATCCAGGCGCCATCTCCCAGCGGTACGGCATCTTCGTTTGTGAGGCGCAGGGCGACCTGGGGTGACTCCGTGGTCTCGGCGCCGTCGTTGATGAAGATCGGCAGGACGCCGGGCCGAGATCCCAGATCCACGACAAAGTAGCGGATTCCGTGATCGTCGGCGTAGCCAATGCCAGCCTCACGATACCGCGGATCTGTGAGGACGGCCCACTCAGCGTTATTCCTGAACCACGTTACAGCGTCCTCGGCTGTACCGAGTCCGGTCCACAGCACCTCGTCAACCATCAAGCCGTCATCCCAGGCGTGGTAGCGAGCCTCGCGAATGCGCTGCTGATAGCTGCTGCCCTCCGATCCTTCGGAGGTCACGCCGCCTTGGTCCACCAGGTCCTCAGCGTGGCGCTGCGCGGCCTGATTGAGGAGCGTGGAGTTTCCCAGTGGCGCTAGCCCCTCGTTGAGCCGCATTTGATTGAGTAGATCCAGCAACTGTCCCCGGGGATCGTCCTGAGCGGAAGTGGGCTGGGATGCGGCAACGAGCAGAGCTGCGACAATTAGCCAAAAGCCCAGCCTCACGCCTATGGGAAGATGATCGCTACGAGACCTCACGCGCTCACTCCCTTCAAGACTAACCGCATCGCATCCAGAAGGACCGGGCTTGCAGCCAGCAGGGGATCTGGACTGTAAGGGGTCCAGTCTTCCCCGGATACCGTGCCGACGGCGCCGCCGGACTCTCGAACCAACAACGCTCCGGCTGTCTGATCCCAGGGCTTCATGTGAACGCTAAAATACCCGTCCACCCAACCGGTTGCCACATAAGCCATATTCAGTGCCGCAGATCCCAAAGCTCTGATCGTCCGGCCTTGAGCAAGGAACCGCTCGACGTACTCCAGCATCTGTTGTCGCAGCACGGGTTCACGGGGGGTGTCAATGCTAACGATCGCAGCGGCGATCTCCGTTTGTCCTGAGACGCGGATCGGCTCTCCATTTAAGGTGGCGCCGCCACCTGCGTAGGCCGTGAACGCCTGTGCGCGAAGGGCATCATAGATGATACCTACGACAGGCACGCCGTCCTCTACAGCCGCAACAGCCGTGCTGAAGTTGGGGTTGTTCCGGGAGAAGTTGTTTGTGCCGTCAAGAGGATCGATGAGCCAACGTACGCTGGCGTCGCCTACCTCGACACCCGCTTCCTCGGACGTCACCGCGTGTTCTGGGAAAGCGGCGTGCAAACGGTCCAGGATGATCGCCTCCATAGCAAGATCGGCGTCCGTGACAATGTCGCGGAAGCCTTTCTCATGGATGACGTGCTCTGTGCGCCACACCCGTCGCGCGTAGGCCGCGGCTTCTTCCACGGCGTCCAGCCCCACGCGAAGCCACTGCTCGTAGCGACTCATGGTGTCGCCGGCTCCGGCGTTGGAGATGGCAAAGGCTGCATCTGGAATCCCACACCGGTATTGCAGGCCGTTACCGCCGTCTCGACGTATGCATCTGTATCGGCGTCCACTTCCTGAAAGGCAAGGAGTCCACGCAACAGTGCTGCACGACAGGTGATGCGATTCGTTGCTTGAGGCCACGCGACCCAATCACCACTGTCCGCTGCATCGAGGGTGATTTCCCAGAGCCTGACGTCGGATGACGCCACAGGCATCTGCTCGACTGTCTCCAACTCGGCCTCGATGACAGAACGCCGGACGGGGATGTACTCTGTCGTCTGTCCCCAGTAGCGTTGAGACTCGGGGGAGAAGAACCAGGATAACGCCCTGAGTGCAGCCACCTGGCGATCCCCCTCCGGGGCCGAGACCATCAGCGCAGGACCGTACCAGAGCGTGGGGCCGGGACCAGTGGGGCCCGGGAGGGGGTTGATTCCCAGTGGGAAATTGCGACCGGCAAGGATCGCACGCTGAACCTCCGCAAGATACTCGCTCGACTCTACAATCATAGCCATTGAGCTTTTGCTCAGCCGTGCTAGACCCTCGTCGCGATCTTGGTAGACCGTGCCACACTCACCGCTCATCACAGCCTGGAGGATCGAAGCCGCTGCCCGCCCTTGCTCATCGGAGAACTGGTAATAGCCATCCTCGCCGACGATCTCGGAGCCACTGGCTGTCAGGAATGCCAGGAGCAGGCTGGCGCGCGCCGGCACGCCTACGCCAATCTGGCCTCTGAGGGGATCGGTCGCGCCACAAGCTGTCCGGCGGAAGTCCTCCCAGTTCGCCAAGCCCGCATCGTACCCTAAATCGCCCAGCCATTCCAGGTTGAAGTACGCAAGGTAGGTCGCCAGCCCCAGCGAAAGTGCCTGAGGTGCTCCATCGACCTCGTAGAGTGCGCCGGCCATAGGCAAAATATCGCTCCACGCCTCCGCTATCTCCGACGACTGTGTGGGGGGTGCGCTCACGATACCCAAGGCGACATAGCTCTGCAGATCCTTCGGCCAGATGGTGATCAGATCGGGTCGGCTCTCCGGGGCGCCCCGCAGTTTTCCGAGCAGATCCTCTTGGTATTCGGTAATCAGCACAATCTGCCAGGGATTCTCGGCATTGAAGCGATCGGTCAAGGTCTCGACGGCCTTAGCTTCCGCGCCGGTGAAGGTGTGCCAAAGAACGATGATCTGTCGTTCCTCTGCCGACAGCAGTCTCACGGGACCGCAGCCTGTTACCGTCACTACCATCGCTGCGATCAGAAGAGCCAAGCCGTGTTGGAGGAGAAGGCGGACACGCTTGCGGAGGCTAGAGCTTGCTGCAACGGTCTGCTGTGTTCTGTGCATATGTCTCACTGCTTTCGGAGACTGAGAATTGAACCGGAAGCCAACGACGGGCGACGTCGCAGGGCGTGGCGGATCAAGGTGAGCTCTTCCACGCCCAATAGCCTCATCAGGCCGAGATAGACCAGAGCCCCTGTCCCGGTGGCTGCGAGGATGCGCATAAGGTAGCCCAGAGAGCCTGGCGGCACGAGCGGCCGTAACCCGCCCAGGACGACCAGCATCAGCGGAGCCATGGCCAGAGCGGCGCCTGACGAGAGAAGTGTGGTTCGCCCAACGCCGTAAGGCCGCAGGCTCCCAACCTTGCGGGTGAAGAGATATAGCATCAATAATGCATGAGCCATCAACTTAAGTGAGTTGGCAAGAATCAGTTGCCACAGGCGCGGCTCGTGGAACAGGGTTGGCAGGAGCGCCATCCCGATATAGAGGACCGTCGTTCCCATCCCGACCAGTGCCGGCGTCCACGTGTCCTTTCGGGCGTAAAAAGCGAAGATCAACGGTGTGTCCAGAGCTGCAAAGATCAGGCCCAGGATAGAAAACCGCAGCGCATGCGCTGTGGCCAGGGTGTCGGGAGGCTGGAAAGCGCCGCGCTGAAGCAGCAATGCTACTAGGGGTTGGGCCATGATCAGCAGACCCACCGCCGCTGGCAACACCAAGATCAGCACCAGCCGCACGCCTTGTGCAAGGGTCGCGCGGAAGGCCGGTTCCTCGGCGTCGCTGGCGTAACGGGAGAGCGTCGGGAGAATGGCGACGGAGACCGCGGTGACCACGAGCCCTAGAGGGAACTGAATCAGCTTGGCGGCGTAGCTCATCCAAGCGATGCCGCTCGGTCCTGTCCGTGACGCTAAGTTGATGCTTAGCCCTCTCGCGAACAAGTCGACGAGCAGTCCCGCGCCAATGGGAAGATAGAGTCTTAGGACCTGTCCAAGGGCCGGGTGGAGTGGGAGAGGCGGTTGTAGGCGCAGACGCAGGCCCCGTAGACCGGGCAGCTGTACCGCCATCTGGGCAAAGGTCGCAACCAGCAGGCCAATCGCCAGTGTCGTCGCACCTAGCGGTCCCGTTCCTAACGCGACAATTACCAGCACCATAGCCGCGTTGTAGACGGCGCCTGTAAATGCCGGAAGCCGGAAGCGCTGGAGAGCATAGAGGATCGCCGAGAGGAGTCCCGCGATGTTCAGAAACAGGACGGCTGGCGAGGTGATGCGAATCATCGATGTCGCCAACGCCAGGTACTCCGGCGGCAACTTCGTCCCGAGAATCCGTGCGACAGAGGGTGCGGCGATCTCCAGAAGCACCACGGTCGCTCCCAGCACCAACAACAGAATGGTCAAGATGTGACTGAAGACCCGCCACAGCTCCTCCCGATCTTCCGAGCGCGCGTAGTCAGAGAAGACTGGTACCAACGAAGCGCTGAGCATCCCGCCCACCAGCTGGTCGTAGAGCATAGTAGGGACCTGGGATGCCACGTCGAAGGCGCTGACGGCGCCCCCTGCGCCAAAGAAGTAGGACTTCGCCATCTCGCTCACGAGTCCCAGCGCTCGGCTGGTAACGCTGCCAATGGAGATCAAAATCGCGGCGCGAGTCACGCGCCGCGCCTCTTCCGAAAGTCCTTCCTGATCACTCATCGCAATCTGGGATTCTACTGTCTTTTGGGTGCGTGACAAGGAACGCGGAGATCAAGGGGGCCGAGCGGGCCCCGCAGCGCACACGCGCAGCGGGGTAACAGCGCCATCCCACCTCGCTCAACGTATCGCTGGGCGCCTCGCGCGGGCTTATGTAGGTGTCCCGATTCGGGCGACGATCCGGGCGTCCTCTTCGCGAGCAACACGGATGCCCGCTTCGACATCGACGAGCTGGAGCAGGAAGATACCGAGGGCGAAGAAGAGGATCAGGCTCAGGATGGCAGGACGGCTGCTGCCGAAAAGCGTGGCTGCCGCTGCGAACAGGAGCGGGCCCAGGATCGCCGAGAATTTCTCCATCACACCGAAGAGCCCAAAGAACTCACCGCTCTTCGCCGGCGGCGAGAGGCTGGCGTAGAGGCTGCGACTCAAGGCCTGACTGCCGCCCTGGACCACAGCTACCATCCAGGCGAGCAGCCAAAACTCCACGACAGAGCGCAGGAAGTATCCCCAGACCGCGATGACGGCATAGATGATCAGAGCCAAGATGATGCTGCGTTTAGTGTCGAGCGTAGCGGCCAGTCCGGAGAATAGCGCGCGTCCAAGCAGCAGCGAAAAGAGCACCCCCACCGCTTCCACTGCACCGATCAAGCCCAAGATCTGTCCGAGGCCGAGCTCGGGCAGTATCCGCGCACCTAAGACGCCGACCAGCGGCAGCGCCACCATATTGTACACGACGAAGGCGAGGAAAAGCGGTCGACGCGGCTCCGACTTGCTGGGCAAGCGACCGAAGATCAGGCTGAAAGGAATGCCGACGAATTGCACCAGCAATAGCGCAAGCACGAGCTGGACGCTGTCAAACCCCAGCTCCGCACCGTAGATGCTGGCTACACCGATAATCGTCCCAATGGCGTCATTGTAGATCAGAAATGCGATGAGGAACTTGAAAAGCTCCTTGTAGAGACGGATGTCCTTGAAGACGTCCGCCAGCCTGCGGAAGCTCACGGAGATCACGTTCTCACTAGGCGCAAGCTCCGCTGTCGCTGAAAGGGGTTCCGGCACGCGGCGGAGCAGTGGGATGGAGAAGACCGCCCACCACACAGCGACGCTCACAAAGGAGAGCCGCGGCCCCCACGTGCCGGGCAGGAACGAGACCATCGCGGCGTTGACGGCCAATAGGAGGCCCCCGCCAAGGTAGCCCAGAGCATATCCCTTCGCGGAGACGCGATCCTGCTCCTCCCTCGGGGCGACGTGAGGGAGGAGGGCGTCGTAGAAGACGTTGGCGCTGGTGAACCCGATACGCGCCAGGACAAAGAGAATGGAGGCCAGCAGCCAGTCACCGGTGTCGACGAGGACCAGCAGAGCGGTTCCAAGAATGCCCATCGTCGCGAACATGGTCAGAAAGCGCTTCTTGCTTCGGACGACATCGGAGACGGTGCCCAGAATTGGAGAGAGGATCGCGACGATCAGTAAAGAAAGGCTTAGACCGAGGCTCCAGTAGGCCGTTGCTATCTCGGGCGATGGCAATGTTGCCCCTGCCACCACACTGTAATAGACGGGCAGTACCGCGGCCAGAATCGTCGTTGCGAATGCTGAGTTGGCCCAATCATACATACACCAGGCGTTGATGATCTGCTGTTTGGTGAACCGTCGAGATCCGTGAGCCTTACGAGCGTCGGCGACCATTCTCCCTCCATAGAAGGCTGATCTGAGTTGAATCGACCAGCTTTACAGTATATCCACAGGGTCTATATCCACAATCCAACCGGGGGGTATGTCGATAGGACGGAGGAAATCCGCCGGCGTAACACTGCGCAGCAGGATGTGCCAGCGATAGCGCCCACGAACGCGGGCGAAGAACGCCGGGGCTGGACCGATGAGGTCCGTTGGGGGAAGACCCTCCTCGGCCAGCGTCTCGCGTAGCCGGTCGGCCATTTGCTCGGCCGAGCGCTGCGCTTTCCTTGCATTTCGGTGCGCGATCACCAGGCGCGCCAGGCGAATGGCGGGTGGGTAGCCTGCCGTGCGGCGGAATCTGAGTTCGCGCTGCGCAAACGCCTCAAAGTCATGCGATGCGGCGAACTGGATTGCGTAGTGATCTGGATGATAGGTCTGGATCACCACCTGCCCGCCGAGGATACCCCGTCCCGACCGGCCAGCAACCTGAGCCAGGAGCTGAAACGTGCGCTCTGCGGCCCGGAAATCGGGCAGATTCAGAGCCGTGTCAGCCGAGATGACGCCGACCACGGTGACCTTAGGGATGTCCAAGCCACGGGCCACCATCTGTGTTCCCACGAGGATGTCCGCATCGCCCCGTGCGAAATGTCCCATAATCGTCGCGTGAGCGCCGCGAGAGCGGGCCGCATCCTGGTCCCATCGCAGCAGCCGCGCGCGTGGCCAGCGCTGTGCAACGCGAGATTCCAGGCCCTCCGTGCCCAGGCCGAAGGCGCGGACGCGACGTGAACCGCAGGCCGGGCACCGTTGGACGAGACCCCGTCGATATCCGCACCGGTGACAGATCAGCGCCGAGGCCCGGCGGTGTTGCGTCAAAGGGATATCGCATCTCGGGCATTCCGCGACCCAGCCGCAGTCCCGACAGAAGACGTAGGTGGCGGACCCTCGTCGGTTGAGGAAGAGGATCGCTTGCTCACCGCGATCCAGCGCTTGATCTACGGCTTCCTGCAAAGCACGACTGAAGACCGAGCGGTTGCCCGATCGAAGTTCGGCTCGCATATCGACCACGTCAACCGGCGGCAACGGAATGGTGACCGCCTGTGGCGCGACCGCGGGTCCCTCTGATGCCATGTCGACCAGCCGGCCCGCCACCTCAGAGAGCGGGCGGTAGCGGCTGCGGGGCAGGTGCAGCACCCGTTGCCAGTCTGCGACCCGCCGAGCGTGGCTCATAATACGGGCAGGCAGGCGGAGCAGGCGGTAGCGCCCTTCTGTCGCACGTGCGTAAGCCTCCAGGGAGGGGGTGGCGCTGCCCATCACGAGGAGCGCGTTGGTTATCGATGCGAGCTGCTCGGCGGTTTCGCGCGCATGATAGTAGGGGGTCCGTGCACTCTTGTAACTGGTATCTTCCTCCTCGTCCAGGACAATCAGACCCAGATCTGGGAACGGAGCGAAGAGCGCCGACCGGGCCCCAACTACGATGCTCAGGTCTCCGCTGCGTACACGTCGCCAGGTATCAAATCGCTCGCCATCGCTCAGACCACTGTGCCACAGACCGACCTGGCCCGGAAACCGCACGGCAAACCGCCGCACCGTCTGGGGCGTCAGGCTGATCTCCGGCACGAGGATCAGCGCCTGCTTGCCCTGTCGTAGCACTTCGGCCGCCGCCCGCATGTAAATCTCGGTTTTGCCCGAGCCGGTGACGCCGAGCAACAGCACGCCTGTGAACGCCACAGGCCGGGCTCGTTCAGCCCCAGGTTTCAGCAGCGCCTCGAGCTCGCGCCAGACGCTCTGCTGTCCAGGCGTCAGTGAGGGCGCCTGATCGGGGGTGAAAATCTGGTCCTCAAGCGGATCTCGCATCACCTCACGCCGGCTGGTGGAGACCAGACCTCGCTCCTCCAGTTTCTGGACATGGTAAGTATCGGCACCCGTCTCAGCGCGCACGACACTGACCTCAACTGGCTGTCCCTCGCTCTCGAGAAAGCTGAGAATGGATCGATAGAGCTCCGTCAGCCGCAGCCCTTTCAGCCCCTCGGGCCACTGGTCCCTGGGGGCCACCAGCTCTGCCATCGGTATCTCTCGCGGCTGGATCTTCGGGAGGCGGAGCAGGCGTTCGACTTTGATGTATCCCCGACGCTCCAGAAAGTGGCGAGTCCGTCGTAAGTCGACCTGCTTGAGCGCCGATCGCACCTGGGTGCTCTTCAATGGTCCGCGTTCAATCAGGAGCTGCAACACCGCTCCTGCGGATCCTGGCAGATCCGGGGGTACGTGATCGACCCGGGGGGTCAGCTTTAGATAGGCCTGGGGTCGCATCCCCGGCGGCAGCATCGTCTGGACGCAGCGGTGCAGCGGTGCAAGCCAGGCATCGGCCAGCCAGCGGGCGAGTCGCAGCAGCGTCTCGTCGAGCACCGGTTCGGGATCGAGCACGCTGCTGATCGGACGCGTATCCGGGACCGACCGTGTCTGCGAGATGCCCATTACGATACCGGGAAGGATCCGCGTCCGAAGTGGTACTACCACGAGGACGCCGGGCCGGATCGCGGGCTTAAGGGACTCGGGGACTTCGTAGTCGAGGAAGGGCGAGTGACGGAGCCGGATCGGCTGGAAGACTAAGACTTGGGCATACATAGCCGGTGCTCTAGGCGCGATGTCGCCCTGGCTCACGCCAGAGAGAGCGGTAAATCCGCGTTAAGTGCAACACGGTACGCCTCCAGGAGAAGTGACGTTGGGCTCGCTCCCGCAATCGCAGCCCCAGCTCGCGTCCCGCCACAGGATCGTCGATGGCCGAGGCCAGGGCGTGGGCCAGCGCCTCGACATCACCCAAAGGGGACGCATAGAACCCGAGCGAGCTCAGGTACTCTCGGCTCACTGGTGTGTCATAGGCCACCACCGGCAACCCCATCGCCATGTAATTCAGGATACTGCCGCTGCCCTCCGTAGCCGACAGCTTCGGTTTGACTGATACGTCTCCGAGCGCCAGATAGCGGGGAGCCTCTTCATAAGGGATTTTGCCTGTGAAGACGACATCCTGAGGCGTCAGACCGAGATCGCGCGCCTGTTGACCGTAGGAATCCATACCGGGGAAGCCCATGACCAGGCACGAGATGGGGACGTCCCCGGCCCGCAACCGCGCTAACGCCTGTAGCAGCTGCGGGATGCCCTGGTAGTCTGCCAGGAGTCCGAGGTAGACGACGATCCGTCGGTCGGGCGGAAAGCCGAGCGCCGCACGCTGCTCGGCGCGCTCCCCGGCTGTGAGGCAGTCGGGACAGAAGAAGTCGAGGTTAACGCTATCGGGAAGGGGATAGACGGCGTCCGTGCGCCCAAACCCACGGGCCAGAAGTTGGGCGCTGTGGGTCGTGCTGGTGATGATAGCGTTGGGCAGCTCCACGATGCGCTCCTCAAGCCTGCGCCACCAGTGGTAGGCTAGGCTATTCCGGGTCAAAAAGCCGTGATCGAGCATCTCTCCCGTCAAGCTTCCCTGGAAATCAAAGAGAACCGGCGCGCCGACAATGCGTCCGGCTAGGCTTCCGATGAGTGCGCCTTCATGCAGATGTCCGTGGATCACGTCAGGTCGCCATCGCAGCGCCTCTCGCACGACACGGGCGGATAGCAGGACGTCAAAGGCGATCTTGTGGCGGGAGGATCCCACCTCGTAATCAGCGCGCCAGGGCGTAGGACGAGAGCGCACGATATCAAGGCCTGGCCAATCACGACCCAAGTAATAGGTGACAATCCGAACCTGGTGGCCTTGAGCTTGGAGGGCCAGGGCCTCCTCCAGAATGCGGACGTGACACCCATAGTCGAGGAAGAAGGAGGTCGGCGCGACCATCAAGATCCGGCGTGCACGGTTCATATGCAGTTGGTGCCGATCATCATGATCTTATTGTGCGTCCTAGCTCTCATCCGCTTCGTGCAGAGCAATAAGCTCTGTGTCGCTCGATTCGGGTCGGGGACCCTGCCCATTGGCGTGATGGTGCCGGATCAGTCTGACAATCCGATCCGCAGCGCCCGCCTCGGCGACCATCTCCGCGCCCCATACAGCGTGATAGTGTCGCACCAGAAAGCCGCGCCGCACACCTTTCAGGGCGCCGGTCATCGGGCCCTGCCCCCGCCATCGTGCGGCCATCCGTGGTAGGAACCGCTCCACCAGGACGACGAACACCCGTTCCCACAAGCGCGGCGGGGCGATCGTCTTACCCACATCGTGGAGCAGGGCAGCGGCCATAAGGTCGGGATCGGTGAAGCCTTGTTCCTCCAGAATCTGACAGGTGCGAACCCCGTGGTGCTGCTCTGCTTTGGGCATAGCGCGGAAGAGTTTCCATAGAGCCGCAGGACGCTGCGTGCGACTCAGGCGAGCTCGGACGTAGGCCTCATCAATGGGTGTCACCGCCGCGCGCAGGACTTGGAAGAACTGTCGCGCGCGGTGTCGCGCTCGACAAAGGACCCTACGAGCTGGACGATCGCTCCTTGGCACGTTTCACCAGGGAAGTAGCAATCTCAGCAGGAACTGTTGAAATGGCGCGACCAGCAGCCTCACCAGGTCGATGCCTAGTTGGGGAAGCAGGAAGAGCACAAAGATGAGAATATACATCGCGTAGGGCTCCAAACTCTCCAATACATCCCCAACCTGTGGCGGTGCGACCCCCGCCAGCACGCGTGATCCGTCGAGCGGCGGGATGGGCAGCATGTTGAAGGCAGCGAGACCGATATTGACCTGAATAGCCGCGAGGAGCACCTGCGCTAGGCGATAGGCCTGTTCAGAACCAAGCGAGGAGAACAGCCCCAGATGGAACGGGATGCTCAGCACCATCGCCTGTATGATGTTCGAGAGCGGTCCTGCGAATGCCGAAAGCGCCATGCCTGCCCGTGGGCTTTTCGCCTTGGACATACGATACGGATTTACCCGCGCTGAGCGGCCCCATCCGAAGCCTGTAAACAGGATCATCAGGGTCCCGACGGGATCTAGGTGGATGAGCGGATTGAGCGAGAGGCGCCCCTGTATCTCAGGGGTCTCATCTCCCAGGAGATGCGCGACCCATCCGTGGGCCCATTCGTGGATGGGAATGCCCAGAAAGATCACCAATATACGGCCGATCAGTATGTCCGGTCTGAATGTCACACGTTGTCTCCAGCTCGCTGATTAAGTACAAATGACCCGTGAAACTCATTGTGTCATAGAACCCGCGTTTTTCAATGGGACGCCGCCGGTTGCTGAAAAGGGTCGCGATGCTATAATCGTCGGGTAATACCTCTAGAAAGCGCGAGGTTACTCAACGTAAGGAGAGAACATCCATGAAACTCGTGATCCCGATGGCTGGCCTGGGGACTCGTATGCGACCGCATACCTGGGCGCGTCCTAAGCCCCTGCTGCCTGTGGCCGGTCGCCCGATGTTGGACCACATCGTAGAGCGCTTCCGTGAACAGTCGATCCAGGAGTACGTTTTCATCATTGGGTACCTTGGCGATCAAGTACAGGACTACGTTCGAATGCACTACGATGTTCCGACCTCGTTTGTCACTCAGGAGAAGATGCTGGGACAAGCGCATGCCATCTGGCTGGCCCGCGAGCATCTCAGTGGTCCGCTCTTTCTGATGTTCGTCGACACTCTGTTTGACGACGTCGATTTCTCCGATCTGGACCGCGAGGGGTTGGATGGTGTGATCTTCACGAAGGTGGTCGATGACCCCCGGCGCTTCGGCGTGGTCGAGACCGACAGTTCTGGGCGGGCGACGCGACTCATTGAGAAACCCGACACCAAAGAGAACAAGACTGTGCTGATGGGCCTCTACTACTTTCGTGATGGGGAATGGTTGGCGGCGGCGTGTAGGGAGCTGATGGATCGGGACATCAAGACGAAGGGGGAGTACTATCTTGCCGACGCCGTCACGCTGATGATCGAGCAGGGCGCCGACTTTCGGACCCGGACGGTGGGCGTATGGAAGGATACCGGCAAGCCAGACACCACCTTTGATACTCACCGGTATCTGTTGGAACACGGATGCGATAACAGCCATATGGCCCCGCGGCCCGGCGCCGTTGTGATCCCGCCCGTCTTCATCCATCCCCAGGCCGTCATCGAGCGCTCAGTGGTGGGTCCTTACGTGTCCGTCGAGAAGGATGCCCGGATCCGAGACTCCGTCCTCCGCGATGTGCTCGTCGACGAGGGCGCCGAAATCACAGCCATGTGTCTGGAGAACTCCATCATCGGACGATGGACCACGCTGGAGGGCCAATTCCGACAGATGAACGTCGGTGATTCATCCACACTGACCCCGGCGCCCAGTGAGGGGGAGGACGGCTGACCTGTGGGGTGCGTGCTCTACAGACAGGTCTCACAAACACCCATCAACGAGAGGATGTGACGATGACATCAAGCCCGTTTGCTTCGGAGCGTGTTTTAGGGATTCCGCCTTCCGGGATCCGCAAGTTCTTTGACATCGCAGCAACGATGAAGAACGTGATCAGCTTGGGTATTGGAGAGCCTGATTTTGACACACCCGAGCCTATCGTGCAGGCTGGAATTAAGGCGCTACAGGATGGAGCGACCCATTACACCTCCAATTCAGGACTGTTGGAGCTACGTGAGGCTCTGGCAACCCATCTGCAGCAGCTGTACGATGTGAATTACAGGCCGGTAGATGAGATCCTGGTCACCGTAGGGGTTTCTGAGGCACTCTACCTGGCGATGGCTGGCCTTCTAGATCCCGGAGACGAGGTCATCGTTGCAGACCCGTGCTTTGTGGCTTACGAGCCGACGGCCAAAATGGTCAATGCCGTGCCAGTTGTGATCCCTACCACACCGGAAACCGATTTCCAGCTCACCGCCGAGGCCATCGAGAGAGTCATCACCACCCGGACGAAGGCGCTTCTGCTCGCGTCACCCAACAATCCCACCGGCGCTGTCATCGACCGGGAGCGGCTCGTTCAGATCGCCGACGTGGCCCAGCGACACAACCTGGTCGTTATCTCAGACGAGATCTACGATCGTCTAGTCTACGGGACCACGCACACTTGCTTTGCCAGCATTCCGGGTATGCGTGAGCGCACCATTGTGCTCCAGGGGTTCTCGAAGTCGTACGCGATGACCGGCTGGCGGGTGGGCTACCTGGCGGGGCCTGCTGCCCTGATCGCGGAAGTTCGCAAGCTGCATCAGTATCTGATCATGTCGGCCCCCACGATCTCGCAATGGGCTGCTGTGAAAGCGCTTGAGGTGGGGGAGCCCTTTGTGCAGGCAATGCACGCCGAGTATGATCGGCGGCGGCGGCTGATCGTTCAGGGCCTCAACGACCTGGGCCTGGCCTGCACCGAGCCCCGGGGCGCTTTTTACGCGTTTCCCTGTGTCCAACAGATCGGTATGGATGACGACATCTTTGCCGAAAACCTGCTCGAGGAGGAGCACGTTGCGGTGGTGCCGGGCCGGGCCTTTGGGCGCTCGGGTATGGGTTTCGTCAGGATGTCCTACGCCACAGATTACAGGAAGATCGAGATGGCGCTGGAGCGTATCGGGCGCTTCGTCCAACGCCATCGCCAAGTCTGACCCTGCATCGCGGTAAGCGCCTGCCAGGGGGAGGTGTCGCTTACCTACCGGGAAGCCAGGCACGACGTTGCCTCAAAAGAGGCCCTCACGAACAGAAGCCAGCCAAAGAAGGGAGCACGAGGTCGAGGGATACTAATCCAAGGAGCGCATCGACAATGACCGAAGTGATGAATCCCTTCAGATTGGCTCAGGCGCAGTTCGATCAGGTCGCTGAGCAAATGGGGCTCGAGAACGCAGTGCGCAGTATCCTGCGTTGGCCCCTCCGGGAGTTCAGGTTTCAGCTCCCCGTGCGAATGGACGACGGTGGCATTAAGGTCTATTTCGGATTCCGGGTGCAGCATAATGATGCCCGGGGCCCGGCAAAAGGCGGAATTCGCTTCGCCGTTAACGAGACTTTGGATACTGTGCGGGCTCTCGCCATGTGGATGACGTGGAAATGCGCCGTTGCCGACATTCCATTGGGTGGCGCCAAGGGCGGGGTGGTCATCGATCCGGCGAGGCTTTCCGTCGGGGAGAAAGAACGTCTCTGCCGTGAGTGGATCGACGCCGTCTGGAAGAATCTAGGGCCGCGCAACGATGTGCCAGCTCCCGACGTCGGAACGACGGCTCAGATGATGGGCTGGATGATGGACGAGTACTCCAAACTGCACGGCGAGTACGTGCCGGGCGTGATCACCGGAAAACCCGTCGGTGGGGGCGGCTCCGCGGGCCGGACTGCAGCCACGGGGTTCGGCGTCGTTGTCACCATCCGCGAGGCGATGCGGCATCTGGGTATCTCGCCAGCCGGTCAGACCGCGTCAATCCAGGGATTCGGGAACGTCGCTCAGCACGCCGCATTGACCTTCATCGAGATGCTCGGGGGGCGCGTCATCTCTGTCTCTTGCTGGGATCGCGAGGATCGTACCGCATATACTTACACGCGCCAGGACGGCATCGATCCGCAGTTTCTGCAGAGTATCACCGACGAATATGGCACCATCGACAAAGCTCAGGCCAGAGGGGCCAACTATCTGGTTGAAGACGGCGACGCGTGGCTCAGCAAAGATGTCGATGTCTTGATTCCTGCGGCTGTTGAAGGCGTGATCACGGGGGATACTGTGGGGCAGATCAGTCCCCGGGTCAAGATCCTGGCGGAAGGGGCGAATGGGCCGACCACGCTGGAGGCCGATATTGTGCTCAAAGATCGCGACCTTTTTGTCATCCCGGACTTCCTCTGCAATGCCGGCGGCGTGACCTGTTCGTATTTCGAGCAAGTTCAGAGCGACATGAACTACTACTGGGAGGAGGATGAGGTCCTCACCAAGCTGGATCAGAAGATGACCAGCGCCTTCAGAGGGGTTCTCGCGGCGTCGCAGGAGCGAAGCCTCTATATGCGTGACGCTGCCTATTGGGTCGCCATTGCCCGGGTCGAGCGCGCGATGCACCTGCGCGGTTGGCTCTAATCCGGGGCGGTTGCACCGCCTGAGATGCACCGCTAGACATCCAGGGGGATCAGTCCCATCGGTCGCTGAGGCGCTCGAGGATCTGAAGCAGCAGCCAGAGTGCCGCCAGAGCGGCCATGCCGGGGAGCAGGCAGAGCAGTCCGGAGAGTAGTGCAGCCCATCCATAGATCACGCCGATCAGGATAGTGGCAATAATGAGAAAGACGATGACTGCGGTCAACAGTAACCGCCGCTCGGCGCGGTGACGCGCCTTCCGCTGATTGTCCGGTCCCCTGGACCATCCGCTCATTGCTGTTCTCTCCCTCGTAGGTACATACGGATATCCCCCCGGGTTTTCACCCGGGGGGATCCGGACCTAGACACGCCATCTGGAATGCGCTGCTAATGCCGCTAGTATCGCAGAAGCGCTCCGATGCGCGTCTCCTCCATTTTCTCCTCATCAACGACTTCAACGGTGCCGCCCTTTTCCACCACCTGAGTGACGGCGGCTTCCACGGCATCGGGTATCTCGGCAAACTCACCGCCGCAGAAGACACACTTGTCGAGACGCTGGGTCGTCAGATAGCCACAGCCTTTACACTGGTAACCTGCCTGGTGGTAATCGCGCTCCACGAGCAACACCTGAACCCGGCCCTCATTCGCGACACTGAGCGTTTGATCGAGCCCCACAACACCGTTCATGCCTTTGGCCGCGGACGTCATCACAGCATCGACCACTCTCTCGTGGCGTTCTTCCTCCAGTTGCTTCAACACCTCGAAGGCACGCTCGCGAATCTCAACCTCACTCGCCTCCATGTCCGCTGAGAAGGTGCCGGCGACCAGGTCTTGCAATGGCGCTGATAGCACCTCCTGAAACTGCGCAATCGTGGGCTCCGACCCTGCCAGCAGGAGCCGTCGTGGGCGGCGCCGTCGGCAGTACGCCTGTAGCGAACCGGCGATGTCCTTCAGATTCCGATTGACCAACGCCGCCTCCCGCCGCCCAGAGTGGGGAGCCCCGCCCCGCATACCGTGAACCGATGAGCCCCGTCCTCTGCGAGTATGGCGAACGTCCTCCCCTTCTACCTCCTGTGCATCCACCAATTCGCCCATTTGGAAGTCGTAAAACCTCCCGCTTTGCCGATCGATGAGCGCTACGACGTATCGACCATAGAGCCCGTCGAGCTCGACCAAAGGGGAAATGTAAGGTCGCCGCGCAACCGTAACCCCCGAACGTACCGGGACCGCGAGCGAGTACGTGTGCCAGATGTCCTCAGCCTGTCGCGAAAACATGACCAAACCCCGCCCCGACCAGTCGTAATCGTACTCCACGTAGTGCTTGACGGCCTCAATGTCCTCCGAGTCTACGTCCTCACTGGCATGCTTTAGCATCTCCCGGAGCTTGAGCTTATATTCGTCCGCCGTCCGCTGCGTCGGGTCGACGTTGAGGTAGACACTCAGCACAGGTCCCTCAGCTTGAACGGAAGCCAATTCCTTCAGCGCCCTTTCTTCGAACATAGTTCCACCCTCCCATGGGTAGGTTTGTAAGCCACGTCGGACTTCGTCTCTAGCAAGCTGATTCCGCCGAAATCACCTCCTTAATCAAATCGTGGTTGGCGACACAGTGAGACCGATCGTGCCTCGCGAGTCGAGGCACAGCCGGCTGACCTCAGTTCCCCATATAAAACGCAGACTGCGGGCAAGCTCGCCAGCCTTCCCCGCAGTCTGTCATATTCACCTGATCGCACGCTACCCGGAACTCTTTGCATAGACTATCCTCGGTCCAGGAATGTGCCTACATTCTACGAGTAAGTTGGGACTTGTCAAGCGCTATGGCATAACAATGCGCCAGCTTGATGCGGGTACGCGCCGACACGGCGTATGCGC
>CAZPJP010000001.1:77539-86946 GCA_964586915.1 uncultured Anaerolineales bacterium
TCCTCCAGCAGCGATTGCAGGCGGGGCACCATCTGAGCCGGGTCTGGATGCAGGCCTTCCAGCAGCAGCAGATTGTCGAAGAGCTGTTCGATCGACAGATCTACCAGCGGATCGGAGGCGGGCGTCTCGATCAGCTGTGCGAGATTGCGGACAAGAGGGTGCGCCCGGTTGATCTCCAGGATCTTTGCCGGCGCCTCATAGCCCTCCTCCAGCAGCCGCCGAACGCGCTGCATATCGCGCTCAGGACCAGCCTGCGCGGAGACCAGGCGGCAGGGGCTCCCCTTCAGCACTTTGCTTTCTCGCACCTCGGTGACACGATCGCCGAGGACAGTGCGGAAGCGTGCAATCAGCTTCCCGAACGTGGCAGGATCCAGCTCGGTGGCTGCCTCCTGGGCCTCGGGCTCTGCCTTCGGTAGATCCAAGTCAGGATCATCGACGTTGGCAAGCGCCTTGCCCTCATATTCTTGCAGGCTCTGGACCAGGAATGCGTCCATGGGATCGACGAGATAGATGACCTCTATGTCGTTCGCTGTGAAGGCGTCGAGATGTGGGCTGCGCTCCGCCGATTCGACGCTGTCACCCAGAATGTAGTAGATGCTCGACTGCTCCTCCGGCATGCGCTCGACGTACCTAGCCAGCGGGATCAGCTCGCCATCCGACTTCGTCGTGCGGAAGCGCAGCAGCGGCAATAGGTCGTCCCGTCCGGCGAAGTCTGTGGCCACTCCCTCTTTGACAAACGGACCCCAAGCTTCCCAAAAGAGGGCATAAGCCTCCGGATCTTCCTCACCCAGCTCCTGAAGCGCCCTTAACAACCGCCCGCGAAGAGCGCGCTTGATATGCCCGATCGCGCGGCTCGTCTGAACGGTCTCTCGTGCGACGTTGAGCGGGATGTCGGCGGAGTCGACCACACCCTCCACGAAGCGCAGATACTCCGGCAGCAGGTCCTTGTTCCGCTCCTGGATCATAATCTTGCGCGAGTAGAGCCGCAGCCCGTAGTCCGTCCGAAGCTGCGCCACACCCTGGTCTCTCGTCCGGGGTACGTATAGGATGCTGCGGACCTCCACCGGGACGTCGGCCACGATATGCACACGCAGCAGCGGATCTTCGAAGTCCATTGCCAGTTGCCGGTAGAAGCTGTTATAGGCATCTTCGTCGACCTCGTTAGGCGGCTGTCGCCAGATCGCCGTCTGCTCGTTGGCGATCTCATCCCCCACGTAGATCGGGAAGGAGACGTAATTCGAGTGCCTCTTCACGATCTGCTCCAGCCGCCAGGTTGAGGCGAATTCTGTGGCGTCCTCCTTGAGCTGGATCTCGACCGTCGTCCCGCGTTCGTCTCGATCGGACGGGGACAACTGATAGGTGCTATCCCCTTCGGACGACCAAGTCCATGCCTGAGCTTCCGGCAGATAGGAGCGTGTGGTGACCCGGACCTGATCGGCGATCATGAAGACGGCATAGAATCCGACGCCAAACTGCCCAATGATGTCGTCCAGCCGCTGACCCTCTTCAAGGGTCTTGAGGAACGCCATCGCGCCGGAGTGGGCGATCGTTCCCAGGTTCTCGACCAGCTCCTCGTGCGTCATCCCGACGCCGGTGTCCGACACGGTGATCGTCTTCGCTTCCTCATCCACATCAATGTGGATAGCCAGCTCCGCATCAGGATCCACGACGTCCTCTTCGGTGAGCATCACAAACTGGATTCTATGGAGCGCGTCCGATGCATTCGAGATCAACTCGCGTAGGAAGATCTCGCGTTCCTTGTAAAGGGAGCGTGACAGTATTTGGAGGAGCTGCTGAACCTCTGCTCGGAACTCCAGGGCTTCCGCTTGTTGGGTTTCACTCATCTTCTCGACCTCCTCGACTCGATTCAATATAGCTTCCTCATGATACGCGATGTTCATTAGAAGCGGATTAGAGTTGCGTTAGCGCTATCTGAGACTAGGGTGGTCGGGGGGACTTATCTTTCTCTAATGCGAGTTTTACGGTTTTCTTATGTGGCGTCAATCTTCCTCTAATATGGATCCTTTAGACTCAAGGTGCGAATGAAAACAAGCTCACAGGCGAGCCAAGTGAGCGTGAGGTAGGCAAGCTCATCCATCAAGCTAAATCAGGAGGTTAAAGCATGCTAAGCAATCCCTTTGACTTCAGGTCGAGCTTTCGTGAAATGGAACGACTGCGACGTGAGATGAACGAGTTGTTCGATCGTGCCGGTCGGGCACCGCGACTGAGTGGGGCGTCAAGCTACCCTGCGATGAACGTCTGGATGGACGCCGACGGCGCCATCGTGACCGCCGAGCTTCCAGGTGTGGACCCCAACGACCTCGATATCTCGGTCCAGAACAACACCCTCACTCTAAAGGGCAGCCGAACTCCAGAGGAGCTCGAAGAGGGCGAGACGTACCATCGGCAGGAGCGGGGCTATGGTCAGTTCCAGCGCGCGTTCCAGCTTCCATTCGAGGTGGAGGGCAGCGACGTAGACGCCACGTACGAGAAGGGCGTGCTCCGCATCTTCTTGCCGCGTAGCGAAGCTGACAAGCCCAAGAAGATTCAGGTTACGGCCTCGTAATCGGATCGTAGCGAATCGAACGCGCAGACAGGAGGCACTAAAATGACAGAGACGAAGGAAATTCAGGTTCAGGAGGCGGAAAAGCAGGAAATCGAGGAAAGTGGCGCCGAGCGCACCCGCTCACGACCGGCGTTTGTTCCCCGTGTCGATATTTATGAGACTAACGATGCCATCGTCCTGACCGCCGATATGCCCGGCGTTGGCCCAGAATCGGTGGACATCACGTTGGAGCAGGGCATGCTGACGATCAACGGCTACGTTGAGGGTGAGCGCCCCGAAGGCTACACGCTCACTTACGCTGAGTATAGCGTCGGGGACTACGTCCGGAGATTCACGCTCTCCAACCAGATCAATCAGGAAGCGATTGAGGCCACGGTCAAGGACGGTGTGCTGCGCTTGCACCTGCCCAAGGTCAAGCCTTCCACCAAGAAGATCGCAGTCTCGTCCGAGTAAGCCTCAGCTGAGTAAGCCTCAGCTGAGTAAGCGTCGGCTGAGTGAGCCTTAGTGACGCTAATATCGGTTGGCCAATCCAACCACACGAACTTCCCGCGGGCAGAGAAGACAGTAGCCTCTCTGCCCGCGACCGCTTTTTCAAGCTTGACGAATTCGGGGATCTGAGTATAATACGGCCCGTAGTCAACAATCCTCGGTAGCTCAATTGGCAGAGCGACCGGCTGTTAACCGGTTGGTTGCTGGTTCGAGTCCAGCCCGAGGAGCACGGGGTCACACCAGGCGGGAACTTGGTGTGGCCCTTTTTTTATCGTTGGACGCTTTCATCTAGTGCAACTGCTCGCCGAGATATGCGATGAGCGTCTCGGCCAAGGCCATCGCCGAGGTGTCGGAGGGGAGTCTCTGCGCCGCAGCTGTCTCCCACATGCCCTCTGCCGAACGCGTTTGGGGCGCGAAGACTACGGCATCTTCCTCCCACCGCAACACGACAAAGAGCAGGTTGTGGGCCCACCATCGTCCTGCATCCCCGTCCCAGGGCTCGATCCTCGGCGCCTGACCGCTGCGGCCGGTTTCTTGATAGGTCTCGATCCAGGCTCGGCTCTCCCGAAGCGCCCTCGCCAGCTCGACCGTCGTCGGTCGTCCCAGGGTGATGCTGACGCGCTGAACGGGCCGCACCTCGGTACGCGTACCTTCGTTTGGTGTCACCACTGGAACCACGACGAATTCGCGACCGCTGCCGTAGACGTGCACTTCCTGCGTGTTATCCTGCATCTGTCGCGCCTCCTCTTACGGGCGACGTCTGACCTTGCCTCCGCGCCATCTAAACTAGATCAGGCCGAGGCTCATCAGCGCGCCCATCATCAAGAAGGCTACCGCGGAGAGCCGCAGCAGCACCCCTTTTGGAATCCATTCGCAGAGCCTCTCGCCGCCTAACACCCCGATCGCCGTCACTGCCGTCAATGCCAGAGAGCCGCCGGCGAAGGCCAGCCAGGCCGAGGTCTGCTTGCTGGAGAGTCCCAGCACCGCCAGCTGGGTCTTGTCCCCGAGCTCCGCCAGGAAGAGCAGGCTGAAGGTTCCTGCAAAGGCCCGCCAATCCCAGGACCCGGCCCCCCGCTCGCACCCGACCCCCGCCAGGAGCTCGCACGCCTCTGCCTCGGCTCTGCGTCCCTCACGCCAGGTGAGAAAGCCCATCACGCCGAAAGCCAATGCGGCCACGATGCGGATCACGTCCTGAGGCACGAGGGAGTTGAGGATGCGCCCCCCTGCCGCGCCCAATGCAGTGACGACCGTCAACGCAAGGCTGCCACCCAGGAAAACTGGCCAGGGCTTGCGGAACTTGCACGTCTGCGAGACCACCGCCAGTTGTGTCTTGTCACCCAACTCGGCGATGAAGATCAGGCCGAACGCCGACAACCACGTACCAAAATCCATCTTACCTCCCTGCATATTTGTCGGGTGCTCATTATAGCATAACCCGACGGCGATAGTGTCTGTCTTGGGCTGTCGCTCCTGTCGCACCGGGAGCTACAACTGCGACAGTCTTGATCTATACTTCCCTTACCGGAATGCATCTACGGAGGTGCGGCGGTATGCAGAAACAGGCAGAGTTTCGCTTCTATGCTGAGCTCAACGACTTTCTGCCGCGGGAGTGGCGACAGCGATCTTTTTCCTACGCCTTTCGAGGCGAGCCGGCGGTGAAGGACACGATTGAGGCCATCGGCGTGCCCCATGCGGAGGTCGAGCTGATTCTCGTCAACGGCGTCTCCGTGGGATTCGACTATCAACTGCAGGCCGGTGACCGCGTCGCCGTCTATCCTGTCTTCGAGAGCCTCGACGTCAGCGACGTCGTCGAGGTGCGGCCCCAGCCGCTGCGTGAGACACGTTTCATCCTCGATGTCCATCTGGGGAAACTGGCGCGGCTGCTGCGGCTCCTAGGCTTCGATACTCGCTATCGCAATGACTACGAGGATTCGGAGATCGTCGAGCGGGCTCAGGAAGAGCATCGCATCATCCTCACCCGCGATATCGGCTTGCTCAAGCACAGGACGGTGACCCACGGATACTGGCTCCGAGCCACCGATCCGCCCGCGCAGGCACAGGAGGTGGTCGAGCGCTTTGATCTAAGGGATCAGGCGCGGCCCTTTACGCGCTGCCTGCGGTGCAATGGAGTTCTGCAGCCGGTCGACAAAGCGGCGGTCGCCGACCAGCTCCCGCCTAAGGTGGCGCGGGAGCACGAGACATTCTACCAGTGCAGATCCTGTGACCAGGTCTACTGGCGGGGCTCGCATTTCCGGAGGCTGCAGCAGAAAGTCGAGCGCATCCTGGGCCCAGTGTAGAGACGCCCCGGTGGGGCGTCTGGCGCGCGGTTACTCGTCGTCGTAGTCGACGGTGCCGGGCATCTCGACGTCGACGACCTCGCCGTGGACATCAATCACGACGCGGAAGCCCATCAGGCCCAGCCATTGTCGCGCCTCCTCCGGCAGGCCGACGTCGAGCAGCTGCTGCATTTGCTCGTCCATCTTGCCGATCGACGATTCGATCGCTGCCTTCGTGAAGAGATCGTCCTGGCCCAGGTAGTCCAGCATCGCCGCCACAACGGCCTCGCGGTTGGCGAGAACGCTCTCCTGAAGCGTCCTCAGCACCTCCCGATCCACATCCTCCGAGGGAACGTGGCGCAGGAAGCCATCGTCGTCCACGACGTAGTAGGCCTCCTGGCCCACGTGGGTGATGTCAACGGCGCGATCCCTCTCGTCCACGATAAGTCCGGCAAAGACGGCTGTGCGTGCCATCTCTCTGTCCTCCCATTGCGATCTTGGCAACTCGGGGCGCCCTGATGTGTTTCCGATGCCCGCTGACCCCTATCTCGTGTTTGCATCCTGGGATGAAGTGTGTACACTTTCCTTGGCAGAATCGGTATCTGTCAGGATTGAAACGCAAACGCCAGCGCCAAACGCGGTGCAGGATCAGGTTACCAAATTCGGGTCGATATTGCTTGCAATCGTACCAGAATGCGCGTCAAATACCAATCCGTTTGAGCGCTAGAGCGAAGAAATTGAATCGTGCCGGGCTTAGCCCACGCAAGCGTCAGGAGATAACCTTGAACACCACCCCTTCGGTCGCGGTTGTTACTGATTCCGCAGCGGGCATTCCGGTCGAGCTGCTCCGGCAGCACAATATTCGTGTCGTGCCTTACTGGGTCCATATGGGCAATGAGACCTACATCTCCGGTGAGACGATCGATCCGCCGGCGTTCTTCGCGAAGCTCCGGGCGGATCCCGAGATGGAGGTGCACACTGGCGTACCAGCCGTAGCTAAGTTTGCTGAGGTATACCGGGAGTTGGCGGAGTGGGCCAAGGCCATCGTCTCGGTCCACTTGGCGGGGAAACAGAGCGGCACCTGCAGTGCCGCCGAGGTCGCCGGGCACGAAAGCCCTGTACCAGTGGTCGTCGTCGATACCGAGACCACAGCCATGGCCGAAGGCTTTATCACACTGGAGGCGGCCCGCACCGCGTTGGCGGGCGCGACTCTGGAGGAAGTGGTCGCTAAAGCCAGATCGGCCGTCCCCAACGCTGGGGTCATCGCTCTATTGGAGAGCGTCACCTACGCCCTCAAGGGCGGTCGTCTGTCCAGCGCCGCCGGCAGGGTCGGTAGTTTTCTCAACATTCAACCTCTGGTTCGTGTGAAGGATAATCGCGTGAGCCTGATGGGGCAGGCGCGGCGGCGGTCCAAGGGCCTGGAGATCCTCATTGAGAAGACGGTCGAGGAAGCGCGCGATGCTCCGACCCGGCTGACGGTCCATTACGCTGAGGACGAGGAGGAGGGCGCCTCCTTGCTCGAGGCCCTCAAGGGGCGTCTGAACGTCGTGGAGAGCTATCTGACCCGCGTCCCCGTCGAGTTGGGTGTGCATTCCGGTCCGGGGGCAGTGGGCGTCGCTTACTATATTGAACGCGAGAACGTGGGATTGGTGGAGCAACTGGAGCGCCTGGGCGCTCAGGCCAAGGAGGCTATCCGCTCGCGTCTCCCCTGAGCGTGGCCGGGTTGTGAGGTGAAGCGTTTGTGACTATCAAAGAACGAAATCAACAACTGCGGGTGATTGCGGAGATCCTGTTGGTGCACATGCCGGAGCTTCTTGACGAGGATCCTGAGCTGGCACGTGACCTATTGTCGGTGGCGGGGACCGCCCTCCGAGACGTCTATGACGACGCCGAGCAATCGGCGAAGGCCTGGGACAAGCGCGCCTATGACCTCCGCGCCGACGAACTCCGGCGCGAGTGGTCGTGGGCGCTCGGGGCATCGAACTATGCGCTGGGCCTGGCGCTGCGCCAGCAGCAGCTAAGGGCCGGCGACATCGAGAAGCTTAAGCGCCTGATCGAGCCCGATCTGGAGAAACCCTACCGGCGACAGATCACCGACCCCGACCGCTTCCGCGGCGCCGCTCAGGCCGTCCGGCGCCAGCAGGCGCAGCGGCGCAAGCCCGTGCGCGGTTGAGTTTCATCCAGACAGCCTGGCCCAAGGGCTTACTCAATGGAGTGCTTCGAGCAGCAGGATCTCTTCATCAGCGGCAAGGGCGGCTACGCCCGCTATCGCATTCCCGCGCTGGCGGTTACGACCTGGGGTACGATCCTGGCTTTCTGCGAGGCGCGTAAGTACACGGGGCGGGACTCGGACCAGATCGACCTCTTCCTGCGGCGGAGTTTCGACAACGGCCATAACTTCGAGGACGTTCAGGTCGTCGCGACCGATGAGGGCTGGGTCTGTGGCAACCCCGCGCCCGTCGTCGACCGAGAGACCGGACGGATCTGGCTGCCCTTCTGCAAGAACCTGAAGGACGGCGACGAGACGATGATCTGCGAGGGCAAGGCCCCGCGGCAGGTCTGGATGACCTACAGCGACGACGACGGCGCCACCTGGGCCGAGCCCTGGGAGATCACAGCGGACGTCAAGCCTGCGGCGTGGTCCTGGTATTCCACCGGCCCTGGTCACGGCATCCAACTCCAGAGTGGACGCCTGCTCGTAGCCTGCGACCACATCGTCTTCGAGAACTACACCCGTCAAGATCCCTATCACTCCCACGTCATCTACAGCGACGACCACGGCGCCACCTGGGAGATCGGCGGGAGCGCCGACGAGGGCACCAACGAGTCGACAGCCGTGGAGACCGTCGACGGCTGGCTCTACTTGAACTGCCGCAATAAGTCTCCGCTGCCGGAGGGGGGCAACTATCGGGCCGTCGCCTGGAGCCGGGACGGAGGCGCGAGCTTCGCGCCCATCGTCCACGACGCCGCCCTGCTCGAGCCGATCTGCGAGGCCAGCGTCTGCCGCTTCACGACGGCATCGACGCACGACCGCAACCGCGTCCTCTTTGCCAACCCCGCCAGCCGCACGCGGGACCACCTGACGGTCCGCCTCAGCTATGACGAATGCCGCACCTGGCCGGTCGGGCGACTGCTGCACGCGGGACCCGCGGCTTACTCGGATCTCTGCATCGCGCCGGATATGAACATCTGCTGCCTCTACGAGCGCGGCGCTGAGGGCCCCTACGAGCGCATCACGCTGGCGCGTTTCAACCTGGCCTGGCTCACGGACGGTGGAGATACGCTCGTCAACACCTGACTTCACAACATGAAACAGCTGTCAGCTCTCAGCGGTCAGCTGGGGATGGGAGTAGGGAGAAGGGGGGAGGGAGTAGTATGGACCAACAGGACAGGTTTCGTGGCTGTCTTCTTGGCCTTGCCGTGGGAGACGCGGTGGGCACTGCGGTGGAGTTCCGCGCGCGGGGAAGCTTTGAACGCCTGACCGATATGGTCGGCGATGGGCCCTTTGGCCTACGCGCGGGCCAATGGACCGACGACACGTCGATGGCGCTCTGCCTGGCGACCAGCCTTGTCGAGCGCAGTGGATTCGATGCCCGCGACCAGATGGAGCGTTACTGCCGTTGGGCCAAGACGGGCTATCTGAGCAGTACTGGGACCTGTTTCGACATCGGCGGCACGGTCAGCGCGGCGCTGCAGACCTATCGCCGCACCGGTGAGCCCTTCGCTGGCTCGACGGATCCCTACTCGGCGGGGAACGGGTGCATTATGCGCCTGTCCCCCGTCCCGATGTTCTATTTCCCCGACATCGAGGTCGCGGCCCACTACGCGGCGGAGAGCTCGAGAACCACGCATGGCGCCGAGGAGTGCCTCGATGCCAGCCGCCTCTTCGCGCGGATCGTCGTGCGCGCTCTTGCGGGCAAACCCAAAGACGAGGTCGCGTTGGCCGACCGCGAGAGCTTCGCGGGCAAGCCCAAAATCGTGGCCATCGCCCGCGGCGACTATCGACAGAAGAGCGAGGAGGCGATCCGCGGCACCGGCTACGTCGTCGAGAGCCTGGAGGCCGCGATGTGGTGCTT
>CAZPJP010000002.1:0-24652 GCA_964586915.1 uncultured Anaerolineales bacterium
AACTCGACAGAGTCTTTTGGGCTGGTCCAGGTTGAAGCGATGCTGTGCGGGACGCCCAGCGTGGCTAGCGACCTTCCAGGCGTGCGACAGCCAGTGTTGCAGACCGGAATGGGTGAGATTGCACCGATCGGCGACCCGAACGGTTTGGCAGACGCGATCCTGAAGGTCCTCAACCACCCACAAGCGTATATACGCCCCGCCGAGGAGATCGCCGAGCGCTTCTCGACACAGAGAACGGTGAAGGCTTACGAGGGGCTGTTCCGCCGCACGCTCACAGAGATCTAGTTGACCGGGGTTCCTACGGAGCTTGGAAGATGTGTAGATGAAGGAATCTAGTGAGCTAAACTTCAAGTCCCTTGATGAGGACTTTAGGGTCGAGTCCAAGCTCCGCACCATCACAGCACGCGACATTAAGGCCTTCGCGCGGCTGTCCGGGGACGAACACCCGCTGCACCTCGATGAGACCTACGCTGCCACCACGCCTTACGGCAGCCGCATTGCGCACGGCGCCCTGATTCTCGCCATCGCCACCGGGCTCGCCCAGGAAGGGATGCCTCAAGCCGGGATACTCGAGGCCTTTACCCAGCTCCGTTGGAAGTTCCGGGCGCCCGTCAAAATCGACGACACGATACGCGTGTGCGTCACGTTCCGCCGCAAGCATACCGTGCCTGGATATCAAGGGGGGCTGGTGACATTCAACGTTGAGGTCCTGAACCAGGATGACGTGGTGGTTCAGAGTGGTATCTGGACGGCGATGGTCCGCGGCTAAGAGCGCATCCACCCGGAAGAGCGGGAGAACCAAACGAGCCCGTTTTCTCTTTACCGGCGGCCCGCCTCACGCAACGATCTGACCATCCTTGAGCTGCAGGATCGTATCCACGTAATCATCGACCAGCGGGTCGTGTGAGGCGATCAGAATCGTGATTTTCTCCTCGTGGACGATGCGCTGGAAAAGACCGAGGATCTCACGGGCCGTCTCGCTATCAAGCTCACCGGTCGGTTCATCGCCCAGGATCAGCAGCGGGCTATTGGCCAACGCACGCGCGATAGCGACACGCTGTTGCTGGCCACCGGAGAGCTCGTAGGGACGGTGATCAGCCCACTTACGCAATCCCACCAAATCCAAGCAGTACATAGCCCGATCTTGACGCTCGCGCGCGCGCGTCCCCGTGATACGCAGCATCAACTCAACGTTCTCATAGGCTGAGAGCGTCGGCAAGAGTCCAAAGGACTGAAAGACGAAACCCAACTGCTCACGCCGCCATTGCGTCAACTGGCGATCACTGAGCTCCGAAAGATCGTGCCCCAGAACCTGCACACCTCCCTCAGTAGGGCGATCCAAACCGCTCAAACAGTTGAGCAGCGTCGTCTTACCACTGCCCGAACGTCCCTTGAGCGCGATGTAGTGACCGGGTTCGATCTGGAGATCCAGGCCGCGAAGGGCGGGCACTTCGATGTCATGGCCGATTTTGTAGATGCGCCAGAGATTCTCTGTCTGGATCGCATAGTCGAAATCGGTGATATCCAACTGTGTTGGACGTAACCTTGTTGCCATACGCTACTCTCCACTATTCCGTTTGAACTCACCGCGCACCAGCCGGTTCAGGAAGCCGCTGAGACCACGAGACGCTTTGGCTTCCTCAAAACCGGTAGCCAGCGCCTCGGCATCCTGAACGTGCTCCAAATCCACATGATCGGCCGGCAAGACGAGAATACCCTCCTCGGTCATCTCAATCCGTGCACGTCCCTTGATGCCATACTGAGCCAGGTACTCCTTCGGGATCTGCAAACGCCCGACCGAGTCGACAACTGTCAGCTCCTCAAAGATCTCCTCCATCCCGTCATCGCGCTGGGATGCCGCACCCTCACCGAGGTGATTCAGGAAGGAGCCGTTCGACCGCGAGCGCACAGTCTCCGTCGCGAGCCGGCCATCGCGTATGGCGACGACCCGATGGACGTGACGAGCAAGGCTGGGATCGTGGCTGACAATCAAGGTCGTCACGCCGAATTCCTGATTCAGGTCGTTGAACAATTCGTAGATCGTCAGCGCCGTGGCGGAGTCCAGCTCGCCTGTTGGCTCATCCGCCAACAGAAGCTTTGGTTCGTTGGCCAAAGCCACGGCAATAGCCACGCGCTGCTGCTCACCGCCGGAGAGCTCAGAGAGCTTGTGGCGCATCCGCTCCCCCAGCCCGACCACCTCCAGGAGCGCCTCGGCGCGTTTGTTTACCTGGCGCCCCGCCTGACCGGCCAACGTCATAGGAAGCTTGACGTTCTCAAAAGCATTCAGATAGGGAATCAGGTTGCGCGCGCCATGCTGCCACACGAATCCCACATCGGAACGGCGGTACTCATTGAGCTCCTTATTCGAGAGCTTCAAGAGATCTTTGCCATCCACCCACGCGCGCCCGGCCGACGGTCGGTCTAATCCCCCGAGGACATTCATCAGTGTCGACTTGCCGCTGCCGCTGGCACCGACGATGCCTAGCAGCTCACCGGATTGGACCACGAGATCCAATCCTTGGAGGGCCACCACCTCAAGATTCGCAACCTTATATATCTTCACCAAGTTGTCACAAACGATGAAGGGTTGCGAGCGTTCATCCGTCTGGACACTCTCTATTCGTTCTGCCATAAATCACTTCCTTCAGCTACAGGGTCGCAAATATCCACCCTAGACGGTCTCACCAAGCTTGACAGCCTCAAAGATCCTCATCCTGCGCAGCATAACGATCAATGCGATAAGTGCAGCCACAAACAACACCCCAAAAAGCACATAGATGCGGAAAATCGCCGACCAGGCGACGTCGACGTGGTAAGGTGGAATCCGCGAGGCCTCATCGACGCCGATCTGCAAGAAGGGAATGAAGAAATCACTCATGAATCCCCCCAAGAGCGTACCCAAAGCCCCTCCAATCAGAATCAATAGCGCCAGCTCCCAGCCCAAGAATGCAGACATCTGCTTCGAAGACAACCCAACAGCGCGCAAGACACCAAACTCAATGAAGCGCCGTCGAAAGGAAAAGAGCGCATACAAAAGGAAGCCAACCACCGTCAACACGGCAGCCGATCCGAAGCCGACCGAGAGAAGGCCAAACAGCCCCTGACGCTCCGGCAGCTCCTGCTCCGCGATGATCTGCAACTGAGGGGCAAACCAATCGTAGGTATAGAGGTTCAGCTCATCCTCGACAAGCGCTGTGATATCCGTTTCCGGCGCCAGGTCCATCCAGACCTCATACGGATACTGCTGTCCGGCCTGCTCAAAAAGATAATCCACGTCCCCGACAAAGAGCGGACCTTCCGAGGGATACCAGGTAGGAAAGTAGTCGAACGAGCCGACCACTTTGAGGTCCACCGGCGTGCGCTGTCCATAGGTAACCACCTCGATGCGTATGGTGTCACCGACCCTCAGGACGTTCTCGGCGAGAAAATCGCGCGGTGCCAATACACCGCCACGCTCTACAGCCAGGCCGTTCATCAGCCCGCCCAAGCTTTCCGACGCGAAGTCCTTGCGCCAGAAGGCAATCGAAGGAAGAGCTGCCCGTTCGACACCCATAAAGACACCGGCAAATCGACCTCCGCTCATGTTGGCTACCGCCGGATAACGAGCAACGCGCGTCACGGCCTCAACACCCGGAGAGTTGAGATATTCCGTCACCGGCAGGAAGAGCCAGCGTGGCCCTTCACTCTCCGCGTCGCCCGCTCCCTCCGCATCGCCCGATCCCTCCAAGAAGCTAGTGAGGGAGGTGTCGGCCCCTTGACCTCGATCCAGGAAGCGCAGATTAGCGCCAGCCTGATAGTATGTCTTGTCGTAGAGATGCTGGTCCAACGTATCGGCCAGGGAGGCCGTGAACGCCGAAAGGCTCAGGGTTAAGATCAAAAGGATCAAGGGCGTGTTGTAGAAGCTCGGCGTACGGGCGAGATGTCGCACTGCCATCAGCAGTCCCACTGCCTTCGTGCGGGCAGCGATCCAGGAGATAGCTGACATAATCAGAGGAATAACGCGCAAAAAGAAGAGCGTCAGTGCGAAGATGCCCAGCGCCGGCACCAGGAAGAGAAGCGGATTCTGAAACGGCCTGTTGCCGAAGCTCTCCTCCAGGAGAACGACGCTGCCCTGGTTTCGCAGCAGGTAGGCGCCATATCCTGCCGGGATCAACAACAACACGTCGAGCCACGCCCTTTGCCACCAGGGTTTACGCCTCATGCGCGCCTGCTCGCGCTTATACGATACGACGGTGTGCCCTGCGGCCCCAAAGGTAGGCAGTATCTGGGCGACCACGCCGATCACAACGGCCACAACACCAAATCGGAGGGTGTTTGTTGTGACCGCTACACGCAGGACGCCCAACTGAGCAGAGAAATCCAGGAAACTTCGCGTCTGGCCGATCAATCGAGCCACGGCCATACCGACCGGAGCGCTGATAGCCAATGCAGCTGCACCGAGCAACAGGCTCTCCAACGCCGCCATCCCAACCATCTGGAGCGCCATAGCCCCCCGGCTGCGCAGGACGGCAACCTCATTGCGTCGCCGCTCGGTAACCAGTCCGGCAGTCAGCGTGATGAAAGCCAGCAACAAGCCAAGAATCGGAATGCTAAACGCGTACAGCAGAATGGTCAGCAGATTTGCCGAACGCCGATAGTCCAGCAAGGCATCCAACGGGGATCTACCCAGCGCAGTATTCGGTAGGATGCTTCTCGCGCGCTGCTCCACACTCAAGATACGCCGAATCAGCGTGCCCGCGTCATTGTGATGGATATCCTGCCCGTCCATCACCATGTGCCACGCCGCTGTGTACACCTCACCCGGCATAGCTGAGCTGACCGCCGTGGCAAACGTGCCTTCCGGGATCAACATACGTTCGACGAAAGCGTTGGGTCGGAACAACCAGAAAGAATCGGTCTCATCCTCGGGGAGCCAGATGCCGACAAATCGAACCGGTATCTGGACTGTGGAGACAAATCCGTCCTCGGAACGGATCCTGGTATAGGCCAGGTAGGTCTCACCGACCTGTGCGCCCAGATCAACCGCAAGGTTCTCGTGGATCATCACCTCGACGGGTTCACCGTCAGCGGACTGGGACACATTCGGAAAGCGACCTTCGACCATCGTCACGTGATTCTCAAGATCACTGATGAACGAGAAGCTTGACCACACCAGCGGCGAACTCGTGTTCTCAAATGCGGTGGTTTCATCCGCAAAGAGCCCAAACGGATCGGTGGTGACGTAGCGGACAACGAGTTGGAGTGGCAGCCCGAGAGAAGCCGCCCCCTGATTGGTGAGGTAGTCATCTACTGTCGACAACTCGTCCCACTCCAGGGAACCGTAGATGCTGCCGTCGTAGCGAAAGAGAAACGTGAAGGGAGGCATCACATCCGGGGTGCTGCCCTCCGGCGCGATACTCTCAAGGAAGATACGATGGTAGACGGCATCGGCGTAGATCGGAATGCTCATCATCAGAGCAATGGCGACCACCAGCCCCAGGGTGGTCGCTAGCACCAACCAGGGCTGGGAGGTCACCCGCTTTACTACGACGACGACAACGGCTCGGAGACGGTACAAGAACGGCATATCAGGCTGAGTATATCAGTATCGATGCGCACATAGGTTAAGGCGCAACCACAGTCTGCCCCTCTTCGAGACCCTCAACGATCTCGACGCGGTCCTCCGCCCGGATGCCCAACCGGACATCGCGCCGGATCTGTGCGCCGCCCTCTTGAAGCACGACGAACGATCGACCCTCGAAGGTCCTCACCGCCTGCGGAGACAGCCACAGGGCGTCCTCGGCGCGTTCGAGTTCGACGGTCATGCGTAGGCGGTCGCCGAGATCATAAGCATACTCCGTCTGGTCGGCGTTATCCAGTGTGATACGCACCGATGAATCGTCATCATCGACCGCCTCTCCCAGCCCCCCTCCACTATAGGGATAGGGAAGGCGACGGATCACACCGGTGAACTCCTCACCCGGTCGGTTGACGAACTCGGCCACTACTTCCGCACCCTCAGAGAGCTCGCTCATCTCACTGCTCTGGAGATCGGCGCTTATCTCGAGTTCCGTCGGGTCCGCCAGGGTCATCACCGCAGAGTAACCCTGAACCTGCCTGCCTTCCATCACGTTATTTTGCAGAATCACGCCATCAAAGGGCGCAACAATACGAGCGTCGTTGAGCTGATCCCGCAGGCGGTTCAACGAGAGCACGGTCCGGGTCACATCCACGCCAGTCTGGATCTCAGCCAAGCGCAACTGCGCTAAGTCCAGGTCCATCTGGGCCAGCTCGATATCGTAGGCAATGCGCGCACGCGCATTCAACGCGTCATTATACTGCGCCTGTGCCATATCCAGGTTCCACTGGGCCTCTCGGACGGCGTCCGCGTAGGCTTCTCGAACCTCCGGTCGCTCCCAATGACGGTCCAGTGACTTATTGTACTCATCCTGAGCGTTTGCCAGCCGCTCTTGAGCTCTCTCGAGATTGATACGCGCACTGAGAATCTGCGAGTCGTTCCCACTCGCCTGAAGCTTGGCCACTCGAAGCTCGGCACCCCGGACGTTATTAGTCGCCTCGGTGATCCGCCGGTCGTAGTCGAGCTGCACCGCCTGTAACTCAGCCTCGGACTGTGTAATCTGGTTCTTGAGATCCGTCACCTCCAACTCGGCCAGCAGATCGCCGGCCTCGACCTGGTCATTACGTCGCACATATACCGCGTCCACGTAGCCACCGGTCTTGAAGAAGAGTTCTTCCTCCTGAACTGGCGCCACGCGCCCCGTGAACTGCAGTTCGCGGATCACGGTGCCGCGCTGCACTTGATATGTCGGGTTTGTGGGCACCACCGACGTGGGAATCGGTGTGGGCGTCGACTCGGCACGGCGGTCACTCCCTTCCGAGGAAGAGGTAGCGCAGGCACCAAGCCCGAACATTATGCCAACCAGGACGATAAGTGAAACTAGGGTCGTTAGTCTCCGTTGAAACATAGAATTGAATCCTCCTACAAGATATGGGGGCCAACCCAAGGTTGAATCTTACCATAAATATGCACAAGTAGAAGTGACGTTTCTCCCATCCTTGAAATGACGCGGCACGTACATCCTCTGGACTCCAACAGAGACATCACGCCCCTTACAAATGGGACGTGATGTCTCTGCATCTCCTGGATCTTGCTTATGCCTGCGCTTGAGCAGCAACGCGCCGTCGGTCCCGGATCATCTCATAGCGCGGTTCCATCTCGTTCTGAACCTCGTTTAGCTGACGGTAGAGACCCTCCTCTGCCATAAGCTCCTCGTGAGTACCCATCTGGGTGATGTGGCTACCCTCGAGCACCACGATCGTATCCGCACTTCGAATTGTCGACAGGCGATGCGCAATGATGAGCGTCGTCCGTCCGACCATCAACCGCTCAAGCGCCTGTTGAATCAGGAGCTCCGTCTGTGTGTCGACCGAGGAGGTCGCCTCATCCAGAATCAGAATCGGCGCATCCTTCAAGACAGCCCGTGCGATAGCGAGACGTTGCTTCTGTCCCCCAGAGAGCTTGACACCTCGCTCACCAATGATCGTGTCATACCCGTCCGGCAGACCCTCGAGGAACTCGTGAGCGTTGGCGACCTTAGCAGCCTCGATCGCCTCCTCCTCGGTGGCATCGGGCCGACCGAAGAGGATGTTCTCGCGCGCCGTCCCGTGGAAGAGGAAGACATCCTGCAACACAATGCTGATCTGCTGACGCAGGCTCTTCAGTGTCAGATCCCGGACATCATAGCCGTCCAGTTTGACCGATCCCTTTGTGACATCGTAGAAACGCGGGATGAGGCTCGCCAGGGTGCTCTTGCCAACACCTGTCGGCCCAACGAGTGCGACGACATTCCCGGCTGGAATATGCAGATCAACATCTTCCAGAACCGGCTGCCCCTCGACGTATCTGAAGCTGACGTCGGTGAAATCGATACGTCCCTCCGCACGACCTGGCAGCTCGACGGCATCGGGCTTCTCCGCCACATCGGGCTCCTCCTCCAGGAGTTCAGACACACGCTCCGCGCCAGCGATCGCGTGCTGGATGTTCTCCCAGGCGCCGCTGAGCGCACGAACCGGCTGATAAAAGAGGTTAAGATAGAGGAAAAAGGCAACCAGGTCCTCCAATGGCAACGTCTGGCCCAGGACGAGACGCCCGCCGAAGTAGATAAGCACCAGCGTGCCCAGCGATGACGCGAACTCCACGAAAGGATGGAACGTCGCCATCAGCCGCAGCGCGCGGAGGAGAGAATCCCGATACCGGTCAATATGCTCCCCAATCCGGTCTGACTCGATCTCTTCGCGTGTGAAGGCCTTGATCTCTCGGATACCCGACAGATTGTCGTTGAGCGACGCGTTGAGATCTCCCAACTCCTTCTGCCGCTGTCGAAAGGCCGGGCGTACGTATTTTGTGAACCCTCTCGCGGCCAGCACGATCAAAGGGATCGGCACAAGTGTGAGTAACATCAACTGCGCACTGTAGCTAAAGAGGATCGCGGCGACCCCGAAGAAGAGCAAGACGTTGACCAGAGTGTCGGGAATCGCGTGCGCGACCAACGTCTCGAACATATCGGAGTCGTTAACCATACGCGACATCAGATCGCCGACCTTACGATCTTCGTAGAAGTGTAGGGAGAGGCGCTGCAGATGACGGTAAATGTCCTTGCGCGCTTCAGCGACCGCGCCCCAACCGGCCACATGGGCCATATAGCTACGCAGGAATCGGAAGACCCCGCGCACCAGGAAGAGAATCAACGCCACCACGGCAAGCCGTCCAATGACCTGAGTAGCTGTGACCGCGGCCCGGTTCTCTACGCCTAAGAGTGCCAGCGACTGGATCAAGCTTGGAGATTCCGTATAAGCCTGCACGTCCAGAAGAGGATCTTTGACGATAGCCGTCATCTCCCGGATGACCTGAGGATCCAGCAGCTGGACCCCGGTGAGCAGGACCATACTGACAACCGTAATGACCAGCGCCTTCCGCTGATTCCTCGTGTATCCAAAGAGAAACCTTAGAGTTTTCATATTCAACCTTCGCTCTGTAAATAGTAGTTAGCTCTGCATCTGCAATTCTATGTGTTGGACAGTGAGGTCACGCCACAACCGCGTCCACAAACTGTCGCTCGTATAGCTCGCGATAGAGGCCGCCCTTCACCAACAAGGCCTCGTGAGTGCCACGCTCAACAATCCTGCCATCCTCGATCACACAGATCATATCCGCTTTGCGGATAGTGCTCAAGCGATGTGCGATCACAACAGCCGTACGACCCGAAAGGAGCTGATCCAGCGCATCCTGGATGAGCGCTTCTGTCATTGTGTCCACGCTGGAGGTCGCCTCATCCAGGATCAGGATACGCGGATCGGCCAAAACTGCCCGGGCTATGCACAATAGCTGGCGTTGCCCGAGCGACAGATTAACACCGCCTTCCTGAATCTGAGTTTCATAACCTTCAGGTGTTCGCATAATAAATTCGTGGGCGTTTGAGAGACGTGCCGCCTCCCGAACAGCTTCATCCGACGCTTCCGGATCGCCGAAACGGATATTATCAGCAATCGTGCCGGAGAAAAGGAACGGGTCCTGAGGCACAATGCCCATTTGCTTCCGCAGAGACTGCTGTGTCACATCTCGCACATCGATGCCGTCGATCAAAACCGCACCCTCAGTGGCTTCATAGAAACGCGCGATCAGATTGGAGATCGAAGTCTTGCCAGCCCCGGTTGGCCCCACCAACGCCACGGTATCACCTGGCTCAATCACGATGTTCACATCGCGAAGCACGGGTTCGTCGTCACGATAGGCAAAGGTGACGTCCCGCAGCTCAACACGCCCCTCGATCGGCGGCATCGGCGTGGCTCCGGGCCTGTCAGGGACTCCCGGTTCGGTGTCCAGCAATTGCAGGACTCGCTCGCCGCCCGCCATCGCTGACTGCATCGTCGTGTAGATCTGGCTGAGCTCCTGAATGGGGCGAAAGAACTGTGTAACGTAGGCCAGGAAGGCTACAATCACACCCAGCGTCAGCGCCTCATTCACCACCGCCCGCCCGCCGAACCACAGCACAACCCCCGTCGCCAACGTACCCAGAAACTGAACCGCTGGCATGAAGACGAAGGAGAGAGAGGTTGCGCGAATGTGAGCATCGCGATTCGCACGGTTGATCTCGTCAAACCGCTCCTGGGTGGTGTCCTCCTGAGCGAAAGCCTGGATGACCCGCATCCCAGCCAGATCCTCGGCCAAATCGCCCACCACCTCCGCAACCGTGGTCCGCATCTCTCGGTAGGCTCGCTTTGCGTGCCGGGCGTAGATCATCGTCGCGATGACCATAAGCGGCATCACACTGAAAGTGAAGAGCGCCAACCGTGGGCTCATCGTCAGCATCACGACCACAATGCCGCCCAGTGTCAGGATGTCGCTGAAAATGCTGATGAGCCCTTGAGAGAGCAGATCGTTGATCACTCCCACGTCGCTGAAGACGCGCGAGATCGTCACACCGATGATATGAGTATCGTGGTAACCCAGATGCAATTCCTGAAGGTGGCGAACCAGCTGGGCTCGCATCTCCCCCAACACGTCCTGTCCTGTTTTCGCGAGCAGGTACTGCTGAGCCGCAGAGGCAACGTACAGCAACACAAAAGCCCCTGCCATCGCAAGCGCGATCTGATTGAGCCCGGTCAGATTGCCGTCCGCAATGTGCTGATCAACAGCGATCTTGGTCAGGTAGGGCACCGCAAGCCCGATGACCGACGAGACCACCATCAGAAAGAAAGCTCCGAGCATATTCCGCCAGTGCGGCTTAAGAAAGACCATCAAGCGCGCGAGGATACGAATGTCAAAGGTCTTTTTTTGCTCCTCGTCTTCCTTGCCGAGACTCCGGAGCATACCCCTGGGCCCACGGCCCATATTCGTCGTGCCAATGGAGAAACTCATTATGCCCTCCCTGCGCTGCGCACGGGCGCGAGATCGCGTGGGCCGATGAGCGCCTCGACCTCCTGAGGTCGCAGTTGCCGCTCGTAAATATCAGCGTAGAGGCCGGAGCGGTGCAGCAATTCCGCGTGGGTCCCACGTGCCACGATATGGCCGTTATCGAGGACCAGAATCTGGTCAGCCATTCGCACAGTGCTGAGACGCTGAGCAATGACGAAGGAGGTCCGTCCACGCATAAGTCGTTCCAGAGCCTTCTGGATGAGACGTTCGGTCTCAGTATCGACACTCGACATCGCGTCGTCCAGGATCAGGATTCTGGGGTCCTTCAGCAGAGCCCGGGCGATCGCCACACGCTGCTTCTGCCCACCTGAGAGCGTTGCGCCCCGCTCGCCAACATACGTCTCGTACCCGTCCGGCATATCCATAATGAAGTCATGGGCCTGGGCTGCTTTGGCGGCCTCTATGACCTCTTCATCGGTGGCGCCCAGTCGGCCGAAGGCGATGTTCTCGCGAACGCTGGCGGCGAAGAGCGTGGTCTCCTGCAAGACGATACCAATCTGATCCCGAAGCGAGTCGAGGGTCACATCCCGGACATCATAGCCATCCACCGTAACACGGCCCTTAGAGACATCATAGAACCGAGGGATCAGGTTGGTGATCGTGGACTTTCCAGATCCCGTGGTGCCCAACAACGCGATGATATCACCGGGCTTTGCCTCAAGATTAATCCCGTCCAGGACCGTCCTCCGGCCGAAGTAGGCAAAGGAGACGTTCTCAAAACGCACACGGCCTGCGACCTGCGGCAGATCCACGGCATTGGGGGACTCCTTGACCTCAGACTCCGCGTCCAGAATCTCAAAGATTCGTTCGCCGCTGGCTGCCGCTTCGCTCATAAAGGGAACGAGGCGCCCCAGGGTGCGTACCCGTCCCGCCAACTGGCTGAGATAGGCGCTAAACGCCACGAACTCGCCTAACGTCAGAGATCCACGGACCACAAGGTGCCCGCCGTACCAGATGATGACAACCGTGCCGATATCTGCGAAGAAGCGCACGGCCGGGTTGTTCAATGCACGGACCAACGCCGACTTTTCCGCCAGTTGGAACCAGATCCGGTTCTGTTCGTCAAAGCGCCTGATCTCTGCCTCCTCTTGGGCAAAACCTTTGACAATCCGGGCGCCGCGCAGATTCTGTTCGACCCAGGTAGTCATCTCCGAAACCTGGTCCCGAATAGAACGCCAGAGCGGGCGCATATTCTTAGAATAGTAATAAGCCTGGATCATAAGCAGCGGCATGGTAATCAGGGAAAGCAGAGCGAGCTGGAGATTCATCACCGCCAGGACGATAATAGTTACGATCAGGAGGGTCAGCCCCTCGATCAGGCGCATTGTGGCCCGCCCGTTGAGGAAGCGCAACCGCTCGACATCATGCATCGCCCGGGCCAGAAGCTGGCCTGCCTCGGTGCGATCGTGATACGAAAATGACAGCGACGACAGCTTCTGATACAACTCGTTTCGGAGATCATAGGCGACATTCTGAGATGCCTGCTCAATCCAATTGCCATGGAAGAAACCGAGCACGCCCTGCAGCAAGGTCAGACCCAGAAGAGCCAAGACCGACCAACTAAGATAGGTGAGGTCGCGTTGCGCGATGCCCGTATCGACGATACCACGGATAAACTGAGGATTGAGAATAGCAAGCCCGTTAATCACAAAGAGCAGTAGATATCCCCCGGCCGCAATACGCCAGTGAGGCTTGAGATAGCCGAAGCAGCGCAACAGAATCTGGAGATCGTTTGGCTTCTCCGCGGGCTCAGGCTCACGAGTGTTATCACTGGAATTCATTGGGATCAATCTCCATAATCTGTATCAGGCTCGAGAAGGCGTCGTCAATCAACTGTAAGCGCTCTGGGGGCAACGTCTTGATACGCTCCCGCAACAACGGAATGCCACCCAGTGGCGTCGTCTCCGCGAGCTGGCGCCCCTCCGGAGTGAGCTCCACATAGACCACACGACAGTCCTCTGTAGAACGCCGGCGAGCCACGTAGCCTGCTTCCTCCATACGCGAGACTAACTCGGAGGCAGAGCTGGCACTGACAAATAGGTACCCGCTGATCTGCCCGATGGTCAAAGGACCCGCCTCGTAAAGACGGCGCAACGTAGCGAACTCGCGTCCACGGACGCCCGCACACTGTGTCTTGCGCGCGTAACGACGAATATAGCGGTAGAGCGTCAGGAATTTCTGGATAACATCCAGCTCGGGGCTCGGCGGTTCCGTGCTCATCCTTTGTCCTCTCTGAAAACGCTACGCGTCTACGACATACTCCCAACTTTGGGGTCATCTATTTCGGCGCCGAAACATTCGGCGCCGAAATAGAGTAACACATATCAGCGAGCAGTCAAGGATAAAAAGGGGGAAGCCGATGCGAGGATAGCTCCGGGTCGTCAGTTGACGCCGGAGACTGTGCCGTCTACGGACTACGTTTCAGCAAGATCGGCGAAGCCAACTGCCTCCAAGGCAGCGTGGAACTCAGGACGCCGCTCCGGTGAGAACGGGGTATGGGGCAAACGCGGCTGGCCACAATCCAATCCGAGGTAACGCAGAGCCTCGAAAATTGCGCCAAAGATACCGTACTCCTGCAGGATCCGGGTCACCCGATTGACCCGTACTTGAAGGTCGCGAGCTCCGATCACGTCTCCACCCTCGTAGGCAGCGCGCAGCGCTCTGTAGGCGCCGGGCATCAAGTTCAGGGTGCTGCCGATATTGGCCGGCGAGCCAAACATCGCTGCAAAGAGACATTGCTGGTCCATACCAGAGAAGATTGTCCAGCCCGCATCGCGGAGATTGACGAGCGCCTGTAGCTCATACATATTGGGGCCCGTATACTTGGCGCCGGCCACGTTGGGGATACGCACAAGAAGCTCCTTCATCAACGACAGCGCATCGGTCTCACCCCCAAAAAGATAGGGATAGAATGGAAGCTCCGGCACAGCGGTGGCAATCGCCTCGTAATGCACATATGTTTCGGCCAACCCGCGGCGGAAGGGAGGCAGGATGCTGGCAACCCCCTCAGCCCCGACGTCACGGGCGTGTTCCGCAAGGCACACAGCGTCGCGGGTGGCGATCGCGCCGACGTGGACGATGATCGGGACCCGGCCGTTGATCACCTCGGACACGGCCTCGACAACCCTCTGTCGCTCCAGCACCGACAGGAAAACGCCCTCGCCGGTAGAGCCGCACAGGTAAAAGCCATCTACACCCTTCTCCAAAAGGTATGCAGTGAGCTCCTTCAAAGCCCCGACTTCGACGCCGCCTTCCGGGGTTGCCGGCGTCAGAAGAGCCGGCCAAGCGCCTTGGAACTGCTCAAACATTGTATGATCATCTCCTGACTAGGGGTAAGGGCGCGCTACAGCAGACTCCGTTCTGCTCATCGCCCGCGCCATCAGCGTTTCGTGCAGATTGTGGGTTTCAGCACCCTCGGTTGGCACGCGCCGACGGTAATGCCCGTCGCTGTGAAGGTCCCAAGCGAGGTAATTGTCCTCCAGCGCAGCCTCCAGCACCTCTCGGAGTCGCTCTTGGAGCCGCGGCTCCTCCACCGGCACGACCAACTCCACCCGTTCTTCGAGGTTACGCTGCCGCCAATCGGCGCTCCCAATCAACGTGATGGGCTCGTCATTATTGTGGAAGTAGAAGATGCGACCGTGCTCCAGGAAGCGCCCGAGTATGCTCTGAACCCGAATATGATCGCTGTAACCCGACAGTCCAGCACGCAGGCAACAGTGACCTCGGACGATCAAATCGATCTGCACACCAGCTTGGGAGGCACGATAGAGCTCCTGAATGAGGCCGACATCATCCAGCGCATTCATCTTAGCGATAATGCGCCCGTTGCCGAAGCGCTCCTGATGCGCCACCTCCTGCCGGATGAGGCGGTAGAAGGCCTCGCGCATATCTCGCGGCGCGACAATCGCTTTCCGATAGGTTTGAGCCGGTGAATATCCCGTAAGATAGTGGAACAGGCTGATCAAGTCCTGTCCTAGCTCCTGGTCACACGTCATCAAGCTGAGATCCGTGTAGAGCTGCGCCGTTCTGGGATTGTAGTTGCCGGTGCCAATATGGCAGTAAGTGCGAAGGGCATCGTGCTCCCTGCGCACGATCAGCGTCCCTTTGGCGTGAGTCTTCAATCCTACAAGGCCGTACGCGACGTGCACACCAGCATCCTCCATCATCTGGCCCCATTCGATGTTGTTCGCCTCATCGAAGCGCGCCTTCACCTCCACCAAGACGGCGACCTGCTTGTCGTTGTTGGCTGCCTGGATCAGAGCCTGAACGATCGGGGATTCCTCCGACGTCCGGTAGATCGTCTGCTTGATCGCCAACACCTGTGGATCGACAGCTGCCTCCTCTACAAGCCGCTGCACACTGGTCGCAAAAGAGTCATAGGGATGATGCACCAACAGATCACCATCCCGGATGATCGAGAAGATATCCCTCTGATCTGGTTGGGTCGGGTCCCGGTGCAAGCGCCAAGGCACGATCGGCTTCCAAGGCGCAAAGCGCAAGTCAGGACAATTGAGATCTGCAATCTCGAAACAGCCGGTAAGGTCCAAGAGCCCATCGACCTCGAAGAGATCCTTGGGCTTGAGCTCCAGCCGGCGCATCAGGAAATTGCGCGTCCGTTGCGGCATCTGGGTCGTAACCTCAAGGCGCACCACAGGAGCGAAACGGCGGCGGCGCAGCTCCTCGGAGATCATCGCCAATAGGTCGTCGGCCTCCTCCTCATCTCGTCGAATATCCGCATTGCGGGTCACCCGGAAGAGGTAGACGCCGGAGACCTCCAACCCCCTAAACAATTCGTCGATGAAGTGAGCGATCAACTGCTCGACCGGCACAAAACGCATTGCCACATCGTCGCCAGCGCCAGCGTCTACCGGTATCCAACGCGGGAGGTTGGACGGGACTTTCAGACGCGCGAAGCGCGTGCCCTGGCGGCCCTCCTCCTTGAGAATCACCGCCAAGGAAAGGCTGAAATTGGAGATGAAGGGAAAAGGACGCCCGGGATCGACAGCAAGCGGGGTCAGAACCGGATAGATCTGCGTGCGGAAGTAAGTGTGCAGCGCCGATTGGGCCTCAGAGTCCAATTCCTCAAAGTCGCACAGCATCACCCCAGCTTCCTCTCGTAGAGCGGGCCTGAGTTGCTCCTCCCAGACCTGCGTCATCACCTCGTGCATACGATGTGCCGCCTGGTTGATCAGGATCAACTGCTCCTCGGGGGTCCGACCGTCGGGTGAGAGCGTGCGCACGCCTGCAGCCTCCTGGCGCTTGAGACCACCGACGCGCTTCTGTGTGAACTCATCGAGGTTGCTCGCAGCGATGGCCACGAAACGGACGCGCTCCAAGAGCGGCACCCGAGGATCCATAGCCAACGCTAACACCCGCCAGTTGAAATCAATCCAGCCCAACTCGCGGTTGAGATAGAGTGAGGGATGGTCTAGATCGACCTCCGGCGGCACGGGGCGCGGCGCAACGGCCCGGGGAGGGCAAAACGGCATCCCTTCGCCCAATTCACAAACCCCCTCTGCCGACACCGGGTTGGCGCCGTCTGGCTCTGCCTTCATAGACATCTGGTCAATCGAGGGCCCGAGAGTAGCATCGGGAGGTGACTAGACCTCATCGGGATGCAGCCTTTCCAATCGTTCAGCGTGGTGCGCGCGCCCGGTCTTTCGCAGACGCTCTAGATAAGATGGCAGCTGGTAGCGCGTATGCGAAGGACCGCCCTCACGCAGTACAGTCATCAAGGGATCGACGTTGGTACGGCTCCGGAGCATCATCTCGTGCTGCCACTCCGCAAGCATGCCCATCGCCTTATCCACCAGGTCAGGCCGCTCCCCGGCGATATCGAACTGCTCGTAAGGATCCTGCGTCAGGTTGAAAAGCATCACCGGATCGAGGTTCTTGTGACCGTCGTGGTAGGTCCGGAGACAGATATAGGCGTCTCCTCTATGATCAAACCGGACACCCCGCTGCACTGACCAAGCACCCTGACTTAGCACGAGATACTCCCGACCCGCTTCGCGCCCTGCCTTGAAGGCGGCGGTGAATGACGTGCCATCCCAGTTATCCGGCACCTCACCGCCAACCATCTCAACAAGCGTCGCTGCCCAATCAAAATGATAGTGCAACGCACGATCAACGCGACCCCCGTCGGTGAGGCTGGGCCAGCGAATCAGCAGCGGGACGCGACAGACCGCATGATCAGCAGTTTGGTGATCACCCCAGATATCAAACTCTCCTTGAGCCTCGGAGTGATCCGACGAGACGATAATGACCGTCTCCTCGAGGATGCCGGTCCGCTCTAGCGCGTCCAGGAGTTTCCCGACCCAGAGATCCGCGTACCAGATCCCCATGTCGTACCCGTCAATCCATTGCTTGACGGCCTCCATCGAGTCGAGCTGCTTTGGAACACGCGGCCAGGGATCGTCCTCACGGACATCATATCCCCCAGGCTCCTGGGCACTGTGGGGCCCGAAGCTCTCCCAGGCCTTCTGACGCATCTCCTCGGTCATCCAATCCGGAAGTGGATCGTGCTCGAAGCGGTTCCCATATTCTATGGGCGTGCGGTAGGGGGTGTGCGGGTCCCACACGTTCACGTGCAGGAACCAGTCATCATTCTGGGCGTTGCGCTCAACCCAGTCGATGGCGGCTGGCATCACTTCGTCGGCCCGCTCGAGGCCACCCTTGCCAGGATTGTGGATCTCCCGATAGCCAGCGTACCACTCCCAGGCTGCGTGCCGCTCGCCAAAGGGACTGCACGTCACCGGATAGAGGCCGGCTCTGCGTAAGGCACTCATCCAGGAGGTGGCATCAAAGGAATCGCGGAAGCCGCGCGTTTCACCATCGTTGAATGGATCAGCCGACGAGCCCATATGCCCCACGACACCGGTGCGAAAGCCGTGTCGGCCGCTCCAGAGAGCCGTACGAGAGGGCAGACAAGGCGCATCGCTCACGTAGTTGTTGTCGAAGCGCACGGCATCCCTGGCAATGCGATCCAGGTTGGGACTGGTATCCCGCTGGTAGCCATAACAACCCAGATGATCGGGCCTGAGGGTGTCAATGTCAATGAAAAGTATGCGCATGTCGTCTCTGCCTCCCATTCAACGGGTAGAGCGCGCCGAACAGGGCGACGCGGAAGAGGGTACTGGTAAGGATAACGATCCAACTGCGAGTTTATCAAAAGAGCCGTCAGAGCACAAGCCGGCAAACGGCAGACGAAGCGTCGGGTCGAACACTAGACGTGGAGATGGATGATCATCTGACCATCGTCGTCAATGTGAACAGGCTTCGGGAAGGTGAGCCCGTCGTCGATCCACGTGCATTCCGTGGCCGACCCGCAGAGCACAACACTCGCCACGGCGCCTCTGGAGAGGAAGGGCAGCGACAGCCTCTTGATCGCGAGCGATCCCTCGATGACATCCAGCGTCACCTGATCCTTCGTCAGCGAGAACGTCCCCCAGCCCGAGCCCAGTGACCAAAAGCACCGGAAGGAGTTACACCCCCCCATAATCGGATCGAACCCAATCTCACCCCTCACCATGTCAAACGCGAACCCGCTGAAGGCGTTTAGCAGCGCATAGCTGGCCATCGACCGCGCGTAGTTGCTGCCGCATTCGAACTCATTCCAGGGATTCCGGCGCTCCCCGTCGTAGCGATCTCGCACCGCCGCCACGACTGACGTGCCAGCCGAGACCAGCCCGGACTGGATCATCTGAATCGCTGCAGCGTATTCAAAACCGTTCATCGCTTCCTCGGCATACGGTACGGGGATGACGGGCTTGCGCCGCCCTTCCGGCCACTCACAGATCACGAGGCCGCCTTCGTCGTTGAGGCCAAAGACCCGGCAGGGGTTGAAGTGCTCCCTAAGTGGATGCTTGAAATTGTGCTCGAAGATCGCAGCTAGCGCGCTATACACCTGCTCGGGATCAAAGATCTCCCCGAGGCCGTAGAGGTTGGCGTGCCACTGGGCGAGCACCTGATCGATGCCGCACCCCTCACCGATCTGATATTTGATCTCGTCGTGCTCCTCATCCCAGTAAGAGCTCAGCGTATCCCCTACCATGGAGCCGTCCGTCTCGGCGTAGGGCTCTATGATCCGGCGGTCGTCAAGATCCACCAACTGCTGATAATACTCACCATTATAGAGATGGGCATCAGTCCAGGCCTTACCGCGCTCAAAAAGGGTGCGATATTGGGCCGCGGCTTCGTCCTCTCCAAGATGCGCAGCCATCTCGGCCCCGGCCTTCAGTGCTCCCAAGTAAAAACCCGTCAACCAAGCGTTCGGACCGAAGAGCTCCATATCCAGCGTGTGGTGCTGACGCCCCCAAAGCACGCCGGTTTTGTCCGGATCCCAGCGATCGTGATTATCATCGGACCACGCAAACTCAATCGCCAGCTTGATCGACGGCCAGAGCGAGCGGAGCCAGTCGCTATCCCCGCAGATTTTCCAATCGCGATAGGCTTTCATCACATTAGCGAACTGGCCGTCCGCACAGGGGCGGAAGCTGGCAGGGCCGACGCCGAGGGGCAGCTGCAAGCGGAAGGGCATCCCTCCGTCGGAACGCTGATTATAGGCAAAGTCCGCATCGCGCATCGAGCGCTCTAGGGTCGGGAAGAGGAAGGGCAGCGCCTGCGCGTAGTTCCAGACGTGCGTACAGGAGCCCTCACAGCAACCGGCGTCGGGATGGCATCCTTCAAACCCGTAGAAGGTACCGTCCTCCAGCCGCATGACCGTTGGGCTTTTCAGGACCGACAAGTTTGCTGAGACGGCATCCAGCGCCGCCGCGGGGAGATCCGATGCAAAGAGCGCTTCCTGGAACCTCCGGGTCCGAGCGTAGAGCTCATCCCAATAACCCAGAGCATAACGAGCGCTCGCCTCAGAGTTCGTGAACAGAAAGGCGTAATAGTTGCGCCAGCGGTTCGCAACGCCGACCTCGCAGGCACACGCGTCGGCGCGTGGATTCCAATCGTTGGTGCGATTGGGAAAATGCCAGGCGATGACAAAGCGCACCCGCTCGGTTTCGCCGGGCGATACGTGGACCCGTACAGCCAACGTCGCAGCATTGCCCTGCTCGGCCGACTCGACCGGATAGCGACGGTTCTCCAATACGCCCGGCGAGGTGAAATCCCGCCAATAGACCTCCAGACTGTCGAACCAGCGCCCTCGGAACCAGTACTCCTGGAAACTAACATCCTCCGGCGGCAGCGTGGCATAGTCCCCGCAGGCCGCCTCCACATCGCACGGCTCATCCGAGACAGTCCCGGTAGCGAGAGTCAGGGTGCCATAATCGAGATGGTCCGGATCGAGCCCGTCCGAGCTGAGATGAATCCAGTGCGTGCGATAGGTACGACGATACCGGTTGATGTTGTTAGCTGGCAAGGGATTGTTAAGCGTGCCCGCAATAGTATAGTCGACGGGCGCCTCGGTGGGGTTCTCAACAGCGATCTCAAAGAGCGCTGCCGGAATGCCTGAATCCCGATCATTCAAGGGGATAAAGGGGTTGAAGGCCGTCATCGTGACGTGTCCAGGAAAAGTCTCGTCGACGAACTCTAGGTCCGCAATGGGAAAACGACCGCAGAAAACAACGTCCCGGAAGTGCGGTACGCCGGTCAGATACTCGCGAGGAGGGCCAAAGCCGAAGGATTGGAAACGACCGCCGCTGAGGTTACCCGTGTAGGGGGGCTCCAAATCGCCGTGAAGCACGCGTGCATCCAGCACCTCCCCATCGCGCTCTGCCTTAATCGCGAAGTGTGAGAACCCATTGACGCTGCCCTTGTTGGGACGGTTGAAGATCTCCCAATCGATCAGGCGCCCATTTCCGGCTAGGCCAATGCACCCCGTCCCGATCCCGCCCAACGGGAATGAGATCTCCTGCGTCTTCCTGCCCCGATAAACAAAACGTTCATCACCCATTCACTATCCTCGTCGTTCTCGGCTCTCTTCGCCTTTGGATCTCTACCTTGGGCTCGCGCATCACATCCCCGCACTGGACCAGGCATCCTGCCGATTATAGTCAGAGCTTGAGAAGAGACAAAAGCAAGAAGCCAGCAGATCACTGCGCGGGTGTCAGCGATGCCAGCTCAGACGCCGATCGGTTCTCAGCTCTTGGGGTGGGTGTCATCGGGAGGGAAGACGGGCCCTCGCAGCAGCGGGTCGTCCGTGCGGACCATCCACTGATAGAGATGAGCGGTGAGACGCTCCTTGACCTCAGCGTAGTCTGGGTGCTCGGCAAGGTTGCGCGATTCGGTGGGATCGTAGACCAGGTCGAAGAGATACTCAGGCGGCACCGCCCGTTCGCCCCAACCGTGGCGAAGGAGCAGTCGCTTGCTGGGACCTTCATCGGTGTTCGGCAGAACCGGCTTCACCCATGCGGGCCAGTCCCCGTGAAAGCGCCGAATGTACCTCCACCGTAGCGTGCGGATGGACCGCATAGGCTCGTACGCCACGTGGTAGGTCACCTCGCCGAAGAGCTTGGTATGGATCTCGTCCTGCTCTCCACGCACAAGGGGCAGCAGGGAAGTGCCCTGCAGCCACGGAGGTGTTTCGATGTCCAGCAGCTCGCAGAGTGTCGGATAGAGGTCGAGGTGGGAGACCATCCCATCAACCACGCGACCACCTTGAAAGCCACTGGGCCCTCGGATGATAAGGTAGACCCCCAAACCGTGGTCGGTCAGCGTGCACTTCATCCCGGGGAAGGCTGGGCCATGATCTGTGGTAGCGATGACGAGTGTGTTCCCGGCAAGGCCGTTAGCCTCCAGCGCATCGAGGACGACCCCGCAGGAGGTATCCATCGTGCGCACGCTCGCGATGTAGTTCGCCATATCCCGTCTTGTCGCGCGCGTATCCGGCAGAGGTAGGGGAGGCTGTAGGAACCGCGCGTCCTCTGCGGCATGAAGCCGCGGCTGGGCTCGGGCATATGGTCGATGCGGCATATGGAAACCCACGCTCAGAAAGAAAGGCTGCGATTCCCTCACGGACCGGAGCCACCGCGCAGCGCCCCTCGCCGCCCGACGATCGCGCATAACCTGGACCATTGCTGCTTGCCGGGTCACGTTATGGCCTACGCCTCCTTCACCCGGATTAGTTCGCGAGGCGTCCCTGAGGCCTCTGGAGTGGCTCCAGCCTGCCCCTCCCGCGCCAGCAACTCGGCGTCTTCGGATGGTGCGAGCCGGCCTGAGGACATGCTGATAACCAATGCGCCTGCGTCCCCTTCGCTCGCGGAAGTCGATGATGTGCTGGACGCCACAAAGAGCGCTTGAATAGCCGGCTTCATGCAGACTATGAATGAGGTGCTGATGGTAGTCGTTCAGCTCCCAACCACGATGGGCCAGCCCCAACATCCCCGCCCTATGGGGTGACTGCCCTGTAAGAAGCGCGGCCCGACTGGCCGAACAGGTAGGGGCCGCGGCGAAGGCATTGCGGAAGAGCACGCCCTCCTCAGCTAGCCGCTGAAGGTGCGGAGTGGGAATCGCGTGTCCGTAGGACCCAATATAGCGTCCAGCATCGTGGCTATGGAGATAGAGGATATTGGGCTGCACAGAGTCTCCTACACATCATCCGCTTCATTCGCTACTGAGCGATCTCCGACAGAAAAAGCCACCAGCACCCCTAGCTGCGCACCCCATAAGCGTAGAGTGCGAAGGTATACGGCTCGGGCAGCGCGACTTCTACGCCGCCGCTTGCACCTAGCTGTGCAACGAAGTCCTCACCCTCGCCAAGCACATGCTGAAAGGCAACCTCCCGGCCCGACAAACCGTAGAGGTGCAGCGTCGTGGAGGGATGCTCATTGTACTCGCGCAGAATCAGGAGATATCCTCGGCTTCCGCGCAGCGACTGAAACCCGGTCCAACCCGTGCCCGAGGGTTCCTCACCAAGGGGGAAGATCTGCCCGGCGTGGATCCGGACCTGGTGATCCCGATAGGTGCGGATCAGCTCAGCGATCTCAAACGCCTCCTCCGGCAATCCGGTCGCCTCGAACCAGGCCAGGGGCTGTGCCATCATCGTGACAGCGAAGGCGTAGGCAAATGGGACCTGCTGCGGCGCCAGAGGATCGGTCGCACTGTAGTTGTCAGCATTCCGCCACACGTTGAGAAACTCGATCTGGAGGTTCTGCGGTGGCACGTAGCGCGAGAGCATCCACAGGTTGCGCAGCGTCCAATGAGGATAGTAGTTGGACCAGTCAGTGTAGCGGTTCTCCAGGAAGATGTTACCGTACTCGTTGAAGTAATGATAGCCATAGCGCTGACCGGCGGTCACATCCAGGTTGAAGACCGCCTCGTTGTCGGTCGCCGCTAAGACTGTATCGAACATCCGGCGCAGGTTGGCTTCGGCTTTCTTGTCAGGAACCTGCACGCCATCAATCTTGAAGATTCGGATACCGTAAGTCTCGTAAAGGTTGATCAGTGTCGTGGCGTCGTCCTGCCAGCGCGCGTAGCTCTCATCCTTGCTCGGGTTGAACCAGAGGCAGACCTCGATGCCCAGCTCTTTGCCGCGGTCAACGACCGGTCCGAGGCCATTCGGGAAACGCTCCGGGTGAGGCTTCCAGTAGTCAGGATTGTCCCAGATCCCCTCGAGCGAGCCGCCAGCATAGGCAGAATTGCTCGAGCGTCCCCATTGCCATCCGTCGTCGAGCTGCAAATGACTGATCCCCAACCGCGCGCCGGCCTCAAGCTCCGCCAACGCGAAGTCCTCGCTCAAGCGGGTATCCTGGCTGCGATCGCCCCAGGTGTTCATCATCACCATCTCGTCGCGGTGGGGCTCATGAGACCTCAGTTGATCCTGATAGGTGCGCAGCGCCTGCAATCGCCCCGACTCGCCATCACCGGTGACGCCTGTCACGACGCTATAGGCCCGCGTCCAGGTCTCTAGATCGAGCTCCGCCGCCGACACGCCCACTCCCACGCAGCGCGCCTCGCCGATACTCCCTGTGGTGCCTGTGGTGACGACGAAATCGGCACCAGGGTAGTGGAGTTGAGCATACGAACAGGGCGCTTCCTTCAGGACAAAAAGCCCGCGATCGCGCAGCACCTCATCGAGGAAGAGTAGATTACCGACGAGCGGCTGCTCGGCCCGGTAGGGCAAGATCGAGCGCTCATAGACCAGGTTGTTGTTACGGTCGGTCACGTCGTAGAACTGCACCGCGGTAGCGCGCCAGTGCACATTGGGCAGGGCCAACCACTCCAGGCTCAGCTGGAGATGGGGCTCCGAGATAGCGCCCCGCAGGTAGAGATCGCAAGCAATGGACGGACAGTCTGGATAGAGACGGAAGACGCGTTTGACCACCAGCGCCCCCAATGACGTCACAATCTCGGCGCGCACGTGTGCCGGGCTAACGGATGTCACGGGCTGCTCCGTTACGTAGAGGTGGCCAGCCGTCGAGGGAAAAACTGTCTCGCCGGAAAGATCCGGTACGCGGCCCTCAAGGTTCCATCCGTGTCCCCGTGCCACATCCTCAATGCGCAGACCAATGAGCCGACCGCTATTCCACCGGTACTTTCGCCGGATCCGCGCGTTTTCCAGGCTCAGGATCCCGTCCTGCAGCAAGACCTGACACTCAATCATCGGCCCTCCACGACACGGGTGGCTGCCTGCCACGCCGCTAGCCATCCAGCGACGAAGGCTCCTTGCTTCTCGCGAATGTGTTCGTGAAACGGAACCGTGTCGAGGGCAACCGCCTCCCCCGCAGA
>CAZPJP010000002.1:24752-44844 GCA_964586915.1 uncultured Anaerolineales bacterium
TCCCCCGCAGATAGCGCTCAAGGTAGGGGCCATAGTGGACTGAGATGCTGTCACCGACGATGTAGATGCGTTGCATATTGGACCGGCTTTCAGGTTAAGAAAAGGGCTAAACACGAACCAGACCCAGTATACGTGAGACCCAAGCCGGCACCAGTACTATCCTGGACGATGACATCCGCAACGGTAACAAGATAAAGCGCTTTTGAAGGCGGACTAAGCCCGATCGGTAACACCATGCGCGCGTGTCGACAAACTGAGTAACCTGAGCTATGATTGTCACCAGGTAACTCGGAGGTGCCGATCGATGCTTCAATTCTTTGGTGGTGACTATAGCGGGGAGCCTTTTCGCCTCTTTGGGCCGCCCCACCTTGTGGCTCTGCTTCTGGTTGCACTGATCAACCTGGGGCTTATCGCGTACGGCGAGCGGATGCCCACTTACTGGCGCAAGCGTGTGCGTTATGGTTTGGCGGCGCTGCTTCTCGTCGACGAAGTATTGTGGCACGTCTGGAACTGGACGATCGGCCAATGGACGGTTCAAACCATGCTGCCGTTGCACCTATGTAGCGCTTTTGTCTTTCTCAGCGCGCTCATGCTCATGACCCGGAGTTATGCCATCTTCGAGATCGCCTACTTTCTCGGCATCGCCGGTGCGATGCAGGCGCTGTTGACGCCGGACGCCGGGCCCTACGGCTTCCCGCACTTTCGCTTCTTTCAGGTCATGGTCTCACACGGATCCATCGTCACGGCCGCCGTGTATATGGCCGCCGTCGAGGGCTTCCGCCCGACCCTTGGGTCAATCAAGCGCGTGCTGATTAAGGGCAATCTGTATATGGTCGCAGTCGGACTCCTCAACGCGATCATCGGCAGCAACTACCTCTACATCGCCCACAAACCGGAGACCGCCAGCTTGTTGGATGTCCTCCCGGCGTGGCCGTGGTATCTGCCGGTTCTAGAAGCGATCGCTTTGGTCATGATCACGCTTCTGTACCTGCCTTACGGGATACGAGACCTCCGGACGAAGGAGGTCGCCCGAGCAGCCACGCAGTGACTCTCCAAGAGTCCGCTATCGTCCTGTGGAATTGCTGTGCCGGATCCGAGCGAGCAGCAGTCAGCTCCGCAGCAACCCTACTCAACGCTCATCTACCGCGATTCGGCGCGCGCTCCGACTCTCGCTTCGACAATCCGAAGGTATGTAATGGGGGGCAGCTCACGGACGGTACGGCAGAGACTCGGGCTTTCCGTGAACGGGAACATGCAGCGGCCTGAGCCACAATCCAAGACACTATCAGTTATCTGCTCACGATCTTAGGGAACACCCAGGCAAGCTGCCAGTCAATCTACTAAATCTCATCATTGGTGAAAGGGTTATCCCCGTTCCAGAAGTTGAAGCCCCTGTGGACTTTACAGGCATAGACGCGCCAGCGCTTGTAGATCTCGGCGCCCATATGCTGACCCATCAGCACCGTCTGCGGATTGTCCTCAGACGTGATCGACAGATCGACCCACTCGAATCCCTTCGCGCGAGCCCGCTTGGCCATCGTATCGAAGAGCAACGCAGCAACGCCGGTCGACCAGTACTCGGGCAAAACTAACACACTCTTGATTGCTAGACACCGCGGCTGCCTTCGCTTGAGCGGCCACAGCCCCATGTGCCACCACAGTCGAGCGTAGTCCCAAGGATAGCGCAACCCATTGACGTGGATAAAGACCTCGTTCAGATTGGGCACGCCCGGCAGCCAGCCCACAGTGTCGCCATCGACATCGGCGAAGAGGATCAGGTCGAGGTCGGCAATCTGGCGGAAGGGCGCCACCAGCGCCTCCACGTCCGCACGATGCCAGCCGATGAAACCCTGCAGATGGGCCAATGAAGCGTTGAGCAATCGATGTAGCCTGTCGATCTCATCGTCCCAGTGCGTGAGATCGGGTTGCCGAATCACGAACTCGCGCCGCCGCCGCACCTTTGCGGCTAACGCCGAGAGCCGGCGAAGAGCTGGCGTCTCCTCAGTGATGTCCACGGCCATGGCGATGTTGTCGGGCCGTGCCGGCCTGAAGCCAAAGCGCTCCACGAAGTCCTGATAGTAAGGCGGCGTGTGTCCGCAAAGGAGGGTCGGGGGGCGATCGCGCCCCTCTATCAGGACGCCATAGCTGTTCTCGTGATCGAGATTGAACGGCCCGGTGAGGGTGTCCAAGTCACGCGCTCGCGCCCAAGCAAGCGCGTGAGCAAACAAGGCAGCGGCCACCTCGTAGTCCTCTACGACTTCAAAGAAGCCAAAGATTGCATCCCGGCGCTCGTGCGCAGCGTTGGAAAACCGGTCCTCCGCGACACAGATTGTGCCAACGGGGCGCCCATCGCGCCAAGCTATGAAGAACTCGGCCGCTCCATGGCTGAAGAAGGCCCCGCGTTCCGGATCGATCGTCCTGGCGCGTTCCGACAACAGAGGTGGAACCCAGAGAGGATCGTTCCGGTAGACCCGCCAGGGAAACGTGAGAAAACGTCGTCGCTCGCGAGCTGTCCGCACCTGCCGAATCTCGACGCTCATCCGTGGCAAACTCTGAGCGCGACCACGCAGCACGTACCGATCATCACTTTGCCCAGCTCGTTGTTAGACCACATCACCTGTGGGACTTGCAGACCGTGTCTTCAGCTCCTGTACGATCCTCATATACTCGGCCCGATCGAGTGGGTAACGGAAGGCGACGGCGATACCGATGCAGAGCAGTAGCGCTGGAATAGGCCCCATCACGATCCGCAGGCCCAGAAGCGCGCTGGCCGGCTGCTGCGCCGCATTGGGTACGTATCCGGTTACCTCCAAGACCAGGAGCGCCAGCGGAATTGCGATGGAGGCGGCCACCTTGTGGGTCAGGGTCGTCAGGCTGTAAAACATGCCCTCGTGCCTTTCACCAGTCTTCCACTCATCCCACTCCACCGCATCCGGAATCATCGCCCATGGCAACACGTGAACAGCAGCCACGCCAATTCCCGCCAACACACACAGAGCTAAAATTACCGTCAGGTCGGTGCTGGGCCCCACGGTCACCAGCAGAATTTGAACCAACGCCCAGAAGGCTACACCGCCGATATAGGCCCAGCGTTTGCTCCACCGCTGTGAGGCCCACTGCCAGAGCGGGAGGGCCACCATCGCCGTGACAAAAATGACGGCCATGATCAGATCGCTGTCCGACTCGCGGCGCAACAAGTACTTGACGTAAAAGAGCAGCGTCGCTTGCACGATGGTGACCGCGATCCAGGCCGCCAGAAAAAGCGCCAGCCCATAGAGGAACGGAGGATTCCGACGCGCAGCCCGTATCGATTCCCGCAGGTTCGGCTGCGCCAGCTCACCGTGAATTTCCCGCTCCTCCGTGCCGAAAAAGACAAGCAGAAGCGGGAGGGCCGAGACAATCCCAAAGACCCCGCCCATCGTCACTACCCGGGCTGCATTTTGCGGCTCGAAGGAACCCACGATGAGTAGCGGCACCGTGAAGGCAACCAGACTACCCAGGATGGAGAAGAACATCCGGTAGGTCGTCAAGGAGGTCCGTTCGTCATAGTCGGAGGTCAGCTCCGGGGTGAGAGCGAAATAGGGCATGTAGACGAACGTCGCGGCCGCGTCGAAGATCACGTAGGCCACCGCGTAGTAGGCCACCAGAGCGACCCGGCTATCCCACGGTGGTCTCCACCAGATCAGTGTGAACGCGAGGGCAAAGGGCAACGGGCCAAACAAAAGAAAAGGCCGACGCCGGCCCCACCGCGTCCGCGTGCGATCGGAGATGTGACCGATGATCGGGTCGTTGATCCAGTCCCAGCTCTTCCCGATAAGAATGGCCAGTCCGGCCAAGCCGGGTGAGATCCCAACGACATCGGTCATAAAGATGGCCAGATAGGCGCCGATGATCGTCGACGTCAAACTAAACCCTATATCCCCAGAACCATAGATGAGCTTGGTGCTTCGAGACAGACGACTGGACATAGAGGGACCTCCTCGCTATGGCACAGGTTAAGGCTGTGGAGAGGATAGGCGCAGTTTCGTGCTACGTCAAGCCTGTCGAAGCCGACAGCGAGCCTACGCTTATCACAGGCTCATCTTCTATCAGAGGCTAGGGCCGTTGGAGCTGCACCGTGGGTAGGTAGATCTGCTGTGCATCAACCAGCACATAGGCGGTCGCGGTCTCCGTCAGACCGCCCTCCTGCGTCACAACTGCACGGTTGATCAGCACACTGGGCGAGCAGATTGTGGGTGTTACGACATAGCTCAACGTGACCTGCTCCCCCACCGCGGGCTGGCCGGTCCAACTCAAGCGGTGAGGCGTATAGGTGAGCCCTACAGTCTGACGTGAGGGAGCCGTGACCTCAACCGGCAGCTCGTCGGTCAACGTCATAACGCGCCCATTGCCCAGAAGGGACAGCGTATAGGTCACGGGCTGCCGGCACTGAGCCGCGGCGGGCGTTACGGCCTTCTCGACCCCTCCGACGGGCTCGCCCCATCGCACGCGGAGAGTGGGACGCGCCACGGCGTTCCAGTCGCCCTCCTCGGAGGCGACAAAGTACTTGCCGCTGTGGAGGGCCCAGTCGGCCTCATAGAAGGCCAACCGGAGCGGCGTCCCCGCGACATGCGCTTGCGCCACAGCCCGGCTCACGTCCCAGTGGTGGGGGAAGCCCGGCCACTGCACTCCCCCCTCTGGAACGGGATCCACCCACGTGGCCGCCACGTTCTCGATAGCCAACGGTGCGTTGTTCCAAGTGAGCGTCGTCTCATCCCACGCCTCACCGATGGTGAGCGCCTGGATCAGCGAGGGCTTTGCGTATCTGAGGTCAGACCCTCCCCACTGATACAGTGTCAACGAGGCGGACACGATGGCGCTGTCCTGCGGGATCGCATCTAAGGGGAAGGTCACGTAGTACCTGGCAATGCAGGGCCAATCACCGACATCGAGGTTCGAGACGTTGAAGTGACGCGCCCCGGCAAAGTTAGCGTCGCCCCATCCGCTCCATATCCACGAGGGCGAGCCCGGACAGAGATTGTCAATCGTGCCGCCTACGGCGACATCGGGCACCGAGGCATCGTCAAGCCTGTCACGAATCACCGTGGTCTCGTCTCCCACGACAATCGGCGATCTATGAGTCGGCATGCCGAAAGCCAACTCACCCCAGGTGTCGGGCTCGGATGGGGAGAGTGCCTCCGGCCAGGTTGCATCGGGAATGGGCGTGCCAGCAGCGTCGTCCCTGTCGTGGAGGGCCAACCCCATACCCCACACCGCAGCCTCGTCGGGTGGAGCGGCCAACCCTACGCTCTCGAAGGGCACGCGGAAGGTGAGCACCCAACCGCGGTCGTCGCCTCTATTGTCGTTTGGGGCATCGTCGATGCTTCGCCAGGATGACGTCGTCGTGAAGGGAACCATCGCGGAGATCCAGTTTTCACCGTCGCCGCGCGACGCGGCCTGCCAGGCTTCGCGAGGCTCCCACCAATTGAGCTGCCCCACAAACCGGTAATCGTCCTCTGCCGGCGCAGCCCCGCCATCGCCCTTCGTGTCGAGGTAGAGTGTGACCGCGTCCCAATCGGTCAACTCGGAGATGACAGGATCCCGGTCGTACCAGAGATAGCGGTCGATGACGGCGACGCTGATCTGGAGATATGCGTCGGTGTAGCCTACCCTCACATCCGCATAGTTGTGGGTCGTGTCAACCTGCCCAAACCAGAAGATGGCCGACTGGGACAGGGGAACGGTATCCTCGAAGTGGGGTGCGTTCACACGGCGCGTCGGCGTGGGCACTTGGGCGTCAGCCACGCCGCGGCAGATCAACAAACCCACAATGACCAGCAGTAGGCTGCTGGCTAGGCGCATCAAGTGCCTGATCTGATGTAGCAGACGTGTTTGCTTCATCATCTTTTTCGGTTCCCCCCTTGGATGTCCGTGTCCGTCGTGCCGCCTGATGCACTGCATAATGTGCTCAAGAAACACAAGAGCCGATGTCCGCCCGCCGATCTTACGTGAGACGACAGTAGACAGGTCAGTTACGGTCAGCGTCAATAGTAGAAGGGGACCGAAGAAGTGTGAGCAATCTTTAGAAAGTACGCTGGAACCGTCGTCAGAGTACTATACTGCTTAACAACCCTCGACGCTATATAAGTTAGAATATGGCATGAGCACAATGCTTTGAAGCATACCCTACTATCATAGCGTGTCAACTCAGCGAGAGACTCGCCTATAGGGCGATCGCAGCTGGATCCAGCGCCTCACCATCGAATCAGCCTTTCGCGAAGAGCTGCCCTCACAGTATACTTATACTAGGCTGACTCCGTCAGGAATTTGCATTAATAGAAGGAGGCGACGTCATTGTTCCGTCAAACCGACCAGGAATGCGGCCAAGCTGAGACGGATGCCCTCACGGGCCTGCTCAATCATCAGATGGTCCCCGTCAACGGCCTTCATCTGCACGTCGTCAGCGCCGGTCCCGAGGACGGTTCATTGGTGGTCCTGCTTCACGGATTTCCCGAGTTTTGGTACGGCTGGCGACACCAGATTCCGGCGCTCGCTGCCGCCGGTTATCACGTTTGGGCGCCGGATCAGCGGGGCTATAATCTGAGCGATAAGCCGAAGGACGTCGCGGACTACAGGATCGACATCCTAGCCCAGGACGTGATGGCTCTGATCGAGGCCGCAGGTCACCGCAGCGCGGCGGTGGTGGGCCACGACTGGGGCGCGCTCGTGGGCTGGTGGCTCGCCGAGCACAACCCGGACTGTCTCAAGCACTTCGTGGCCATCAACGTCCCACATGGCCAGGTGATGGACCAGCATCTGCGTCATAGCCCGAGGCAATTGCTCAGAAGCTGGTACGCGATCTTCTTCCAGATCCCCTGGCTGCCCGAGGCGATCCTAGGCGCGAGGGGAGGGGCGCTCATGAGCCATACGCTCGTCCAGACCAGCCGACCTGGCACCTTCACGCCCCAGGCGCTTCAGAGATACCGCGATGCCTGGGCCAAGCCGGGCGCGATGCGCTCGATGGTCAATTGGTACCGCGCCGCGGGTCGTTTCCACTCAAGCTGGAGAACCTCGAGAGGCAGCCGCATTACGGTTCCAACGCTCCTGATCTGGGGCGCCGAGGACCGCTTCCTGAGACTGGAGATGGCCGCCCCAAGCATTGAGCACTGTGATCGCGGGCGGCTAGTGGTGCTGGAGCGCGCCACCCATTGGGTCCATCACGAGGAGCCTACAGCGGTCAATGCGTTAATCGCGGAAACCCTGACTGCAGGGAGAAAATAGAATGATGCCATCCCAAAGAGCTATTCACGCGTGGCGACGCTTGTGGTTACTCACGATTCTGTGCCTGTGCTTCTGGACCCTTTCCGCGTGCGACGCGATCCGTGGAGCGCCCACCACCAACACCCCGGCGACACAAACCGCCGCACCGATCATACCCGACAGAACGCCGGGCATCGAAACGCGCACCGTCACATCCCCCGAGGGGAGACTTCGCCTCACGTTTGCGCTGACGGATGGAGCTCCCTCGTACGCCGTCACATACCGAGATCGATCCGTGATCCTGCCGTCGCGACTCGGTTTCACCTTTCGGGAGAACCCAGCCATGAAGGGCGATTTCAAGATCGAAGGGGCGGAGGATCAACTCGTCGACGAGACGTGGACTCAGCCCTGGGGCGAAGAGGCGGAGATCCGCAATCACTACCGGGAGTTGAGAGTGGATCTGAGGGAGACTGGTGAGCCAGGCCGGACGATGACACTGGCCTTCCGCGTCTACGATGATGGGCTGGGCTTCCGCTACGAGATCCCTCAGCAGCCCAATCTGTCGACCTTCGATATTATGAGTGAGTTAACCGAGTTCATCCTGACCGACGATCACGAACTCTGGTGGATACCGGCGTATGCGGATAATCGCTATGAGTATCTCTATCAGCAGACTCGGTTGACCCATCTGAGCGACAACGAACGCCAAGCCGTCCACACGCCGTTGACGATGAGGACCGGGACGGGTCTCTATTTGAGCATCCATGAGGCGGCGTTGTCGGATTACGCATCGATGACTCTGGTGCCTGGCGACGACCAGCGGCCTGCATACACGCTTGAGTGCGACCTCGTCCCGTGGTCCGACGGCACGAAGGTCAAGACCGCAGCGCCGATGCGCACACCCTGGCGCACGATTCAGATCGCTGAGACCCCAGGAGATCTCATCACCAACTATCTCATTCTGAACCTCAACGAGCCGAGCGTGCTCGAGGAGACCGATTGGATCCGCCCGATGAAGTACGTCGGCATCTGGTGGGGCATGCACATCGACGTTCACACCTGGGGCTCGGGGGACCGTCACGGCGCGACCACGGAGAACGCCCAGCGCATCATTGACTTCGCGGCCGAGCACGGCATCGGCGGCGTCCTGATAGAGGGATGGAACGTAGGATGGGACGGCGACTGGAGCCGACACGGCGACCGCTTCAGCTTCACGACGCCCTATCCGGATTTTGACCTCGAGGCGGTAGCCGCCTACGCCGCTGAGCGGAGCGTGATGCTGATCGGCCACCACGAGACCGGCGCTGCCATCCAGAACTACGAGCAGCAGCTAGAGGCGGCGTTCACACTCTGTCAGGATCTGGGCGTGCGTGCCGTGAAGACCGGCTACGTCGGCTGGGGGCAGGGCATCAAGCGACGAGACGCGGACGGCAACTTGGTCGGTCTGGAGTGGCATCATGGTCAATGGATGGTCCGGCATTACCGGCACGTTGTGGAGACTGCTGCGCGATATGGCATCATGCTCAACGTCCACGAGCCGATCAAGCCGACCGGAATCCGCCGGACATACCCCAACATGATGACGCGGGAAGGTGCCCGAGGGCAGGAGTACAATGCGTGGAGCGAGGATGGCGGGAATCCACCGGAGCATACGACGATCCTGCCCTTCACCCGGCTCCTCGCCGGACCGATGGACTTCACGCCTGGCATCTTCGACCTGACCTTCGATGAGATCCGGCCCGAGAACCGGGTCAACACGACGTTGGCGAAGCAGTTGGCACTCTACGTCGTGCTCTATAGCCCGCTGCAGATGGCCGCCGACCTGCCGGAGAACTATGTCAGCCATCCCGCTTTCCAATTCATCGAGGCCGTGCCCGTCGACTGGGCGACCACGCTCGTGCCGAACGGCGAGATCGGCGACTTCGTCACGGTGGTCCGGCGTGACCGTGCGAGCGAAGACTGGTATCTGGGCAGCATCACGGACGAGGCAGCGAGGTCACTAGAGGTAGCGCTTACTTTCCTGAAGGTCGATCACCCTTATGTGGCCGAGATCTACGCCGATGGCCCCAATGCGGATTGGGAACGAAACCCCTATGCTATGGAGATCGCGCAGTCTTTGGTGGGCCATGACACAGTGATCGAGCTCAACCTCGCGTCAGGCGGCGGACAGGCCATCCGCTTTCGTCCCGCCACCGCAGAGGACCAGATGACCGTCCCAGCGTATCCCGACCGAATAGTTTCGACGATATATCCCTGAGGTTGACACAACGTACAATGGAGAGATGAGAATGGATCAGACAGCCGAGATCTACGACGAAGCGAAGGTGCCGGACTATACTTTTCCCGACCCTCTTGTGTTCGAGGATGGCACACTGGTGACCGACGCGGAGGACTGGACCTCCCACCGACGCCCGGAGATTCTGGCGCTCTTCGAACACCATGTCTACGGGCGCGCACCAGACCGCCCGTCGGGTATGATTGTGGAGGTGTCCGACCCAGTTAAGGATACGTTGAACGGTCTGGCAACGCGCAAGGAGATCGCGGTGCGCTTCACCGCCAACCCCGAAGATCCCACTATGCATATCCTCGTCTACCTGCCTAACCGCGATGAGAGGCCGGCTCCCCTCTTCCTGGGTCTCAATTTCTGGGGCAATCACACCATCCACTCTGACCCCGAGATCCCACTCGCGACAGCGTGGATGCGCAACAATCCCGAGCTGGGCATCGTCGATCACCGCGCCATCGAGGCCTCGCGAGGCACAGCCAGCTCGCGCTGGCCCGTCGAGATGATCCTGCAGCGCGGATATGGGTTGGCGACGATCTATTGCGGCGACATCGATCCCGACTTCGATGATGGCTTCGAGAATGGGGTCCATAGGCTTTTCCCGCGGGACGACAGCGCTGGCGATGCATGGGCGACGATCAGCGCATGGGCGTGGGGTCTTTGCCGCGCGTTGGACGCTTTTGAGGAAGACAGCGCGATCGATACGTCCCGCGTCGCCGTCATGGGACACTCGCGGCTGGGCAAGACAGCCCTATGGGCTGGGGCAGCCGATCCGCGGTTCGCTTTGGTGATCTCCAACAACTCCGGCTGTGGAGGCGCTGCGCTCTCACGGCGCCGGTTTGGCGAGACGGTCGAGCGGATCAACACAACCTTTCCACACTGGTTCTGCAGCAACTTCAGCCTCTACAACAACCGCGAGGAAGCGCTCCCCGTTGACCAACACGAGCTCATCGCCCTCATCGCGCCCCGCCCGGTCTACGTTGCCAGCGCCGAGGAGGATCTGTGGGCAGATCCCAGGGGCGAGTTCCTGAGCGCGGCGGCAGCGGGACCAGTCTACGAGCTGCTGGGCAAGAAGAGCTTGCCCGCGGAGACGATGCCCGATGTGAACCAACCCGTCTGGTCGACCGTTGGCTATCACATTCGGACGGGCGGTCACGACGTCACGCCCTTCGACTGGGCGCAATACCTGGCCTTCGCAGATACCCATCTGCGAAGTTAGGAACACCGAACCCAAGGATTCGAAGGAACACCTAACGGCGAGGCGGTGCCGGTTCAAGACGTGGCGGGAGAGGTAGACTGGGGCGTGGGAGGTTATGAGCGCTTGCCTTTTGCGCGGCCCCATTGTACGCTTCGCAGGAATGTGACAAGGAGGGGAGTCAACTATGCGAATCATACAATATCGTGATCTGGAAGGTACGCGCAGAGTCGGCATTGTCCGGGACAATGAGACCATCGATGCGCTGGCGGGTGAGCAGACGCTCTACGACTTAGCCCTGGAGACGATTCGCAGTCGTCGCTCGCTGGTCCAGGTTCTCAGCGAGCGACCGGCGGATCGCTCCGTCGCTTACGCTGATCTGGTCTCCGAGCGCCGCATTTTGCCGCCACTCGATCATCCGGATCCGGCTCATATGTTGGTGACCGGAACCGGACTGACACATCTGGGCAGCGCCGACGCTCGGAATGAAATGCACAAGGCCACAGAGGAGACGCTCACCGACAGTATGCGGATGTTTCAGATGGGCCTTGAGAAGGGCAAACCGGTGTCAGGTGAGCAAGGGGTTCAGCCCGAGTGGTTCTACAAAGGCGACGGGAGCATTGTGGTCGCCCCCTATCGACCGCTCATCAGCCCGTCCTTCGCGCTAGATGGCGGCGAGGAACCAGAGATCGTCGGTCTCTACGTCATTGGTCCCGACAGTGCCCCCTATCGCCTGGGCTTTGCGCTGGGCAATGAGTTCTCGGATCACATTATGGAGAAGCAGAACTATCTCTACCTAGCCCACTCAAAACTTCGCCCCTGTGCCTTCGGCCCGGAGTTACGGCTCGGAGAGCTCCCCCAAGATGTGCGGGGTACAGCTAGGATCCTGCGCAACGACGACGTCCTGTGGAAGGCGCCGTTCTTGAGCGGCGAGCGGAATATGTCGCACTCCATCGCCAATCTTGAGTACCATCACTTCAAGTACCGGCAGTTCCGTCGTCCCGGCGACGTACACATCCACTTCTTCGGGACCGCGACGCTCAGCTTTGCCGCCGGCGTGGTACTCAGTCCAGGTGACGAGATGGAGATCGAGGCCGAGGGCTTCGGTCATCCGCTGCGGAACCCCTTTGCCGTCAGCCAGCGGTCCGGTGTCAACGTCAATGCCCTATAGGGCATGCCCGTAAGGCACACCCATAAAGCATAATCGAGCGACTTACGGTATAATAGATAGACGGCAACGATCACGTAGGGTCAGCCTAGACACTGACGCCCGCGGCGGATTGTCGCCGTTGAAGCAAGTTCAAGCACAGAGCTGTGACGCGAGTTCTTGAGGAATCCAACTATGGATGATCCGTTGGTAACGTTGTGGGAGAAACCGGAAGCCAAAGAGATCTATATGATCGCAGGCTGGCATCAGTGGGCCGATGCGGGAGCCATCTCATCAGGCCTGCCGCTCTATCTCGTCCACAAGCTGGATGCTAGAAAGATCGGTGAGATCAAGGACGACGGCTTCTATCTCTTCCAATTGCCGGGCGCGCATCATTTCCTACGTCCCGAGATTCAGCTAGAGGACGGCTACCGGAAATCACTGAAGAAGCCGCAAAACGAACTCTACTACATCGGTGATGAGGACAAGGGTCTGGTCATCTTCCTGGGTGAGGAACCCCATATGCGAGTGGATCGCTACGTAGACGCTCTGATGAACGCCGTAGAAGAACTGGGTGTGAAACGCGTTGGGGCCGTTGGCGGGGTCTACGGAGCCATTCCTTACGATCAGGACCGCGAGGTTTCGTGTGTGTACAGCCTTCCCGAGATGCGCGAGGAGCTTGGTCGCTACGCCGTACGCTTCTCAGACTACGAAGGGGGCGCGACCATTGGGACCTATTTGGTCGACGCGGCAGAGGCTCACGATCTCGAGTTCCTCGTTTTCTATGCGTTCGTCCCAGCCTACAATTTCTCCGAGATCTCAAACCTCGTCCAGGCCATCAGCATCGAGCACGATTTCAAGGCCTGGTACGATGTGATGCGCCGCTTTACCCATATGTTTGACTTGGAGATCGATCTCTCGGAATTGGAAGAACAGAGCTACGAGCTGATGGTGTCGATGGACGCGAAGATCGACGAGCTCGACGAGCAGATGCCCGACCTGGACGTCCGTGCCTATATGGCGGAAGTCGAGGAGGAATTTGATGCCCCGACCTTCGTGCCGCCCCTTAGCGACGTGTGGGGCAAAGCCCTGGACAATCTATTTGGAGACACGGACGAAGAGGAGTAAGCGCAGTCTACGCCTAAGCATCGACCTAACAGAAGGCACGCCGATGCTTAGGGGCTTTGGGGATCACAGACGGGGTGCCGGTACCGGCACCCCGTTCTCACTTCCCTTTTAGCCGTCGCCCTCTCGCGTCGTCCACAGATCTGGAGCTCTCGGATGCGCCTTGCGCTGGAGAAACTCCCGTTGGAGAGCCGGCGTCGTCGTGTCCGCCTTGACGGCTCGGATAAGCTCGACCAGGCCATCGACCCGGCTCTCGAAGAGAGCTTTCCCTTTTTCGGCGATCGCTTTGCTGGCGTCCCCGACGTACATCGCCGGATACATCCCATACCAATCCATCGATGAAAACGCACCCACACTCTGAAGCGGGGCGTTGCGCCTCAGATTCACAAACGGTTCTGGCGGGACTTGCTCCAGCTTGACGAGGTCCGGGGTCAGATAGAGCAGCGTGCTCGTCTCCTGTTCGCCAGCGTGACCTGTCTCATCGGTCTCCAACTTACTTCTTGCCTCCGTGGAGACAGAAACCCGCGCCTCGTAGATGGTATACGCCTTGTCCTTCTCCACCAGCGTCTGGACAAAGAGGGGAATGACAAATCGATTACCACCGTGCCCGCTGAAGAGGATGATCTTGCGGAGACCATGGCGCGCCATCTCGTCACAGATGTTCTCCAGGAGCGCCAGCACTACATCGCGACGGATCACCACCGAGCCGGGCAGATGAGCCGCCTCGTGGTTGATTCCGTAGGGATACGGAGGGAAGACGATAGCGGGCTCTCGTTCAGCTGCGCGACACGCCGCTGCATGCGCCTCGAACATATCCGATCCCAACGGGAGGTGCGGCCCATGGGGCTCCAGGACCCCGATAGGAAGAATGGACACCCCATCACACGCTGCAACCGCTCTCGCGAAATCCAGCGACGTCAGACTCTCCCACTGCATCATCCGCTTCCCAAACGCCTAGGCCCAGTATCTAGGCTTCCAGATCCATCTTTCGCTTGATGTCCGCCTCGATCTGAACCCCTTCGTAGCGCGTCCAGGCCGATGGCAGCACACCGAAGTAACGCTGCCGATCCCCATCGGTGAGGTTTTCTCGAGTGATCTGGGCCGGCACCCCTTCAGCCAGCGCGTTAGCCGGAATCTGCTGACCCACGTTGGTGGCGCTGCCATTGCCAAGTATGGCGCCCTCGCCAATGCGGGTATTGTAGTCACAACACGCGTTGAGTCCCACGGCCGCGCGGTCGGCAATCTGGGTACCGTGCATCGTCGCTCCGTGATTGACCCAACACTCGTTACCGATGCTGGAACGGTCGGGTTTCTCAGCGAGCGATCCACCGACGTTTGCAGGACGCCCACCCTCGATACAGACGGAATCATAGATGTGCGTGTAGTTTCCGATCTCATTACGCCCGCGGATCACCACATTGCAGCGGATCAAGGTGTGATGACCGATCGTCACGTCGCCCTTGATCACGGTGCCCGCGTCTATACGGGTGTACGCACCAATGGTGATGTGACCCTCAAGGATCACTGAAGGATGGATATCCGCCGTCGGGTGAATGTTCATCTCTTCCCACTTTCTCATCTGACGCTCCTCCTTGGAGGCACCGAAAGGACCTAGACACTCAACGCCATGCGCACGATCTCTCCCCCAATACAACCCACAAGTAAGTGTGCGCCCACACCTAGTCCCTGCGGTGCGCAGACCGCCGTCAGCCCTGTCGGCGCTTGCTCCAGCTTGACCCATCCGCGCCCGAGATCGCGGGACAGCCAGAGTCCGGTTTCCATCAGCACCAATACGACCGGCTGGTCGGGAAACTCCGGGGAGAGCAAGACACCGTTGACGGGATCCTGGATGACGTCCGCGCCGAGGCGGATCCAACTCTCGCCATCATCCTCAGAGAAAAGCAATCCCTGTGTCTCCGTGCCCGCGAAGATAACGCCGTCCTTGTCATAGTACGGTGAAAGCGCCAGACTCATAACCGGCTCAAATCCGACAGAGAGTTCGACCTCGCGCCACGCACGGCCCCCATTGGTACTCCGGAAGATGCCGCTCTCGACCCCCGCCAGGAGCGTCTCATCGGCGGAGAAGCCCGGCGAGATCGCTAAGCTGAAGACGCTAAGGTCCAGCAACCCGAAATTCCAGCGCGCCCAGTGCGACCCACGGGTCGCCGAACGGAAGATGCCATCCTCAGTTGTGGCAGCGAGCAAGACGCCGTCCTCGACAAAATTAGGGGAGATAGCCAGCGCCGACACAGCCGGCGGAGGCGAATCCAGGATGGTCGCAAACCACGTCGCGCCGCCATCCAGGGATCGCAGGACACCCCCGGGGACACCGGCAAAGAGCGTGGCGTGTTCGTCGCCGTCATAATCGGGCGCCAGCACCACCGACGTGGTCGGCAGCGGCCCTTGCAGATCCAAGGATCCATAGGCGTAGTCCCAGCTCGCGCCTCCATCCGTCGAATGGTACAGACCTCCGGTACGCGCCGCAAAGCAGGTGCTCAGGTCCTTGGAGCACGTCAACGCATAGACGATGTCGGTCTCAGACTCTGTGAGCTCGGCAGTTTCGGCAAGTGTGTTCTCAGACAAAGTATCCTCAGGCATAGACATTCCTTCTAGGTGCTAGAATCATGTGCTAAAGCTACGTGCTCAGGGCTTCAGGGGCTGTGGCTCGATGTACAACAACGTCGGTAGTGAGCGCCATCGCCGCGCTGCTAATCGCGCTATGCAAGGCCGCCTTCACCACAGTCGTGACGTCCAGAATACCGGCCTCCTGCATATTCACGATCTGGCCCTGGACCACGTCAAAGCCGATAACAGGATCTGATGCATCGAGCTGCGCCAGAACCTCACCCGGTTCGTAGCCAGTGTTCTCCAGCAATGCGCGCAGCGGGGCCTCCATAGCCCTGTGTAGAATGCGATAGGCAGCGCGCTCCTCTGACTCCCCGCTCGTAGCCATCCGGGCGTCCAACATGGGTTGGCAGGCCAGGAGCGCGGCGCCCCCGCCGGGCACCACGCCTTCGCGAATCGCGCCACGCATCGCATCCGCAGCACGCTGCGCCTGCTCCTTATTGAAGTCCAATTCGGTCTCCGTGACGCCACCCACGTAGAGGGTCGCCGAGCCGCCCATCAGCTTGCCGATGCGCTCCTGAAGTCCCTTCCGCTCGTCCAGATCCTTAGTATTGGCATAGGCCCTGCGCAGGCGTGCGATATGCTCGCGCAGCTGACGCGGATCGCCCTTACCGCCGATGATCCCAAGGTTCGACCGATCGGCCCAGACCCGACGCGCCCGACCCAGATCCGATACCTTGACGTCCCGCAGCACATCTCCAGCGGCCCTCAGGATCGGGCGTCCTCCGGTCAGAATTGCCATATCGATCAAGTTGACGCGCTGATCGTCCGTCGTGGCTCCGGGGGTCTTGACCCCAATCGCATTGACTTTGATCTTGCCCTTTTCCCGGTTCAGCACCATCATCCCGATCGCCACGTCAGACATCCTGCGCGTGATAATCGCCAGATCCTCGATTCCGGCCCGAACGCAAGCGGTATAAGCAGGGATCAGATCGCGGGGATCCTCAATGTCCAGGTCAGTCATCAGAATGGCCGCGTTCTGCAGCTCGGTCCGCTGCCGCTCGATATCGGTGATCAACGTGCGAGAGAGCAGCCCCCCACTCCAATACATGCCCTCGACGTACTCACGCTCGTAGCCGCGGCCTTTGCCCTTGCGGATCTCGAGGCGACCGTATTCGCCGATAATGTCGAAGATCTCCCCCAACATCTCGCCTAGCTCAGGGTCCCGAGAGACAGCGGTCGCAAGTCTTGAGAGTTCCTTCTCACCCTCAACCCGGATCGTCATGCCATCGATTTCGTCGAGGATCTCACGCAGGCCGCGCTCGAGGTGAACGCGCAGCCTCATCGCGTTACCGCCAGACGTCAGATAGCGTAAGCCCTCTTCATAGACCGATCGAAAGAGCACGGCGGCGGTCGCCGTGCCGTCCCCCACGTCCTCGCGCAGGCTCCAAAGGACGTTGCGAACAAGCATCGCACCGACATCGGCGTCCCGCCCGCGAATCTGGATAATACGTCGCGCAATCGTCCCGCCATCATCCAGCAGCTCCGGGATGCGACCTGTGTCCCCGATCGACTTGTCATAAAGGACGATGCGCGGAAACGGTCCAAGCGTAGGCTGCACCGCATCCACAACCTGCCGGATACCCCTGAGCATCTCGCGATGAACTTTGGGCTGGAAGACAACGGCGGGTCTTTGCCACTTCTTTGAACTACCTGCCATAATCCTATGTCACTCCTTCTGATACTGTGAATATGCTTTGTGAGCATCCTTAGCGGTCTGAGGTTCCCTGTCGACACGCAGGAGACAGTCCGTATGATACCTTATTTCCCAGATGAAGAAACGGGGTGTCACGCGTGGCACTCACATCGTCGGGACGGCTCCCCGAGAGACCCCCACGTAAGCCGTCACAGATCGGGAAGCTCGAAGGTGTCGCCCGTGTCAGCGATCCATTGCGCCAAGCGCGCCTGGAGCTGCTGGCGCTCGGCACCGAACCTGGTGTTGTGCGCCAGGTTCACGAGCTCGTACGGATCCTCGTTGAGGTTGAACATCAGCCAGGGCTGGCCCTCAAGCGCCACGTACTTCCACCCGTCGCGGGTCACGACGGCGCGCCACGGACGATCCACGCTGTCGCCGTGCCCGGTGGGAATCACCGACTGGATGAAGGCCGAGTCGGGCGCTTCGGTCTGGGGACGGTCGGGGAGGCGCACACCAGAGTAATCGTGGCCCCGCATCCAATCGGGCTTGTCGATGCCGCAGAGGCCGAGGGTCGTGGGCGCGATGTCGACGTGGTTAATCACCACGTCGGGACGTCCCGACCGCCCTTCGTACCGAGGATGGATGCCGCCGATGACAAACGGAACGCGGATCGACTCCTCCCAGGGCGCCGTCTTGAGGAACTGCCCGTGGGACCCGTGGATATCCCCATGGTCGGAGAAGAAGAGGAGGTGGGTGTCGAGATCGAGGCCGGCCTCGGCCAATGCCTGACGAACGCGTCCCACGTTCCAGTCCAGGTTCTCAATCTGGGCATAGGCGCCCGCCAGCTCGCGCCGCGCGCGTTGCTCGACCCAATCCACGGCGGGCACATTGGGGCGCAAGGTGAGCCGTCCGGGGATGTGACGAGACATCCAACGCTCTGGCGCGACATACGGATTGTGGGGCGGCTGTACAGAGAGCACGGCGAAGAACGGGTGCTCGTCGCCTGACCTACGGGCCTCGCCCTGCTGGCGGATATAGTCGATGAGCATATCGGTGAGGACGTCCGTCTCATAGCCCGGCAGGCGTTCGTGGAAGGCGTCCTCTCCCTCACCACCGTGGACCCAGCAATCCCACTGGCTGTTGTTGTTCTCGTAGCCGACCCAGGTGTCAAAGCCACCGCGCTGGTCCGGTGGGACGATGTAGTGGGCCGCGCGGCCCTCACGTTCCCTGAACCCGCCGAGATGCCACTTACCAAAGTAGGCCGTGTCAAAGCCACAGTCGTTGAAAACATCGGCAACCGTCGGCATGCCGGGCGGCAACGGATACTCGTGCCCGGGCACCGCTTCATGAGGGTAGCGGCTCGTGAGCAAAGACCCCCGGAAGGGGCAACAGAGGGGGTAACCGGAGACGGCATGCTCGTAGTTCTGCCCCTCTGCCGCGAGCCGATCCAGGTTTGGCGTGGCGAGATTGGGATCGCCGTTGCAGCTCAGCGCCTGAGCTCTGTGTTGGTCACCGAAGATCCAGATCGCGCTCTTGTGTGGTGATGTGTCAGACATAGGCTATACCCCTTGCGTAGATCCGATCGATGCTCTGCGGACGATGCGCCTGCTCATACCTCGGATCCGCGGCGAGATCAGGGCGCTCATGGCCTGTGAAGGCCATGAGCGCCTCTCACACGCTTGAACGTCGCCTCAGTCCAGCTCGCGTGCCAGCCTGAGATAACTATGGTAACGGGCTTCTGAGACGTCACCATTATCCACAGCATCCTTGATCGCGCAACCGGGCTCGCTGTCGTGGCGGCAGCTTGCCCCGAACTTGCAGGCTCCGAGGTACGGGCGCATCGCGTCTCCTTTGTCCAGCCAGATCCCCAGTGAGACCTCCCTGCGCAGCCGCTCGTAACCCATCGCCTCGTAGAGCGTCAGTGCTTTAGCGTTCTCCGCGAGAACCTCCAGAAAAGCGTAGGCGAGGTCTCGCTCCTTGAGATAGCGCAAGGACCTTCCCAGAAGATGGCGCGCGATCCCCCGCCGACGCCACTCAGGGCGGACAAAGACGTATTCGGTCGAACCGGCGCGCTCCGGATTGGCTATCGGATCGGGATCGTAGTAGGCCATCACACTTCCCACCACCTCATCGCCATAGAAAGCAGTGAAGGTAGTGCCATCGCTCCAGGATTGAGATCTCATGAAGTGCTGTAGATCTTCCAGTGAGCGGTCGTCCTTACCAAACGCGGCTGCGTACGCCGCGAGGTAACGGCGCTGCTCCGGCTCGGTCTCCATCCGCCAGGCGCGCATCTCAACGCCCTCGGGCTCGGGCACCTCGGGGATCGGCACGCTCAGATCGCGGCGCATTTGGTAGCAGCTCTCAAAGTGCTCGAAACCTCTCGACTTCAGATATGCGATGCTTGCGCTTCCGTGCTCAAAGTAGGTCGCATACAGCATCACGGGGCGGTCAAGCTCGCGCTGCATCTCATTGGCGCGCCAGCCGATCCGCTCAAGCAAGAGATCCATGAACGCCTCCCAGTTTGCCAGATCGGGATCGACCCGCAGATCCATCCAGAGCATCCAGGCATCGAGCCGCGCGTGGATGAAGCTCGGGAGGACCATCCCGTGCCCGATATGTGCGCCCGAGGCATCGAGCGCACAGAGTATGTTACGTCCCCCGGCGAACCCGGGGGCGTGGTAGAAGCCTTCCGGCAGCAAGCTGATGTCCGGACAGATCTCCAGACACCGGCGCTGCAATGCAACCATTTTCGGCGCATCCTCAGGGACGAAGGTCCTGAGGCTCACGCCCTGGACGTCAGTCAACATCTCCGTTCTATCTCCTCGTGTTCAAGGACAAGCT
>CAZPJP010000002.1:44944-65087 GCA_964586915.1 uncultured Anaerolineales bacterium
AGGGAAAAGCCACGGCACCAGAGAGGTCCGTGGCTTGGTGAGGCGGAGTACGCCTAGAGCGGACAGATAGCGTGTGTGGACACAGAAAAAGCCACGGACCGAAGTGAGCCCGTGGCTTAGGCCTAGGCTTACGCTTAGGCCTAAGCTTGCGCTTAGGTGAAGCGCTTAGGTGAGACGGCTATGCAAACCGGCGGAAGCACAGGCGCACTTGGCGGTCGTTGACAACGACAACTGCGGTTTGATTCATCGACATCGTGCGCCTCCTTCCCAACAAGATGATCCCATTCTACGCGACCCGCGCCGGATGTCAAATCCAAGCTGACGTGAAAATGGGTTCGTTTCGCAAAAACCAGCTAACAGCAGTCAGGTGTCAGCTCTCAAGTCTGTCTCTTCACAGTTCATACTCTGTCGTGGCACGCTTCGTCTGAGAAACTGTGGGATTTCTTGTGTAGATCTTTTGTTCTATTGTACCCGAGACGAAAAGATCATTCAAGCAGGCAGCTGGGCCAATTTCTGCCGAGATCGCTCATTTTCAGCAAATTCCATGAACGCCCCCGCCCCTACGATGCCTCGTCAGATGCGAAAGGCCTCCGCCGGGCCGTACGGCGCGAGGCTGACGGTGATGTAAGGATTGATGGCGCTATCGTCCTCCTGATAAGCAAAGCGCCACATACGCCCAACCATCTCACGTTTCACGCCCTTGTACGCGGGGTCAGCGGCGAGGTTATGCAACTCGTCTGGATCCGTGCGCAGATCGTAGAGCTCGTCCCGGTCGAAGCCGTTGAAGACGTACTTGAAGTCCCGCGTCATCACGGAGCGCTGTGTGTAATAGAGCTCCACACCGTTGCACTGTGTATGCATCTCCTTGCGCCAGCCTGAGGGGTCGCCGTCCCGGAAGAAGGGCAACAGACTGGCCCCAGTGAAGGGGCGATCCACTGCCAGGCCAACAGCCTCGATAAAAGTCGGCGCAAAGTCAGCCTCGGACACAAACGCTTCCACCTGCCGCCCGGGGTTGCGAATCCCGTTGGGCCAGCGGACCACGGCGGGGATATGGTAAGCGCCCCGGAAACAAGGAATGCCCTTGGCGAAGAGGCCATGCTCTCCGGCGTAGTCGGCGTGGTCCGAGATGTAGAGGACCAGGGTATCCTCCATCTGACCGGTCGCCTCCAACTGCTTGAGGATCAGGCCGAACAAGTCATCGAGGTAGGTGCAGTAGGCCCAGAAGTGACGCACCGCCTCCCGCACCTCGCGCTCCGAGAGCTGACCGAAGCGCATATCGCGCATCCGCTTGTAGATGTGTGGCTTATCACTCAGCTCGTCCGGATAGCTGAAGGGCAGGGGCACGTCATCCAGATCGTAGAGGTCGAGATAGCGCTGCGGCACGACGTAAGGGTCGTGAGGCCCGGTCAGCCCGACATACAGACCCCACGGCTCCTCTCCCTCCGCAAGTTTCGGAAGCAGGTCCAGCGCCTCTTCCACAACACGCCGATCATGGTCCCCACGGCGCTCCGACGTCCCGTACAGCCGGTAGGTGCCGTATCCCGGACGCAGAATCTCACCCTCGCCACGCTCGGACTCGTCAGGCTCCTCTGCCAACGCCCGGTAGTGTTCCCACCGCACGCCGTGCAACGTCCCTTTGGTGGCGCTGACCCTATGCTCCGTGAAACCCCGATCGGCCGGCGACTCCTCCACGCTCACGTGCCACTTACCCGTGAAATGCAGATCGTAGCCGGCTTCCGCAAGGTCCTCGCTCCACAACCGAACGCCCTCATTGAGGCCGCGACTCAGTGCTTGGCGATTGCAGACGTTGTTCCAAACGCCGTGGCGCGAGGGATAGAGCCCGCTGAAAAAGGTCGCCCGCGATGGACAGCAGTGGGGTGAGGGGCAATAGGCGTTGGTGAACGTCAGCCCCTCCTCTGCCAGGCGATCGAGATTCGGCGTGATCGACGCGTGGTTCGGCAGCGCGGTATCGGCGCGTTGGTGATCGGTCATAACGATAAGGATATTTGGCTGCGACATAGACCCTCCTTGCAAGATCCGGAACGATGATGCCACGCACAAGAGCATAGCATAGGGTGTTCGAAACCACTAGAAGAGAGCGCGGGACAGGCTCTAGGGTCATGTCGATGAGGCTGCGCTGCGAGGCGCGAGATCCTTCACGCCCCACGCCGTGGGGCTCGTTACTAATGACACAGCTTGCGCTAACGACGATGGGACTGCGATGCCACGGACGAGATCCTTCGCTGCGCTCAGGATGACAACCATAGTGTCGTGGTAGCACGAACCGCGCGCTCAGGCGTGGTGGCGGTGATCAGGATGACAGCATAGAGGGTTGCGGCAGCCCGAACCGCACGCCTACTCAAGATCGACGGCCCCTCCATCAGAGAACCAGCGCGCAATCGAGTGCTCGGGCTCGAACACGATGAGCGCTCGCGCCCGATCGATGCTCACCAGGGTCTCGGTGCCGACAAGCGGATGCTTCCACAGGCGCACTTCGGGAAAACAGTAGGCCGCCAGCTTTCTGCTGGGCACGCCCACAGAGTTGTGGCTGTCGTTAACGAAGAGGACGTGACTCCCCTCGTAGTCAGCTATGACGCCCTTTTCAATCGCTTGCGCGGCATCGAGCACGTGCAGGCTCGCCCAGAAGTCAGTCCGGCCCCAGCAGAGCATCGCCTCGGGCGGGGGCGGGCCCTCACCGCGGAGCTTTTCGTAGCGGCGGCGCTGCTCCTCCCAAGGAAGCTCCTGAACGCGCTCAGCCCGCAACGCGTTATGCCGCTCGATGAGCGCACAGACCCGCGACTCACGTTCGCCCGGCGACATCGCCTCCAGCGTCTCAAAGGCCTCACGCCGCCGCTTGAGGCCCTCGCGCCACCACCCCGCATGCTCCGGCCCGGGGCGATAAACAGCCGGGAACCGCAGAGAGACGCCGGAGACTCCCTCACGACGCCAGAAGTACTCCGCCGTCTCCTCCAGAACACGTTTGGAGAAGGAGTAAGGGTCGGTGGTAAACTCCGGATGCGCTTCGTCGATCGGAAGATACTCAATCGGGAAGGGCTTGATGCCGTAATGATAACCGAGCGCGTTGATCGAGCTCGCGCTGACCACACGTCGGATACCCGCATCCGCAGCAGCCCGGTAGACATTGAAGGAACCCCTGCCGTTTATGTCAAAGATCACGTGCTCGGAACCTTGGTTGGGGCTAGCCAGCGCTGCAAGGTGCACCACCGCGTCCAGCCCGTCGAACTGACCCTCAAGGGACTCAAAATCCGTGATGTCCACCTGGCGGTAGTCCGCCCCCTGGATCTCCTTCCGAGTCTCGGGCGGAATCTCGCTCCCATCTACACGATCCAGGACACGCACCATGTGTCCGTGCTCCATAAGGTAGGCGACTGTCGCGCTGCCTATCTGACCGACGCCCCCTGTGACCGCAATGTGCATATGATTCTCCGTGTCTTCCCTAGGCCATCCGGACTTCGCGACCGGTCCGAGCACTCTTCAACAGAGCTTCCATCATCTCCTGCACGATCAATCCGTGGCGCAGCGGCGCCTCGCAGGGAACGCCATCGAGGATACAGGCGATGAAATGGGCAGCGATGGCGCCCCATGCTCGACGTTCCTCAGGCATCTTGACGGTGATATCCTGCGGCGCCCCGTTGACCGTTTGGTAGAGCGTCAACGGGTTTAGCTGAGCGCCAGCCTCCGTGCCGAAGAGCTCAATCTGCAGCTCGTCTCTCTGATGGCTGGCCCAAAAACTCTCAATCTGCAGCCCGGCACCATTGGCAAACCGGATGAAGCCGCCGCCGTAGTCGTCGGTGCTATACTGCCGGTAGAACTCCTCGGGCTGCTCGCGATAGTGCCAATACCCCTGACCCCGGGGGCCGAACTTCGCGCCTGCCACACCCGTCACACTCACGGGCTTGGGCATATCCATCAACCACCAGGCGGCGTCCAGGACGTGGACGCCCATGTCCCGGAAGGCGCCTCCGCCGGCCTGGATGAAGCCAAGGCTCCAATCGGGTATGCCACTCCGGCGCACGCTCCGCGCACGGGCGTAATAGAGGTCACCGAAGTCACCCGCTTGGGACAGGTCTCCCAGATACCGGACCCCGTCGCTGAACCGCGTCGACAGGGACATCATGTTCACGACGCCCGCGGCCTCGGCTGCCTCGACGAGCTTCTCGGCGGGCGCCAACGCATCGGCAAGGGGCTTCGTGATTAGCACGTGCTTGTCCTGCCTCACGGCCTCCATCGCCACGGGGACGTGCCACTGGTTTGGCGTCCCAACAAAGACCGCATCGATCTCGGGGTCGGCACACATCTCCTCATAGTCAGTGTAAAACTTCACGGGTTCGGGCAGCTCCTCGGCGAACGCCTCCATACGCGGCTCAATCAGATCGCAGAGCGCGACCACACGTCCGCGGGGATCAGCCGCGATCGCACGCCCGTTGGGACGACCAATGCCCATACCCACAATCGCAACGCGTACTTCGTCCACAGATATCTCCTCGTGTTGAATTTCGTCTGGATCCTGCACATCGGAGCCAGCGGTAAGACCACATGCTCGGGGAAAACCAACCTACGGTCCGGTAGTATAGCGCGAACGTTGCTCAATGAAAACACTGAAAACCACAGGCACCAGAGCGCAGACACAGCACACCGCCCCCTATCAGCTAGAGGGCGGTGTACGTCGTCTGAGGGACAGGCTCTACATCTTATCCCCCAACAAGCTGATCCTGCGCTCGGCGTCAAAATGCCGGTCGAGCTTCAGATCGTCGAACCTCAGAATCGTGACCTCGGCAAGGTAGAGCACCTCAGATCCCGGCTCGAGGTGCCCAGCGACCGTCCACTCGTCACGATAGCCCACCGTCATATGGAGGTGCGGTGTCCCGTCAGCGATGATGCCGCTGATATTCGAGACCTCCAGCGGCTGCTCGATCGTGAAGAAGCGATCCTCCGGTGGAAAGCGATCGTGTTGAATGTGGTGCATCTTGGCGACCTTGAGTGTGCCAATTCCGGAGACCACGGCACCGTTCTGCACGCCGTGCTCCGCGATAGCAGCCTCAATGGTCTCCAGCAGCATCTCACCCGGCGCGATCCCAACGACGAGAACCTCCAGATCACCCGTGAAAGACTTGGTGAACATCACACAGCCTCCGATCTACCTCACCGTCTCGTCAAGCTCCAGCCCCAGCTCCTCATACTTTGCGCGGCGCGAGACCTTATCGGCGCTCATTTCCTGGTGCGCGTATTTCGCCACATCGCGCGCGATATCCTGCGGGACGACGATGACGCCATCCCCATCGGCGACGACGACATCACCGGGGTGGACCAGCACACCACCGACCTCGACCGGAATATCGTACGCGTCAAACTGCAGCCGTCCCTGAACCATGCTCTGCGAACAGAAGGGCGACCAGAAGGGGACCTGCTCCAGGATCACCTCATCGGTGTCCCGCACGCCACCGTTGGTCACATACCCAGTCGCGCCGCGGATAAGCCCATCCATCGCGTTATTCGAGCCCATCAGTCCGGCGTCGACCTCGCTCTGGTCGATCACACAGAAGTCCCCCTGCTGAATCGTCGCGATCCACGGATACGGACAGACCTCCTGATAGTACCAGCCCGACCACTCCGTGTACTCCTCCGGCGTCATCTTGGGCACCTCGCCCTTGTAGGGGAGATACCGAACCGTCTTCGCGATGCCCACCGCACGGGTGCGCCAGAGGGGTCGAATCTCGGGCACCATCGAGCCGTAATTGTGGCGCATCATCCAGTCCATCCCATCCCGCACGTCGGCGACGCGCAGATCAGCGTAGAGCTCCAGCAATTCCGTCCGTTCGGATTGTGACAGCGTCATCCTTGTGACCTCCTCATAATCCCATCATAAACTGAAAGATCCGGTCCTGGTGGCCAGGCAGATTCTCGTGCCCATAGTCTGGATAGATCACCATAGACTTCTCCGACATGATACCATTGTAGGCCGCAAACTGCGTCGAGGGCGGGCAGATCGTGTCCATCAGACCGGTGAACCAAAGCACCTCAGCCTGCGTGCGCGGCGCAAGATGATGCACATCAATGTACCCCAACGCGGTAAAGATCTCGTCCTCGCGCTCGTGGGTGGGATCGAACTTGCGGAAGTACTCCCGCAACTCGGCGTAGGCGTCCTTGTCCTGATCCATCTCCCAGACCCGCTTGTAGTCACTCAGGAAGGGGACGACCGGGGCCGACCGTTTGATGCGCGGCTCGAGCGACATGCAGGCCACCGTCAGCGCTCCCCCCTGACTCCCACCGGTCGCACCCACCCGCGTCGGGTCCACTTCATCCATATCTAGCACGATACGGCTAAGCTCCGCCGTATCGAGAAAGATATCGCGAAAGAGCAACTTCTCCGGCTGGCCAGCCACCGCATCGTCAAGACCGCGGACAATGTGCCCGCGCAGGGTCCACCCGGTGACCCCGCCCACATCCTCAGAGAGCCCGCCCTGCCCCCGGCAGTCGAGGGCTGCGACGACATATCCCTCAGCGACGTACCCGAGCTTCTCGTTCCAGTCGCCGGCGTCGCCGGAGTAGCCGTGGAACATCAGCACGGCAGGCCGGGGCGTCTCGATCTGCCGGGGCCGCAGAAACTTGGCATGAACGCGCGCGCCGCCGACGCCAGTGAAATAGAGGTGAAAACACTCAGCGAACGAGGTCTGAAACTCAGCGGGGACGAGCTCTACGTCGGGTTCGGTCGCTCGCATCTCCGCAAGGCCCCGATCCCAGAACGCGTCGAAATCGTCAGGACGTGGATTGATACCGCGATAGGTCCGCAGCCTCTCCAGCGGGAAATCAAACATCAAGGGCATTGTCTTTCCTCCTTGTGGAACGCATCTGTTGTTCTGATGGCAGGGGGTCACGGGTGCGGATCGCGCGAGTGCGATCCCTCAGAAGCCCGACTTCGTCTGCGCCTCCTCCAACGCGGCTACGACGGACTCCCCGCCTTGGCCCTTCACGACGGCACCGCCAAACGCCTGCGTCGCGATCGCATCGGTACCTCCGGTAGATGGCGCTAGCGGTCCACGCGCTCTTGCGCCGTCGTCAGGGCGATCTCCGGGGTCACCTCGCCACTGCGAATCTGCGCGAAGGCCTCCATCATAGCGTTGATAGCCGCTTCGAAGCCCAGCAATTCAGGGTTTACCAGGATTGCATCCGCCAGGGCCGCGCGGGCCGCCTCAGCAACCCGAGATCCGGCCAGCCGCTCGAATTCGGGGGAGCCAGCCGATGACTGGCGCGCCGGGATCTGGAAAGGGGGGATCTGCTGGCTCAGGAAATGGATCCAGGCCCAGGCGGCGGCAGGATTTTCACTGGCGGAGGAGATGAAAAGCCCTTCCGCCAAGGCCAACGAAGCTGCCCGCTCGTCACGGGGCATCGGCACCACACCCCAGGTCATCTCCCATTCAACGGGCCAGCGTCGCCCACCCCGCTCCGAGAAGAGCAGGGACCACATTGCGAAGCGTCCCTCAAGCACGCCGCGCCAGGGATAGGGCTGACCCAGGCGCTGCGCCTCCTCCGGCGTAGGCGCCACCTGATAGTCGTGGATCAGGCTTGCATAGAACTCCATCGCCTCAACGTTGCGTGGGTCGTCGAGCGTCACCCGCGTCGGGTCCTGCAGACTATCAAAGACCTGCCCCCCACCTTGGTAGATGACCATCACCGGCTCGAATATGGCGTAATCATCGGTGTGGTGCAGGGCATATCCGTAGAGGTCCACACGCTCGTCGGTCATCGCGATGGCATAGGCGAGGAAATCGCCCCAATTCCATCCACTTTGAGGATAGGAGACGCCGTATTGGTCGAAGAGATCCTGATTGTAATAGACCATCATCGTGTCAATGCCGAAGGGAAGAGCCCATTGCCGACCTTGGCTACTAAAGACCTCCAGCGCCGACGAATAGAAGTCATCGACATCGAGCTCATCCGTCTCGTCGATGAAAGTGCTGAGATCGATGATGGCGTCGTTCTGTTGGTAACCCGCTAGCTCGAACTGGGTCGCGACAAACGCATCTTTCGTCGCGATCTGGCCACCAGAGATGGCGCTGCTGGGGATGAGCTCCACCGTGATGTGAGAGTATTCCTCGTGGAATTGCTCTGCCCACTGCGCGTAAGAGCCGGTAGGATCCTCGGGATGCACAAAGGAGATGGTCACCGGTTCCAGTGGAGGCATTGCCAACGTGCATCCAGGCATCATCACGATCAACATTACCACGACAAGGAGCAGGCGCTTAAGTCGTCGATACACTGCTAAACCTCCTGGGAGAACTTTGCCTTGTGCGGAACCTAAGGCAAGGGGCAGGCCTCAGCGCGGGCACAAAAACCAAGCGCCGCGGATTTCAGGGATCCACATCCCCAGACCACTCAGCAAAAGCTGACGCCGGATCGTCGGTCAAGACAATTGGGTCGTAGAGCATGGCGTCATCCACGTTGATGAGACGCCCATCCGGAAACAAGTATAGATTTCCGGAAGCCCTTGGCAAATCCAACGCATAGGTCTCGTGTAGGTCGCCATCCCGGACCACTCGCTCCCGCTCCGCGGCGTCGAAGTCCATCGATGTCGCAGCGACCTCCGTGAGATGAGCCAGAGCCGCCGCGGCTTCATCGCTCAAGGGAGGCCCTTCGACTTCGCTCAGGGCACGCCCGACCACCTCCGACGCGAGGAGGTTAACCTGTTCCTCAGGATCGTTGGCCAGATCGAAGAAGAGTGGCGGTGCGTCGCGGAACGCGACATACTTATACTGCTTCCAGCGAATCATCCGAAACTCGCTGCCTCTCCCCCACCGTGGCGTCAGCGCATCGGAGACTATGGGACGCGCCTCGGGCTCGGCGCCTTGCGCCACCGCCTCGCTGAGGTCAGCGCCGTCGAGATCCTTTGGCGCTTCTACGCCTGCTAGGCCGCAGAGGGTCGGGAATAGATCGTAGTGCCCAACAGGGGTATGACAGACGTGGGCATCGACCTCGCCTCGTCGCTGCTGGGGCAATGAGACCAGCATGGGCACCCGGGTACAGGCTTCATACCACCCATTCTTCCACCACACGCCGTGCTCGCCAGCCATCTCACCGTGGTCTGTCGTGTAGACGATGATGGTGTTGTCCAGCAAGCCGCTCCCATCGAGCCTCAGGAGGAGATCCCCAATCACCTCATCAAGGTAGCTGACGTTGGCGAAGTAGGCAGCGCGGGCACGCATCATCTCATCGTGGTCGATGGCGTCCGCCTTGAACCCTCGCCGCATCCCCACGCTCATCGGATGGTCGTAGGCATCGCCGCCCGCTGGCACCTTGGGCTCCGTCACGCCATTGGGCCAATACCGCTCGAACCATCGTCGCGGCGCCGTGAGCGGGAAGTGGGGGCGGCTGAACGACGCGCAGACAAACCACGGCTGATCCGGGTGCGCATGCTGGTGCTCGCGCAGCCACGCGACGCTTTCCTGCGCCACGACCTCATCCTGCAGCAAGCTCTCGGGTATGTCGGTGACACCCGCTCGGGCCGTGCGCCACCGCATGCTTGTGCGCGCCTCGTCATCGATGGGCTCCCACTGGTGACCCGTCTTTCCGGTCAAGTCACCATAGGGTCGATGTTGGAACCCAACAAACTGCCGATTGCCGCCCAGGTGCATCTTGCCCACGAGACAGGTCGCGTAGCCCGCCCGGGCCAGCACCTCGGGCAGCGTCGTCAGCTCTGGGCGCAGCACACTCTCATTGCTCCAAGCACCACACCGTCGCACTTCTCTGCCTGTGAGCTGGCATAGACGCGAGGGGGTACAGAGCGGCATCTGGCAATAGGCATCACTGAACCGTGTCGCCCGGGCTGCCAGCCGGTCAAAGGTCGGCGTATACACGGGCTCGCCGCCTTCCTCTGCGGGCACGTGCCCCATACACCGGAAACTGTGCTCGTCACTCATCAGATACAGGATATTCGGTTGCGGCATCATCTCTCCCTTCGCCTCCGCTCGTTCGACCTCTTACCGATGGGCACCCATCCGCTCGTACAGCCACGCCATGGCGATCAAAGGGTTGTGGCCCAGGTAATCGCGGCAGGGGCTATTGTAAGGGGTCTGCGGCTTGCGAGCCAACGCCTCCGGATCACCCCCTTCGGGATGGTAAAACTCCCAAATCGTACCGGTGCTCGCAAACTGCACGGCGGACTGGTCCAGGGCGCGCCCCAACAGGACGGATGCTGCGTCCCTCCGCCCGTAGCGCACGCACCCACAAGCGGCCCAGTAGGTCATACTGTTCCAGCTGGGCCCGCGCCACATACGGAGCTCGTAGTTCGGGTCACTGACGCCGACGGTCGAGACCGGATGCAGGGTGAAGAAACGCTCGGGATTAAGCAGGTTCTCATCGATGACCCGCTGTGCCTGTGTCTCAGTGGCAGCCCCAACCACCAGGGGCCACATTCCCTCGAGCGCCAGCGGCGGCGTCTCCCGCTCGACCGACCAGATATCGTGGAAGAAGCCGGTTTTCTCGCTGAAGAGGCGCGTCTGGATGAACGTGCGCAGCGCATCGGCTGCAGCGGAGAAGTCCTGCACAGCCATCCCCAACTGCTCGCCCCACGTCGTCGCAGCCACGTAGAGGGCGTAGACGTGCGCTGTCGCATCGACGCAAGCGAAGGGGCCGGGCTGTACGTCCTGGAACCGTATGCCCTCATCCACTCCACTCTCCCAGTTGTAAGTCAGGATGTCCGAGTAGTAGAAGCCCGCGGATCTCGCCCTGCGATGCGCCTCAAACCAACGGATCTGCCGTATCAGAGGATCGTAGACACGCGCGAGCAAGCTGATGTCTCCGGTAAGGTCGACATACGCCTGTACCGCTGCGGGCCATACCGGCGGGTGCGTTGTCGTCCTGCTCCACCGGGGCTCCTTCCGCGTCGGATCTCCTTCACGCGGCATCGACACCACGCCGGGGAGCATTCCGTCCTTTCCCTGGACGCTCAAGTAGTTCAACAACTGATGCCGTGCGTGGTCGGGCTCGTCCGGTAAAACGTCAAGGACGGCGTGGATCAAGTCCCAATGTCCAAAAGCTGGACCGTAGCAGTAGCCCGGTCCGATCTCCTCCCAGGGGTAGGGAAAGGGACTGCACGGTGGGTGAACAGAGCGTCGATGGAGCTCCGCCACATAGCGTAACATGGGCTGCCAGCTCGAATTCCTAAGCTTCTCAACCCCCTGGTCGAGTTTGGTCAGTATCGCCATAAGCCCCTCCCTCACCCCGCCGACGACTCAAGACCCAACATCCACAGCCGCTGCCAGGCAGTTGCAGCCGGGCCAACCATGCCGTCAGCTATCCTAATCGACGCGCACAGCATCCAACATCGCCACGATGTTCTCCGGTGGCACATCCGCCATGATATTGTGGATCTGTTGGAAGACATAGCCCCCGGCGGGCGCGAGCACCTCAAGCCGCCGGCGAACGTCGGCGGTGACCTCCTCCGGCGTGCCCCACGAAAGAACGGTCTGCGTGTCGCAGCCCCCGCCCCAGAGGCAGAGATCGTCACCATACGTCTGCTTGAGCGTCGCAGCTTCCATGCCGCGGGCGGTCGTCTGGATCGGCTGCAGGATATCGAGACCGGCCTCGATGAACATCGGCATGTAGGCAGCCACACTGCCGCAGGAGTGCAACATCACCTTCACATCAGCCAACTCCTTGGCCCGCTGCCAGAGAAGGCGGTGGCGGGGAAAGAAGAACTCGCGGTACATCCTGGGCGAGATCTGCGGTCCCGTCTGCATGCCCAGGTCGTCCCCAAAAAGGATGATGTCGATGTAGGGACCCACCGCGCTCAGGAAAGCTTCGAGGTCCCTGAGGTGAATCGCGGTCAGGGCATCGAGGAATCGGTGCATCCGCTCCGGGTCCATCGCCAGTTGCATCAGGAAGTTGTCCATTCTGAAAAGAAACTGGCCCCACTCCATAAGATTGCCGCCGAAGAGCCCGAGAATCGCCCGATCCGATGCTTCACGAAGCGCCTTGGCCCCCTCGGTCAGCTGCGCCAGACCCGCCTCATCGAAGCCAATGGGCGCCGGAGGCGATCCAAGGGTCGCCCACATAACCTTGCTCATGGCATCCTCAAGATGTGAGAAATCATCACCGACGTAGTCCGCCAGCGGGAAACAGGTCTGCTCAAAGTAGAGACTGCCCTCTTTCTGTATCGCGATAAGGGTGCCATCGGGATCGAGAATATGCCAGTCCTCCCCAACCCTGACCGGCTCAATGAAGGCGGGTATCTTGCACGGGGTACCGTCAGGGAGCTCCCATGGCCGCCAATCCTCTGGCTGGCGCGCAAAACCACGCCCCAGCTCGATGGTATCCACAGCGAAGCGATCCAAGACCGGCGGCTCGATAATCGCCAGCTGTTGCACAAAGTCGTAGACATAGATGTCGCCCGACGTGATCCCCAGATGTTGTTTGAGGTTGTTGTAGGCGATGGCCATCATACCTGACGAGCGATGCCCGCCGAGGTCGATCGGGACACGATCCGGCACCTGATGGTCGACCGCCATCAACACGCGCTCTCGTGAGGTCATCATACCTATCTCCTTATCTGTCGGGAAGTACGAAAGGTTCACCCGCGCCTCTATGCGCCGGTGGAGTGCCCACGGGGCGCCATAGCCTGTCCAAGCGTGAGCCCAAGGATCAGCACCTCCCCGAGGGCGTATCCCAGGACCAGGGGTAAGAGATGGTCGTGGTCGAGTGTCAAGGCCGTCCAGATCGCAATACCTACGTAGATCCCGATAAGCAACTCGCCGATCCATGTGGCGCCAGCCTGAGGCCGGTAATCCGAGTTCCGCCAGTCCCCTGACTGCCCATCAATCTTGAATTTCGGTGTTCGCACAAAGGCGCCACCCCAGCTGAGCAGGCCCTCAAAGACCGCCAGTGTGAGACTCCACGAAAGCCCAACCCACACCAGCATCAGCGCCGGATAGACCAGGATCCGCCGCGGCCAATCGCGATAGAAGTGCATCTGACCCAGAACGTAGAGCAGGGGCGGCACCGACGCCATAGCCCCCAACCATACGGTGAAATCGGAGAAGCTCGGGTCCGTCAGCACCATCGGCAGCGTCAACAGGATCATCACCAGCAGAAGTGGCTGATTCCAATAGCCGCTCAGATGGAGGAGTGCGAGGAGTTTCGCCGCCGGACTCAAGTGACGCGAGCGAACGATAGGTCCCGCCAGCTTCCGCAAGCACTGCGAGGCCCCCTTGGCCCAGCGGGCCTGCTGCGCCTTAAACGCACCAATCAAAGGCGGCAGCTCGGCAGGCGCCACCACAGCGGGGAGATAGAGCGCGCGCCACCCGGCCAGTTGCGCCCGATAGCTCAGATCAAGATCCTCCGTCACCGTGTCCGCCTGCCAACCGCCGGCATCGGCGATCGCTGCCCTCCGCCAAACGCCGGCAGCGCCATTGAAGTTCATCATCAGGCCGGCGCGATTGCGCGCCAGATGCTCCACGGAGAAATGCGCGTCGAGCGCCAGCGCCTGGATGCGGGTCACCAATGAGTAGTCGGCATTGAGGTGCGTCCATCGGGCCTGGACCATCCCTAGCGCCGGGTCCCTCAAGAGATAGGGCACCGTCCGCCGCAGGAAATCACGGGGGGGCTCGAAATCTGCGTCGAAGATGGCCAAGAACTCCGCGCGCGCCCGCACGGTGCCCTCAGCGAGGGCCCCGGCCTTGTACCCAACGGGCTGCGAGCGGTGAAGCACCTCGACGTTCAAGCCCTGCTCCCGCAGGCGCGCAGCCTCGCCCAGAACGAGCTGCGTCGTCTCGTCATCGGAGTCATCCAGCACCTGGATCTCCAGTCGATCGTGTGGCCAATCCTGGGCTGCCACAGCGGCCATCACACGACGGACGACGTGTCGCTCGTTGCGCAGCGGAATCTGAACCGTCACATACGGCAATGCCGCTTCCGGCACACCCGGCACTTGCGGGGTCACATCCCGCCGGTGCCACAGGTAGAGCGCGATCAACAGCACAACGTGGGCCGCATAGAGGGCGAGGCCCAAAAGCGCCACAGTATAGAGAAGCCTGACGATCTGTGTTGCCGTCACGGGTTATGGCCTCTACCAAACGACCAGCCGGGGCAGACAGGCTGGATCAGGTGAAGCACCGACACGCGATACCCTCGTCAACACCCTCCGGCCAGCAGCGGTTGGCCGAGATGCACGAGGCGCGGGCCTGACCGCCCTCCAGTCGCCGGGGAAGATCGGGCTCGCATATCAGAGGGCGACACAGGGAGATGAAATCGGCGTCCCCAGAAGCGAGGACGTCGTCCATTACAGATCGGGAGCGAAGGCCGCCCACCAGCATGACCGGCAGGTCTGTGGCGTCCCGCGCCGCTTTAGCCAGGTGCCGGAAATACGCCTCGGGGTCAGACCTGCGCATCCTGGCACTGCTGCTCACGCCGACCCCACCGCTCACCTCGACGCCGTCGAGGCCCAGATCCGACAGCATCGCGACAATCCGGACGCCCTCATCGAGGGTCAGGCCTCCCTCCACGCCGTCGAACATCCCTAACTTGATGAAGAGGGGATAGTTCGGACCCACCGCGGCTCGGACGGCCTGGCTGACCTCGGTCAGGAAGCGCGTTCGCTTCTCGAAGTTGCCGCCCCACGCATCCTGCCGTCGGTTGACGAAGGGCGACAGGAACTGGTTGATCAGATAGCCGTGGGCGCCGTGTAACTGGACGGCGTCGAAGCCGGCCAACTTTGCGCGTCGGGCGGCGTCACCGTAGGTCTTGATGATTGTCGTGATCTCGTCGGGACGCAAGGCCCGCGCCAGTTGCTGGAGAAAGTCACCGCTGATTGCGGAGGGCGCCACCGTCTCCGTCACCGTTTCTCGGCTACACTGCATGCCGCCGTGATTGATCTGTACCGCGATGCGCGTGGAGCCCGCGGCGTGCACCGCGTCGGCCAAAGCCGTCAGCGCGGGGAGCAACGCGTCATCATAGATGCCCGTCATCTCAGGATGGCACTTGCCGCCCGGATCGATGTACATGTGCCCGGTGACGATCAATCCGACGCCACCCGCAACCAAGTCACGGTATAGATCGGCTAACATCGGTTTCGGACGACCGTCAGGCTCCGCCATTCGTTCCGCAGTAGCCGAGCGGACGAGGCGATTTGGCACCGTGAGAGTGCCCACATGAAAAGGTGAGAAGAGCTCGGTCATAGCGGTCTCCTCATCGCAAGATCAACTCAGGTGACCCACAGACGGGACGTGGTCGTCCCCTGTCGATCACCTGAGAGTCTCGTTCTCCGGGCTGCGAACGAATCGCTAGCGTCTACTGTCCGTACTCTTCCGCCAAGTAGGCCACCAACACTTCCGTCTCCTCGGCATTCAACTCAGCGCCACGGGCGATCATCGTATCGACGGTCTGCTGCCATTCCTCTGCCGTCTTGGACTGACTGGTCACACGGTCCAGCCCGTGACACTCCGTGCATCGATCCTGCAGGAGCGCCTGAGCGTCGATGGTCTGACCGTCAGAACCGCCATCGCTGCAGGCGACGATGAGCACCAGGAGCAATCCTATGAGGAGACCCCCAACCAACCAACGCCGCGTTCCCAATTGTCTGAGCATTCCACCCTCCTCTGTTTGTCTAGATAACCTGAGGCCTGCGTAGAACTCGACTGCCTTTGAGCATACCCCCGGAGCTGTGCAGATCAAGCAGCCCCGAGCTCCCTACGAGCCAGGTCGTCCAATCGACGACGATACGGTGTTTGATATAGATAGCGCTGTCGCGCCTGCGCATCCCTGATCCCTTTGGCCCGTGCCTGGAGCACGGCGTAGCCATAAGCGAGCACGGCGGCGGCTCGACGATCGCCTACACCTGCAAGCACATCATAGCACGTGAGGCAAATACCGAAAGGACGCCGCGTGTCCTCCAGCGCCGTGAGATCTTGCCCACTCATGTCCACCCTCGAAAGTGCATCAGCAACGCGCGCGGGGTTCTGCGTGCTACTGGAGCCCCTCGGGTGGTGGCGGCACGTCCACCGGCATGCCGCCATTACGCAGCGACTGCGCCGCGCACACCCCGGCAGCTACGCTCATACGACCAGCTAAGGGCGGCGCCAGCGGCTCCTTTCCGTCGAGACACATATCAACGAAGTCGCGACAGATCACGGGGTCCGCGCCGCCGTGCCCGCCTTCAGCGCCCTTCACCTCGTACGTGCGATCGGCAAGCTCGCGCCAGGTGTTGGAGCGCCGCGTCTTCACCCAGACCTTCATCTCCGGTTCCGAGTTCTCCAGACGCCCCTCGGTGCCGATAAACGTATAGTTGCGATGGTAGTCCGGGGTAAAATGACACTGGAGATACGCCGCCTTGATCCCCCCGTCCAGCTCCATTATCATCACCTGATTGTCCTCGACGTCCACCTCCTCACGGAAGACGCATTGGATCCGCCGTCCGTCAAGGATTGCCTCCACGCACGTGTCCTTCTTGGGGCATTCCGGGCAGGTAAGGTCGTTGGGCTCACTCCCGCCGAAGTAGTCGAGGCTGCCGAAGGCCGACGTGCGGCGCGTATACTGTCCGGTGATCCAGTGGATGACGTCGATGTCGTGGGAGCCCTTCTGCAACAGGAGCGACGTCGTGTTCTCCCGGGTGGCGTGCCAATTATGATAATAGAAATCGCCACCCATCCCAACGAAGTGGCGAACCCAGACGGCCTTGATCTCACCGATGACACCGTCATCGACGATTTCCTTCATAGTACGGAACATGTTCATATAGCGCATGTTGAAGCCCACCATCAGACGCTTTCCGGACCCTTTCCAGGCCTTCAGAATCCGATCGCAGCCCTCGATGGTGATCGCCAGCGGCTTCTCACAGAAGACGTCTTTCCCCGCCTCCAGCGCGGCGACGGCGTGCTCCTCGTGGCAGTAGTCGGGCGACGTGACGGCGACGGCGTCCACATCGTCGCGCGCCAACATCTCCCGATAATCCGTCGTGATCATTGGCGTGCCGGCGTGCTCCTCACGGAACGCCGCCAGATGGGCCTCGCTCACATCGGCGCCAGCGACCACGATCGAGCGCCCCTCCGGCTGGTGCCAGTGCCGCCAGAGCCCACCTCGCCCAGCCACCCCGATCATCCCAATGCGCAACTGTGTCGTCATATCATCTCCTTGGCGTCATCTGTTGTTGTCTTCTTCATCACGGAGGCACGGAGAGGACAGAGAGAACCGAGAGCCGGCGCTGCGAGGTCCCTGTGGTCTTGGTGGCCCCGTGATGTACTTAGTCTCTATCCTTCAAAGTCATCAACCTTGCCTCGCAACACGGTCAAGGACCACGCAGATACGTCCACCCTCTCCGGGTCGGCGACCGGATGCCAGTGACCGTCACGATCCAGGCGCTCGACCCCCTGTGAGAGGACCATAGCCGGCACGTCGAGCTCCGCCCGGACGTCATCGGAGGAGAGGTTCACCAGCGCCAGAAGGGCCTCGTCCCCTGTGCGGGACACAAAGAGCTGCGGGGCGATGTTGACACCGCTCCGAACCCGCACCGGAAGGGAGGCCCGTGCCACCCAGGCAAACAGAGCGGCCCATTGAGCACGACGCGCCAGCTGGAAGAGCGACGGTGTCGCCCTCCGAATCTCGAAGGGCAACACGCCCATCCGCGCGCCATCGGCCAGCTCCAGCGCCATCACGGCGGGCCCCTGGGGCCGGCCCTCCAGGTCCATCCATTCTGAGAGGATGCGCGCACTGCGCATCTCGTCGAGCTCGAAAGTATATGGATGGAGGTCAGCGGCATAGTGGCGGACCGGAAGAGATGTGCCCGCCGCGTCACCGTTCAAAAGCTCATAAGTCAGCACCTCGTTGACGTCGAACGGGGCCGGACGCACCGCGCGTATGCCGAGTCGGCTTCCCCATCCCTGCGCCAGCAGCCCGCGAACAGCGCCGGGTGTCAGGATCACGCCATCCTGGAAGGCGCTGCCGAGCGCATAGCGATCCGTATAGACCGTGTCTCCAGCAAAGAGATGTGGGGCGTCATACGGCGAGCCGACCGGTAGGCCGAAGCGAGCGAGGATCAACTCCCAGGGCCGCGGTTCCACCCACGCCATCAGCGAGCGCCCTCCCAGTCGCATCTGGCGCGGGACATCCTCGCGGGCCTCGACCCCGATCCCGATCCGTCGCTTCCCCACGCGGGCCAGCGAGAGCGCGTGAAGAGAGGGGCGCCGACCCTGCAGAAAGGAGGCCAGATCCAAGTCCCCGCCGCCAAAGGGCATCATCCCGCTGAAGAGGTTCAAGCTTAGGTCGTGGGTACCCGCAAGGATGTTGAGCGCCATCTCCAACGCCATCAGGCGCCGCGACTTGAGGAACGGAGAGTAAGGGTGGTTCTCGATCTCGGCGACGACGCGGACGTCGTCGCCGAGATATCCGACCTGCCGGGCCACACTCTCCGTCTTGGCCAAGACGTCGGCGGGCGTGGCGTCCTGCCAGAAACCGGCGCCGGGCCTGACCATCGGGCGCCCGCCGTCACCGGCAAGGCACCGCAGCAACCGGTCGGTCCGGCGGCCCTCCGCATTGTGCGCCTCGGTCCCAACGGTCATAAGCCCGATGGCCTGGGTGGTCTCTGCCGGGTCGCCAGCCGTTTGAGGGGGAGTTCCCTCGTCAGCGGGGCCCCTATGAACTGCCGGCTCAATACGGCTCGCCAATTCCCACATCGCCGAGGCCTGAAGGTCGAACCAAGCCTCCCGAAGCGACGGCGGCGCGCTATCATCGGCCAACGCTGCCACCAGTGCCTCCCGCGTCCAGGCCCGACCGGTGCGGTCCGCCATCGCGGCTAGGTGTAAGGGACAGAAGCAGGTCATCGCGGGCACATCGTGCCCTAAAAAGCGGACGTCATCATCCACCCAGACGGCATCAGCCCCGCACGCACCGGCCATACGGTAGATGTCCTCAGCGTAGTCCAGAAATGCAGGGTCCAGCGGACACGCGGTGGACGCGGAGACGTGCCCTTCAGCATCGACCATAAACTGGACATCGAAGTCCTCGGGATGTCCACCCCCGTGATCCGTGTGGCCCAGAGTGATCATCACGTTGATGTGCACGATCAAGCCCGCCTCTCGGAAGCGCGGGACCAGGGACTTCAGGCGGGCAAAGCGCGCCTCCAGAACATCGAGGGGGAGCAAGGCCGGGTCCTTGTCGTAGCTCGCTTCAAAAAGCAACACCTCGTCAATCCCAGCCTCAGCGACGAAGCGCAACGCAGCATCGACACCCTCGTCGGTCTCGATGGCGGGGTAGTAGAGGCGAAGGAGGTATCGCATCAGACGCGCACGAAGCTCAGCGGCCTGCGAGGAGACCTTCGATAGCTCGGCGAGCGTCGCCAGGCTCGAGCTAAACTCCGCATCGCGCGGCGCAGCATCACGTGTCTGCAGATAGCTCAGCGTCGGGCCAACAAGATGAAGGTTGTTTAGTAGGGGCTCCGTATAGCGGATGGCGCCATAGTAGGCGAAGTCGACGTGATGCCGCTGGCTGACGTGGTTGTTCCAGTCCACACCCTCCGTCAGGAAACCCTTCGTGCCATAGTGATGGTGAGCGATAGTCTCCAGGATGGCCAGGGCCATCTCGCGGGCCCGCTCGTCCCCACGCTCGAGCCAGGCCTCCAGGTGCGCCTGCGCGACCTCGGCGTTCTCCCAGAGATACGCCGTGTCCCAACTACGCTCCATCCAGAAAAGCCCCCGCGTGACGACGCCGTGCTCGTCCCGGTCCATGCGGAAGTTCCGCATCGCCGGAAGGGCGACGTCGTAGGCAAAGTCGCGCCACTCAGGGCGAGAGAAGGCATCCGCTCCCCGGCGCAGCTCCCGAAAGGCCACGGCATAGGCCACGTTCTCATGATCGTCGTAGGTGTCGTGGTTGATGCTGCCCCAGAACCCTCCGTGGTCGATGAAGTCCTCGCCCAGCGGAAGCGCCAGGTCCTTACACCCGAGCCGCGTCCACAGGGCGAGAAGGAAGAGCCCATCGGCGCTGTGGTCCGCGATGGGATCCGCCGCGCCCTCCGGCGTGTAGGGATAGGGCTCACCGGAGCGAGTGATGCGGCGCGGCACCCAACCGCCGGGGAGCAGGGGCACGTGGTCCGCGAGCCAATCTGCCAGCCCGGCCGCGGCCTCTCGCAGCCGACGAACGCGCG
>CAZPJP010000002.1:65187-74172 GCA_964586915.1 uncultured Anaerolineales bacterium
TCCGCGAGCCAATCTGCCAGCCCGGCCGCGGCCTCTCGCAGCCGACGAACGCGCGCCGACTGGTCCGAGGCGGCGCTTAGGGTGTCGGCAAGGTCCAGCATCTGGACACCGACGTTTGCCAGCGATCCCGGGCACAGCCAGTCATCGGTATGGGTGTAGTTGAGACAGAAGCGCTCCTCGGCGAGGTCAAAGTAGGGCCAGATGAAGCCATCGGGCTGCACGAACCGATCTTGCAAGACATGGTCCACAAGCCGGAGGGCTTTGCCGCGGATACCGGCATCAGCCACATACCGACCCCAGCGGTAGAGTAAATGTGCCCCGCCCACGGCGTTCGCCGCCCAGCCGGGCCCCTCAAGGTCGCCGAAGTCGTGCCAGTGCATGCCCCGGCCCGCAGGATCGACGAAGGTCGATTTGGCACGCAGACGAGCGCGGGCTGCACGGTTCGCCGCTGCGCCTGGCACGGGCTCGAGACACGCCAACGCGAAATGGACCGACGCATTGGCGCTGGCAAAGAGGAGATCAGCGATGGACTGCACGTTCTGATGTTTCGACTTTGTCATGGGCACCTCGGGCAATGCGATCTCTACATAAGTGACGCTTCCCCGCCGCTCGATCCATGATTACACCAAGGCGCAGAGAAGACAAACTCTCTGCGCCTTGGCAATCCACGCTCCGGCCTCCGACGAAGGCGCCGCTCGGCAGGCGCTAGGTCTGACGATAGGAGATACGTGGGTCTAGTAGCGGATAGATCAGGTCCAGAATCGAGGTTGCCAGAGCGATGGCAACGATCAGAAAGAAGACACAGCCCTGTATCATGGCATAGTCATTGGCGAGGATCGCTTCAGAGAGCAGATGCCCAACGCCCGGATATCCGAACATCACCTCGACCAGAGCATAGCCTGAGACCAGGGTTCCCAGGGAGAGCGCCAACTGCGTCACCTGTGGCAGCATAGCGTTACGCACGGCGTAGTAGTAGAAGCGACGCCAACGCTTTAGCCCTCGGGCATCGGCATAGCGCATGAAATTCTCGCCCACGACCGTGACGATCATCCCCCGCATCCAGAGCGCCCACGTGCCCCCGGAGACCAGCAACATCGTCAAAACCGGCAGCGTCGCGTGGTGAAGCACATCAAGAAGGAACTCGCTGCTGGTCCAGTCAACGTGTATCGTGGCGTTGTAGGAGCCCCGAAACGGAAAGAGATGAAGGCGAAACGCGAGAACATAGATCACGAGCAGAGCTACGATGAAGGGTGGCATCGCGGAAAGTACCATGAAGAAGGGAACCAAAGCCTTCAACAACTTTGCATCGCGCTTCCAACCTACCCAAGCCCCCAGCGCCGACCCAATGACGAACGCCAGGATCGTGGCAACGGTCAACAACACGACGGTATAGGGCAGCGAGCCCATCACCACCTCGATCACCGGACGCGAGTAGCGAAAGGAACGGCCAAAGTCGAGCTGCACCATGTTACGGAGATAGGTGAGATACTGACGCCAGAGCGGCTGGTTCAGGCCGGCCCACTCACTGTAGGCATCCACGATGGTCTCGACGCGGTCCGACCGCTCCCCACCCCGCGCCGCAAGCTCGAGGAAATAGTCCAAGACGGGATCGTGGGCCGTCAGGCGCGGCAGCACGAAGTTGACCGTCGCCGCAAGCCAGACCACCGCGAACAAGTTGAGCAAGCGCCGTGCGACATACCGCAGTGGCACGCGCGAGTTCATCGTATCACCAGCTGGGTGGAATGGGCCACCAACACGATTCCCGGCCAGCCGCTGCGGCGTCCCAGGCATCGGCCATAGCTTCGACCGAGCGCTCCTTCGGGGGCAGCAGATCGAACCCACGCCACTCACCGGTACGGGCGCCGGGCAACTGGAACTGTGTGTTGCGGCAATACTCATACCAGTCCCTGAAGGTATGCCACTTCACGTCGACGCCATAGCGACCGGGGCGCTGCTCCATTGGTGACAGAGGCTCTACGGTGTGACAGGAGTTAAGGATCTTCAGCTTGGAATGCGGGTATATATTGTAGATGCTCTGCGCCAGCTGGATGGACTCCTGCACGGCCTCCTCATCCTCGCCGGGGAGATTGAGGGAGAAATAGACAATGATGGGGACGTTGTAGAGGTTGACCTCATCCAGCGCGTTGAACAACTGCGCATCGTTGTAGCGCTTGCCGTTGAGGCGACGCACCCGATCCGACCCGGAGTAGGGATTCAGGGCTACGCACGAGTGCTCCATATCGGCGGTGCGAACAAACTCCCTCATAAACCCCGATGGCGGGAGCTGGAAGAACTCGTTATAGAGCCCGATCTTGATCCGCTCTTTGCGCAGCGTACGGAAGAGCGTCTTCCAGTAGCGCTCGCCCATCGCTGCCAGGTCATAGGAGAAACAGACCTGAATCACGTCGTGCTCTATGAGGCGCTTGATCTGATCCACGAGGGTCGGCACTGGGACAGGCACGATGCCGTTGCGACCGGCAATCGCCTTGTGCGCACTCCGCGCGCCGCCGCAATACGAGCACTCGAAGTCACATCCCCGGGCCGTGGTGAGCCATCTGCCGCGGAATCTGCTGATATCCCCGCCTTCTTGGGCGGCGCGCGCGACGTCCATATCGATCACCAGGTACTCGTGCACGTAGTACTCATCCTCGTGCGCTAGCCATCCCAGGTCGACGAAGTTGAAGTCTGCGAAGTCCTCCGGGGTCGCACAGTAGCTCCTAGGGTTCTCAACAACCCGGCCGTTGCGCCGATACGTGAGGTTGGGAACGTCCAAGAGATCCGGCATGCTCCCCCGCTCCTCATCCATCAACGCCCGAGCCAGGGCCAGCAACGGCCGCTCCGCATCCCCCCGCACCACAAAGTCGACAGTGGGAATCGCGCCCACAATCTCGGTGGCGAAGGCGGACGCGGTGAGGCCTCCAAGGATCACCCAGGCATCCGGAAGAACCTGCTTCACGACATAGGCAACATTGATCGCGCCATAGCAGTGCTCATACCAGTGGAGATCGATGAGCACCATCCGCGCCTCCCGGTTCTCCCGCAGCCACGCGCGGAGGTCGAATGCCGGATCGAGGCGCTTCTCCATTGGGAAATTCACACCCTTGACCGTGACCCCGTTATCACCCAACAGATTCATGAGCGCGGGCACGCCCATTGGGATCAGGCCATAGGGACGACCAAATCTCTCTCGTGCAGGGGTATCATAGAGATCCACAGCCTGCTTGGCCGGGTGAATGTAGAGTGCTAGCGGTACTTCGTTCACAGGCTCCTCCGGTATTGTGCAGCGACAAAGCCACTACAAATCATCACAGCGCGATTTTCGTCGAAGCTCACGATCGGCGCAAGCGATTGGACCGCCGGGATCACTGACCCGAGCCGTCGACGCATTGTAGCGTCACCAACTCGGCGGTATCGGCCACCAACACGCCTCGTGGCCCAGGCGCGCCTCATCCCAGCGGTCGGCCATCGCCTCCACGTCGCGCGCCCCCTCCGAGTTTAGCGTAAAGCCACGATGTGCCCCGGTGCGGGCCCCCGGCCCGCCAAGTTGCGTGTCGCGACCATAAGTATACCAGTCATCGAAGCTTCGCATCGTGACATCAATGCCGAACTTCTCGGAATGGACGGCCATCGGCGAGAGGGGGTCAAGGGTGTGGCAGGAGCTGAGGATGCGCAGGCGAGAGGCGGGATAGAACTCGCACAGCTTCTTGGCGAGCGCGATACTCTCCTCAAGGGTCTCCTCCGTCTCACCCGGCAGGTTCAATGAGAAGTAGACCACGGCGAAGACATTCTGAAGGTTAAGGTAATCGAGCAGGTTGATGAGCTCGGCGTTGGTAAAGAGCTTGCCGTTCAGACGCCTCACGCGCATCGAGCCCGAGAGAGGACTGAAGGCCAAACAGGAATGTTCCAGGTCGGCGGCCTGGGCAAAGCGCTTGACGAACCTGAGAGAGGGAAGCTGAAAACACTCGTTGTAGAGCCCGATCTTGATCTTTCGCTCTCGCATCAGCGAGAAGATTTGGCGCCAGTACGCATCACCCAGCTCGGCGATGTCGTAGGCGAGGGAGGCTTGGATCACGCCGCCAGCCGCCAGGCGCTCCAGCTCGTCGACGACGGCCTCGGGCGAGCGGGGCACGAGCCCTTCCCGTGCAGCGAGCGTTCGATGGGCGCTCTTGCAGCCGCCGCAGTAGGAGCACTCGTACTTGCAACCGCGGGCGGTGGCGACCCACCGGCCCAGGAATGGGTCGGTCTCCAGCGCCGCCCGCGCCTTCTGCAGGTCGGTGACCAGGTATTCGTGGACGAGGTACTCCCGGTGGTGATCCAGGAAACTCAGATCCACGAAGTCCAGCTCGTCGAGGTCGTCCGTCCCGGCGCAGTAGCCGAGAGGGGTCTCGATCACCTCGCCTTCATGACGATAGGTCAGGTTAGGAATGTCGGAGAGCTCCGACAAGTCCGAATCGTGTCGGTTCAGACACCGGCGCACCAACTCCAGAAGTGGGCGCTCCGCATCCCCGCGGATCACGGCGTCAACAGAGGAGAAACGCTCCAGGATCTCGCGGGCAAAACCGGAGGCCGTCAGCCCCCCAAGCACGACCCAGGCATCGGGCAACGTCTCCTTGCTCACCTGCGCCGCGCTGATAGCGCCGTAGCTGTGCTCATACCAGTGCAGATCGATCAGCACGACACGCGCCTGTATCTGAGTACGGAGCCAACGGCGCAGATCGAAACCAGGATGGAGCTCGCGCTCCAGGGGCAGGCTAATGCCCCGGACCTCGATGCCGGCAGCCCGCAAGACATTGATCAACGCGGGCACACCTAAGGGGATGAGGCCGTAGGGCCGTCCCGGCGACGCATCGGGCGCGGCCTGCGCCCGGACATCGAAGTCGACCGCCTGCTTCGCCGGATGCACGTAGAGCACGCGAGCGGATGGCTTAGGTCGCCCACAACAATGCTTGTACTTCTTACCGCTGCCACACGGGCACGGATCGTTACGTCCCACATTCTTCATTACCACACTATCATATCCCATCCCCCCGAGGGGGGCCCTCGACAAGACACTGCAAGGCGCTGAGCGCCTTGCAGTGTCTATGCATACTCAATCCATCAACTAGCAACGTAACCGCAGGAAGGATATGAATCAGGCTTCCACTTTGGCTGGTTCGGTGAAGACACTGCTCAGGTCCTCGCGCTCAAGGACCTTGTTGTCCTGGTAGAGATAGCACGCCGCCACGCGATCCTCCTCCAACTGGAAGAGACCTGGTCGCTTCATATCGCAGATCTCCATCCTATAGGGACATCGCGGCGCGAACTTACATCCCGTGATCTCTTTGAAGGCAACCTCGCTTTTCTGGATCATCTCCTCGGTGCCGCCCCATTGAAGGTCGGGGTCAGGCCACGGGATCGAGGAGACCAGGAGCCTCGTGTACGGGTGCTTCGGATCCTGGATGATACTGTCCACGTTGCCCGCCTCCATGACCGATCCCCGATAGAGGATCATGATGTAGTCACTGATGTGGTAGGCCGTCGTGAGATCGTGAGTGATGTAGAGGACCGGCACGCCAAAGTCACGGTTCAAGCTACGCAGCGCCTTCAGGATGGTGGAGCGCAGCGAGGCATCGACCATCGAGACGGGCTCGTCCGTGATGAGCAGCTTCGGCTTCAGCAGCATGGCGCGCGCCACGGCGATGCGTTGTCGCTGCCCGCCGCTCAGCTGGTGGGGGAAGCGGCCCAGCGTCTCCTCCGGGCGCAGACCGACACGGGTCAGCGCATCCTCCATCATCTCGCGGGCCTCCGCCTTGGAGCCTGCCAGCTTGAAGTTCTTGATCGGAATACTCAGCAGGTTGTCGACCTTATAGAAGGGATTATAGACCGCAAAGGGGTCCTGGAAGACAGCCTGAACCTCACGGCGGAACTGAAACATCTCCCTACGATCCAGCTCGCTCAAGGGTTTCCCTCGGAATAGAACCTCACCCATAGTCGGCCAGTAGAATCCCAGGAGCAGCATGCCCATCGTGGTCTTGCCACTGCCGCTCTCGCCGGCCACGGTGACAATCTTGGGGAAGTCCTCCGGGAGAGCGAAAGTCATATCGTCCAGCGCCACCGTGTAGTCGCGCTTACCTCCGAAGATCTTCGTGACGTCCCTGAGTTCTAGTAATGGTGTTGTCATCGTGTTTCCCCAATCCTATACGGTATGGAGGTGACAGGCGACCCAATGGCCGGACTCCACCTCGATAAACTCCGGCGTCTGCTCACGGCAGAGGCTCCACGCCTTAGGACAGCGGGTATGAAAGACACATCCAGACGGCGGATCCAGCAACGAGGGCGTGATCCCTGGGATACCGCTGAAGACGCCCTTGTTCTCCAGAACCGGCAGGCTTTCAATCAGCAACTGCGTGTACGGGTGCAGCGGCTCACGAAAGACAGTGCGCGTGTCGCCAATCTCCATCATCTTGCCGGCGTACAGCACAGCAAGCCGGTCCACAGTCTGCGCCATCAGCCCCATATCGTGACCGATGAGGATCACAGACGCACCAAGCTCCTGCTGAAGGCGGTTGACCGTCTCCATGACCTGGCGCTGGATCACCACGTCGAGGGCGCTGGTCGGCTCATCAGCGATGATGAGGTCCGGTTCCATCGAGATTGACTGCGCCACGGTCACGCGCTGTTGCATCCCACCACTTAGCTCGTGCGGGAACATCTTGGCCACCTTGGGAGCCAGATCCACCATATCGAGCAACTCGACCACGCGTGCCTCGCGTTCCTCTTTGGACATGATAATGCCGTGATCCAGCATGCCATCGACCAACTGCTTGTCGATGCGCATCACAGGATTTAGTGAGTTCATAGCGCCCTGGGGAATCATCGCCAGCCTGCGGAGCTTGGTCTGGCGCATCTGTTCCTCGGTGAGACTAAGGAGATCGACGCCTCCCAGGATCATCTGTCCGCCCTCGATCGCACCCGGCGGCTTAATCATACGCATCAGCGCCAGGGCCATCGTCGACTTGCCGGAACCTGACTCTCCCACCAGTCCCATCTTGACACCGGATTTGAGATCAAAGCTGACACCGTCCACAGCCCTGACAGCGCCGGCCTCCACGTGGTAGTAGACGCGCAAGTCTCGAAGTTGCAGCAGCGCCCCATCTCTCTGGTCGCTCATACGGTCCTCCGCGTGCGGGGGTTGGCAAACTCATCCAGGCCTATGGAGACCAGCAGGAAGCCAATGAAGACCAACGCAATGACGATGACCGGCTCCACGATCCACCACCACATCCCACGCAGGAAGGCGTTATAATAGCGCAGCCAGTAGATGATCATGCCAAGGGTCGGATCGCGCAGGTTACCTATGCCCAGCGCTTGCAGACCGAGGGACCCCAGGACACCGCCGTTGACCGCAGTGGCCAGGCTGATGGCCAGATAGGGCATCAGGTTGGGCATCAGCTCCTTAAGGATGATCTCCAGGCCGCTCATCCCCGAGAGCTTGGCCATCATCACGAAGCCGCGCTCACGCATGCTGAGCACCTGGGCCCGTATGGCACGCGTCGGGCGCACCCAGGAGACGATCGACAGAACCAGACCCATCTCGACAACTGTCATCTCAGCAGGATTGGGCACAGAGGACGCAATCATAACCAGCAGCAGGAACGATGGGATAGTCATCAGCACATCCACGAGGAACTTGATGACTGTGTCCACGATACCGCCGAAGTAGCCGGTGATGAAGCCAAAGACAGTCCCAACGCCCAAGCCGATGATGCCGGCGATCATCCCGATGGCCAACGTCATGCGCGTCCCCACAACAATTGAGGCCAGGAGATCGCGACCCTGACTGTCGGTGCCGAAGGGGTACTCAGACGAGGGCACCTCGTTGATGGGCGCCGCCAGCGGATAGGCATCGTCCGGGTTGATGAAAAGCTGGCCGACCGTGGAAACCAAGAGCAGGAAGAGAAGAATGGCCAGGCCGATACCCAGGGCCGGGTTGCGGCGTACGTAGCTTATGAAGCCAGCGAATCCTCGCATCGCGCTAACCTCCCCCCGAGTAGGAAATCCGTGGGTCCAGGATCGGATATATGATATCGACGATAAACGTGGCCAAGGCGATCCCCATCACGAGGAAAAAGACAATGCCATAAATGACATTATAGTCAAAGGCCGCGATGGCAGCGCCCAAGCGATTACCAACGCCGGGATAGCCGAACATCGTCTCGACCAATGTCGCTCCGGATACGATGAAGCCCAGCTGCATCGCCAGCGATGTGACCTGCGGAAGCAGCGTATTGCGCAAGGCGTAGCGGAAGAAAATGCGGGAGCCCTTCAAGCCTTTCGCCTCGGCAAAGGTGATGAAGTCCGCGCCCTCGACCGTGACCATCATGGAGCGCATGGTCAAGGCCCAGCCGCCGGTGGAGACGAGCAGAAGGGAGAGCGCGGGCAGGAACGCGTGATGGACGACGTCCAGTATAAACTCAAGACTGTTCCAGTCGATCAGTATGGTCCGACTATACCCTCCCCTGAGAGGAAATAGCTGAGCCTTGAAGGCCAGATAGTAGATCAGGACCAACGACAGGATGAAGGCCGGCACCGCCGAGAACATCGTCAGCGGCGGCATCAGGAGCTGCAGGAATCTAGGGGATCTAGACCAGCCCACCAATGCCCCGATCACAGTGCCCATGATAAAGGCGAGGATCGTGGCTGTGCCCACAAACCCCAACGTCCACCAGATCGTCTCTTGGATGATCTGGATCACAGGTTTGGGGTAGTTCTGAATGGAGAAGCTCAGGTTAAACTGCATAGTGTTCCAGACGTACGTCAGGTACTGCCGCCAGAGCGGCTGGTCCAAGCCATAGAGCTTCTTCAGCGACTCGATCTGCTCATCCACATTCTCCGCGCCGGCGCCCGAGGTCGCGATTCGCTGGTTGACCCACTCTGCGACGGGGTCCCGGGGGGTCAGCTTCGGGATAAAGAAATTGATCGTGGCTGCAGTCCACAGGACCGCGA
>CAZPJP010000003.1:0-2164 GCA_964586915.1 uncultured Anaerolineales bacterium
CCGAGGTGGGTCAAGCCGATGAGGTAGATCAAGCGGGTCTTTCGACGGGTCTCGAGGTCGTCCTCGGCGAAGACGAACTCCGGCACCGAGGTCGCAAAACCCTGCTCGGCCTGCTCCGCCAGCTGCGCTTTCGCCTTCTCCAGCTGCTCGCGCAGTAACGTGTCGGCCTCTCCCTCGCGCCCGAGGGCCCTGAGCGCCAGTGCTTTGTAGTACGCGGTCTCGGAGGGCACGTCACCCCGCGCATCGAGCACGCGCTCAAACGCGGCCTTCGCGCCCTCTTCATCGCCCAGGGCCTGCCTGGCGAGGCCGGTATAGTACTGCACGTCCGCATCGGGCCGGAGCAGGTGCTTGCGCTCGCCCAGATTCTCCGGATAGGTGGCCTGCGCCGCCTCAAAGTGTTCGAGGGCCGTGTCCACCTCCCCTTCGGCCAACGCCTCGCGGCCGAGCTGCAGGTGCGCCTTCACGTATTGCCGCGAGATCAAGCCCGTGCCGCCCTCCCAGGGATGGAACTGGCGCGACAGCGTATAGTCGAGCGCTTTCTGGGGTTGCCCGGTCTGATTGTAGAGCGTCGCGAGTTCCACGGAGAGGTCGTCCCGGTCGCGGACGAGGTCCATATGCGCTTCCAAGAGGTCGAGCCGAGCCTCAGGCGACACGCCGGTACGACGCCGCAGCTGGTCCAGCTCGGAGAGCACACGACCGTCCTCCGGCGCCAGCTCGAAGGCTTTCTGATAAGGGGCCAGAGCCTTCTCGGTGTCGTCACGCACATTGTAGTAGGCGATGCCGAGGTTGCGCCACGGAATCGCGAAGTCGGGCTCGAGCTCGGTGGCTCGCTCCCAGTTGCTGATGGCGGCGTCGTAGCGCTGCTTGTCGTAGTAAAGGTTACCCAGGTAGTAGGCGATCTTGCCATCGTCCGGGTTTACGCACTGTGCATGCTCAAGGATCAGCATCTCCTCCAGGCGCACGGGGAAGCAGTAATCCGTCGGCATCGCCGATCCGCGCGCATAATAGTCCAGGGCCTCGTGCTCATTTCCCCGTTGATGGGCCAGATAACCTAGCGTGTAGAGGACGATCGGATAGGCTGTCCCGTCCTCCGGATCGACCCGGCGGCGGAGAACGTCGGCAGCCTCATCCCAGAGCGCGGCATTGGCGTAGTCGAAGGCCATATCGAGGTAAGCTTGCGTCTCGGAGAGCTCATGGCCCGTGCGCATCAGATCGGTGAGCTCCCTGAGCTGACTCTCAGCAGCCGTCGTCTTACCCTGAGCGCGGCTGACCAGCAGCGCCTCGTTCCGGGACCACATATCGAGCGGATCGCGCTCCACCGTCTCGCAGACCATCGCCGCAGCCTCGTCCAGACGGCCCAGGTGACGGAGCACAGCGGTCTTCAGATTGCGCGCCTTCATATTCATCGTGTTGGTCGTCAGCGCGCGGTCGAGATGGTCGAGGGCGCGCGCGAAGTCGCGGCGGTGTAGGTCGAGCTGGGCCAGCGCGTAGTAGCCAGGCGCCTGCCAGGCGTAGGACCAGACACCTTTGTAGAGCGCGCTGTAGGCGGCGTCCGGGTCTCCTGCAAACTTCAGCGTCATCCCCAGATTGTAGAAGGGCTCACCATCGCGCGGGTTGGGGTTCCGCCGGGTTAGCTTGTCGATAGCCGTCTGGAAGTGTTGTGCCGCCACGTCAAACTCGCCGCGACGGAAGTGAACCAGCCCCAACGCGTTGTTGCAACGCACGTCGGTGGGGTCCTTCTCCAGTGCGGCCTTCCAGTAGGGCTCCGGCTCGATCGTCGGGTGCCGGTATTGCTCGAGATGCAGGCCGGTCAAATAGAGCTCCTCGATGGTATCGAAGGTCTCAGGCGGCGGTGGTGGGGTCATCGCCTCCGGCAGCCGCGGCGCCTCCACCTCCTGAGGAGCATACCGGATCACCTCGTCCCCGCTCGCGTCCTGCACGCGCAGGAGCAGGTCTGTCTCCGCGGTCGCGTTGGGCAGTGACGCCTCGGTGAGGAAGGGGCTGCCCGGCGCGAGATTCACGGTCTCTTCGAGAAGGACACGCTCCTCGGCGGCCAACGTCACGGTCGCAGCGTCGAGCGCCTCAGTGACGGCGACGCCGACTTTGGCTACGCCCTCCTCTTCGATCTCCAGATTGACCGCCGCGCGGCGATTGGCGTTCTTCG
>CAZPJP010000003.1:2264-13948 GCA_964586915.1 uncultured Anaerolineales bacterium
ACGCCCTCCTCTTCGATCTCCAGATTGACCGCCGCGCGGCGATTGGCGTTCTTCGCCGGGCCGATCTTCTGCACTGGATACCAGAACTGGCTGAAGGTCTTGGTCTCGTAGGGCTGAAGCCAGGAGAAGTCGGGCTGGTTATCGGTGTAGACGCCCGCCATCAGCTCGATGTAGGGCCCGTCCTCATCCGTCAGATTCGCCTCCCAGCCCTTGCCGAACTCCCCGGCGCCCCAGGTGAACATCTTCTTCCCCGGCGCGATGTGGCGGTTGGCGACGTGCACGATCCCGGCGTCGGCCCGGTGATCGTAGCCGCCGAAGTAGTCGTACGATGTGTCCCAGACGAAGTAGGAGGTGGGCACCGGGATGTTCTTGTACCAGCTCAGGTCGGTCCCCTCCCCGTTGTTGCCGTAGTCCACGCCGTAGTAGGTGCCACGCGCGATGGGATAGTGCGACATCGAGCGTTTGGAGTGGTCGGTCACGGTCGTGACATCGGGCGGGAAGACGACCTGGTAGTCCTCGTGGACGTGGACGCCGACGTTGATCCACCAGAGGAAGGTCTGCGTCTCGGCGGTACGGTTGAAGAGCTGCACCTTCATCTCAAAGAACGCCTTGTCCGGATAGAGGCAGATCCCCACCATCCCCTTCATGCGCTGCAGGGGGTCGTGCTCGCTTAGCCAGACGGTGACGCTGCCATCCTCGCGCTCCTCAATCAGGTGCTGCGTTGGCATAAAGGTCGACGGGCGGTGGTGCTGGGGCCAGTTGAACTCGATACCCCCGGATATCCACGCGCCGAAGAGGCCGATCAGCGCGGGCTTGACGACGTGTTGCCGATAGATGAAATGGTAGCCCGTGGTCTTGTCGAGCCCCTCGTGGATGCGACCGCCGATCTCAGGCAGCATCATCAAACGAATATACGCGTTCTCAAGATAGACGGCCTGATAGTCCTGAGGCTCGCCCTCGCTGGAGAGCTTGTCCAGGAAGGGGTAGGGGTAGACGCGCCCGCTGGTGCCCTGATTGACGCGCTTCTCGAGGAACATCGGGTTGACGTCTGGTTCGGGCGGTGCGTAGGTTGGGAGGGTGATTGTCTCCTCCCAGGCTTTCACGTTCTTGCTCGTGGTCATGCACTTACCTCCAACTTTATGCTTGGACCGTCAGGAATTTCCACTGTGCGAGATCGTCAAGTGGCAAAAGGGGCTGGAGACGAAAGCTGTCGGGACACTGCCTACCCCCGTTCGCGCATCGGGCCAGGTCGCTGGTCCGCCCGCCCGTCGATGAGGACCGCCACCCACTGCGCCAGGCGCTTGCCCAGGCGGCGCGCCGCCTCAAGTTCCTTGTCCTCACGAGGCTTGCCGGCGGTCACCGCCCCGTAGTGGAGCGTGAACTGGGGACCTGTGTAATCGGTGACGCCAAAGGTCAGCATACCGACGTTCATCATCATAATCAGGATCGACATACATGTCAGCTCAGCGCCGCCGCCCCAACCGCCCGAGGTCGAAAAGGCACAGCCGATCTTGCCGTCCATCTTGCCCCAAGTTGGGTGAGCGATGTCATCCCAGTACTTTTTCATCTTCCACGAGGTCAGGCCCACGTAGGTCGGTGTCCCGCAGGCGATGCCATCGGCCCACAACGCATCATCGACGCTGGCGTCATCGACGCGCAGCAGACGCACCTCAATCCCGGGCACGGCCTGCGCGCCCTCGGCGACGAGCGTGGCCATCGCCTGTGTGTTGCCGCCTCGGCTGTCATAGAGCACTAGCACGTTTCCCATAAGGGCCTCCCAGATTCCGCTGTCATTCCGTCCTCATTCCGCCATTACGTACCAGGCCGCCACCAGCGGATCCTCCTCCGAGCTGCGGGTATGATGATCCTCGCCAGCCTCAACGACCACAACGTCGCCAGTTTTCACCGGATAGTCGACGCCGTCGATGGGGATCACCCCTCGTCCCTGCAGGAAGATGAAGACCTCGGCGGTCTCGTGGACGTGCCGCGCTTCGGGATGGGCCGTCTCGCCGGGCTCGAAGACGTAGACGCCGCCGTGGCTGATCTTGCGGTCGCCTAGCAGCTTGGGTAAAAGAAAGGTGTCGTTGGGATTTAGGTTCTCTATACGCAATTGCTTCATAGTTTCTCTCCTCAACTCTCCTGGGGCACAGAATATCGACCGATAGCCAGCGCGATGTTCATCAGAAGAGGCGCTCAGCCTTGTCCCAGATTTCCGGATCGTACTCGATTCCCAGGCCGGGCCCGTCGGGCACTGGGACGACACCGTTGTGAATCTCGAAGGACGGACTGGCCCACGGCACCGACCGTGCCGGCGCCCCGCGCCACTCCTGATGCGGGCCGAGGTTCGGCACGACGCTGCCAAACTGCAGCACCGCTGCGGCCTCGGGGCCGGCCTTGGGGCTGTGAGGCATCACGGACATCCCCGCGGTCGCCGCCATCTCGGCTACACGCATACAGCGGATCAGCCCGCCGTTATACATCATGTCCGGTTGTACGACGTCGACCACGCGATCCCGCACCATCCATGCAAGGATGGAGAGGCTCGAGTCCTGCTCGCCGCCCGCCACCGGCAGCGCCAGGGCCGCGGTGACGCGCTGGGTCTCCCAGTACGCCTGCCAAGGGCAAGGCTCCTCCAGGAAGGCGATGCCGTAGTCGGCTAGCATTCTGCCGACCTCAATGGCGTGCTCCGCATCATAGGATCCGTTCGCGTCGACGTAGATCGTAAGGTCGCCGCCCGAGGCCTTTGTGGGGAGCTCTTTTCTGGCGAGCGGGACCAACCGATCGGTACGTCCCGGAAAGGCGTCGGCGTTGTTGCTCATCCGCCCGCCGATCTTGAACTTTACCGCTGTAGCGGCGGTCTCCGCCAATCGCTCTCCCAGCCAGGCGACCTCGGCCTCTGGCGTGGTGTCGCGTCGCCCACTGGAGAGATAGATCGGGACCTCTTGCCGAACGATCGTCCCAAGGAGCTCGCCTGCGGGCCGCTGGGCCAGCCGACCCAGCAGATCGAGGGCGCTAAGCTCGACATACGCCACAGGGCTCCAGAAGGCGAGGCCCGCGAGTTTGTAGGCGCTTCGATAAGTATAGACGCCGTCGACCAGCTCGGCGAGGTCGCGTGCATCCCGCCCTTCGAAGTAGGGGATGACAAACTCCTGCATGATCGGCCCAAAATAGGGCAGACGACTGTTTGCGCAGACGACGCCGGCATCACCGTCAGCCGAGGTTGTCCTGACGAGGTAGTGACCGTCAAAACGGAAGGCCTCGACAGAGGCAATCTCGACCGGGGCGTCGATCAACTCGTGGAGATCTAGCATCGGCAACCTTTCCTGGGTAAGCTTGGCGACCCATCACCCTCGGGCGCTCATCGGCGCCTCGACGCCGTCTGAGGGTTAGGGGCCCCTTCAGCAAAGAACGGGTAGGGCCTGAGCCTGGCCCTACCCATTCTGAGGTAACATCCGTAGTCCGCGAATACCATCGGCGGTTGGCGCGCCTCGCAGCGACCGGATCCCTATTGAAGTGACGACTTGCTGCGGGTCTGCTGCAGCTCATTCTCCGGCAGGCGTTTCTCCAACAGGTTCAGGGAGATCTCGACGACCTCACGCGCCTCGGCCGGGGTCGTGGTGCCGATCGTGACCATATCACAGTCGCGAATCGTGTTCCACACAAAGGAGAGCCCGACCACCGGCAGCAATCGCCCCGCCGCCAACGGCTTGATCGTCATCACCGGCTTCTTGGCATTCTGGATGATGCGCATCACCCAGTCGGCCTCGACCTGCAGCAGGAAGCCGGCGGCGTTGTAGAGCTGAATGTAGCTCTCGACGTCGGCGCCGGTCTTGTCGGCGTAGACGACGGTCTCAGGCATGTGCGTCGAGAGCCCCGGGATCATCTCGCGGTCGCGGATCATCTTGGTGTAGATGTCGATGTCGCGGATCTTCTTGTGCATCCGATCCATCAGCGCGTCGGTGATTGCCTGGTGCGGCATACAGAAGGTCCCGTTCATCGCCTTGCATTCATCGAAGACGCGCTCTGGGGCCATATCCTCTGGCCCGTCGGGCAGGATGTTGAAGTGTGGCGTCCACACGCGGATGATCGCCTTGCCAGAGCGCTGCTCGGCCTCCTGCACCGCCTCCTCCAGTTGGGGGGACATCGGCCCCATCACGGCGTCGACGCCGTACTCCAGGAAGGTGGTCAGGATCTCGGCGACGCTGTCCCGGTCCTGATAAGTCTTGATGAAGTTGTCCTTCGCGACGCTGGTGTGGGAGTATCCCAGGAACCAGTTCGATCCAATAATAAGTCGGGGCATCGACACCCCGCCGACCATCGTTCGTGGAAACTCGGTCATGCCTTCTCCTTGTTATCTATGTGACGGACCCTATCCTTGATAGCAGATGCGGAATGCCTGCTGCAAGGCCTCGTAGACATCGCCCTTGGGCTTGAACTCGTGCCCAACGTATAGATTGTACCCGCTTTCCGCAATCGCGCGACAGATCCCGCGGTAGTTAAGCTCCTGCGTGTCATCGAAATCGCGTCGCCCCGGCACGCCAGCGGTGTGGAAGTGGCCGATCCACTGGATATTCTCGCGGATCGTCTGGATCACGTTCCCCTCCATGATCTGCATATGGTAGATGTCGTAGAGAAGCTTGACGTTGGGGCTCTCCACATGCTCGCAGACGGCGACCCCCCAGGCGCTGTGATCGCACTGATAGCCCGGATGATCGACCTTCGAGTTGAGCAGCTCCAGGTTCAGGTTCACGCCCTTGGTCTCGGCATAGGGCGCCACGCGGCTCAGCCCGGCGGCGGTGATTGCAATCGCCTCCTCCTCGCTGACGCCCTCGCGGCGATTGCCGCTAAAGCAGATCACGCCGGGGATGCCCAGCCGCGCCGCGATGTCGATGGACTCCCGCAACTCCGCCTCGATGCGGTCGTGCTGCGCCGGGTCGTTGAGGCCAACCGCCAGGCTGTCATGTCCACCCATAATCGCGATAGCGAGGCCGTGGGCGCGGGCCAGCGCCACTGCCTCGTCAAAGGTCTCGTCCCGGCTCCAGAGCTCAATGGCGTCGTAGCCCATCGCCGCGACCCTGGCCACAAAGTCTGCCAACGGGATCTCTGCGGGCTTTATCATCGGATAACAGACAGATTGTTGGATGCGCATGCTCCACCTCCATAAGTAGCGGATAATCGACCCATCCCTAAATAGAAACGTCCAGCACCTCCGACGCCACACGTCCGCTGCAGATCGTCGCGCAGCCCGGTGGCGCTACTCTCGAATCTCCAGCAACCTCGATCCGATCACGCCCAGGACCAGACAGACGCCGCCGGTCAGCGCAAACATCGACTGGATGCCGATGCCATCGGCGATGATGCCACTCAGCGACGGGCCTGAGAACATCCCAATCGCGTAGACCGACTGGTAGAGGCCCATCGCCGTTGCGCGATGGCCGATGTCCACAAAGCGGATCGTCAATCCCATCAGCAACGGATAGCCGACGCCACTAGCCAGCCCCATCAGGACCTGGCCTACGATCACGAGGGGGATGCCCCTCGCCAGCCACAGCGCCGCAAGGCCGAGGCCCACAAAGAGGAAGCTCAAGACGACCATCCAGCGGGCGCCGATCCTCTTTACCATCGCCGTGGTTGCCAGATTGCCCGCCGTGACGACAGCGACGTTCAAACTGACCAGGAGTCCCAATAATGTGTCGCTGGCCCCTAGGTATTTGGCAAGGTTCGGGGTGAACCCGAAGGTAGACGACCAGATTGCGTATTGCATCACCAGGCCCAGGATAGGCGGGATCAACACGTCGCGCCGGGTGATCAGCGCCCCGATCTGCCGGAACGTGGGCGCGTGGACACCGCTGTTGCGCTCCTGCACGCCTGTGGAGTTCACAGGCAAGAGCATCACCACCGTGGCCAGCCCTGCAGCCCCGACCGCCATAAAGAAGGGAAGCTGATACCCTCCCAAAGCGTTCAGCGGACCCGTGACGCTGGTGACCACCATACGGGAAATGCCACCCACCGCCGTCAAAATACCCGCGGCGCGGACGGCATCCTCAGGGGGGAAGAATGCGCTGAACCCCACTACGAGCAGCACCCAGGAACCCGCCGCGAAGCCGGTGAGCGCGCGTCCCAGGATGAGCCCGTTGATGCCCCCCGCCAGACCCATCGTCAACGCCCCGAGACCTGCCAGGATGAAGCCGCCCACGATAAAGGGCTTTCGTCGCCCCACCCAATCGGCAATGATACCGAGGGGAAGGCGAATCACGGCCTGCCAGAGGCCGTACATCGAGAGGACCACGCCGACCAACCCCAGCCGCGTGGTCTTCGATTCCACATAGACTGAGAGCGTCGGTACATAGAAATAAAGCGAGGCCCAGTAGAGGGCGACCGCGGTCACGTAGAGCGCGCGCGAGCGGCGGCGCGGGGAGGTGCGTGTGGTTGACTGCACGGTTGTCTGCATCAAGTAAACTCCTGGATAAATGAGTCCTGTTAGCTCGTCGGTTGCGTCCTCATAGTGTCAGCTCTGTGAAGCGGCAGGCCGTGCGCCCGCACGGCGGTCTGTACCTGCCGGACGTCAAGCGCGTCGGGCGTTGTCCCCTGTTGTACGGCTAGCGTCGCGGCGATCCCGCTAAGCTGACCGGTCAGCGCCGCCGGTGGGATGACGCGCGATATCTCCCAGGCCTCGCCCTCGGCCGCGATGCACCGCCCCGCCATCAGCAAACCCCGCACGCCCTGGGGAATCAGAGCGCCATAGGGGATCTCCCACGTAGGCCCCGGCTTGCGCCAATCGGGGATCAACCCCACCGACGTCGCCAGCTCCGTGTTGAGATGGTCGGCTGTCATTGTCTCCATGCCGACAGCGCGCCGCGTCGTCCTAAACTGCGCCATCGCCGGCAGCGTGACAAGGAAGCGCTCGTGGCGCCCGCGCTCCCCAAGCTCCGGCTGACGCGTCGCGTACAGCTCGCGCAGGAGGCGGCGCCCCTCGAGCAGAAACTGCGTGACCGCCTCGCCGTCGGTGCCCTGGTACTTGGGCTGATCCGCCGGCTGTCCGCGCCCGTTTGCGTCGGCGCCGACGCGGACCACCTCCAACAGAGAGGTGCGCTGTGGGTTGTCGACCGCCCTTTGCGCGTTCGCCAGCGAGGTCTGGATCGCCCAGAGCGAGAGCCAATTCTCCTGCTCCTCGCAGGCCGCGCCGGCGCGGTGGGCGACGTCGGCGTCGCCGGTGGCGTCGATCACGCATCGAGCTCGGAACACGCCGTGCCCACTCTTGTTCTCCACCTCGATCCCGGCTATGCGGTCCCCCTCCAGCAGCGGTGCGCAGACCAACGTGTCGAGCCACAGCGTGACGCCGCTTTCCACGAGCGCCTCATCCAGCGCCAGAGCAAAGGCCGCCGGGGAAAAGGGTGTCGTGTACCGCTTGCCCGTCTCGGCCCAGCCCTCGGGGACCTCGCCGGGGCCGTACTTGATGCTGAGATGCAACAGCTCCTCGGCAATCCCATAGATGACCTGGTTTCCGTGCCCATCGCAGAGTGGAAGGTAGATGTTGATCAAGCCCGCGGTCGCCAGGCCACCGAGCAGTACGGTCTTTTCCACCAGCGCCGTCCGTAGGCCCGCGCGGGCGCACGCCAGCGCCGCTGCCACGCCCGCGACGCCCGCGCCCGCGACGATGACGTCGTAGGCGCGATCGAACCCATGTCGTTCAGAGCTCATTCATGACTCCTGTTGCAGATCCCGGTACAGTGGTCGCAGCGAGCTCCCCAGGGACCAGGTCGGCCCTGGTTTGCAGGAAAGCTTCAGGCTCCTATACTAGAGCCTGGCATGGACATCATACGTCAGAGCACCCAGAGGTCCAATCATACCACACGCGACCGCTCGCGGAATCGTCCAAGGATGCGCGGCCACACCGGCGTGCGCATCACACCACGAGGCAATGCGCGGCTCAGACCACGAATGCACAGACCCCTGTCATCCGGTGATGTTGACCGGCCCGGTGGTTTTGACCGGCCTGATCATCGCTGTCGCGCGCGAGCCGCGGTTCGGCCCGCCACGGCACGCTATGCTGTCATCCTGAGCGAGTCAAGGAAGGCTGCCTGTCCACAAGGTGTCACAGCGAAGGATCTCGCGCCTTGATGGCAAATCGCATTCGGTGCGCGAGATCCTTCGCTGTGGTGCTTTTTCGACAGGTTAACCTGCTGAACCCGCTCAGGATGACAAGTGGAGGTGACCTGGTAGCTTGAACGGCGCTTTCTGGGCGCGGCTGGGAGCCCTGGTCGTGCCTGCGCTGCGGTGATGGCGATCGCAGCGAAGACGAGCTAGACAGTTGGCAAACCTAGAGATGGGAGAGAGACAGACATGATCGACCTGGAACAATCACGACTCTTTTCACCCTGGACCCACCCCGAGACCGGCGCGACGATCTACCTGCTCACGGAGAAGGTGGCGCCTGTGCAGGAGGCGTTCTACTTCGTCAACGACAGCATGAGCCGGGACGGGCGTTACCTCTGGTTCTACTGTGCCTATCCGCCCTCGGGCTCCTCCGGACAGGGCCGGACGCTGGGCGTCGTCGATTTCGAGACCGATGAAGTGCGCCAGTTCCCCGAAACGCAGTTCATGGGCGCCTCACCCTATGTCGACCCAGAGACCGGCGAGGTCTACTGGGGCATGGGCCCCGCGCTGTGGCGGCGCGGCCCTGAGCTGGATGACACGCCGGAATGCGTGAACAGCCTGCCGGAGGATCTGGTGAAGAACCGGTCCATCAGCCGGCTGGCGACGCACCTCACGCGCTCCACCGATGGCAAGGCGTTCTACGTCGACGCGGCCTTCGGCCTCCAGTGGGTCCACGGCAGCCTGCCGCTGGACGGCGGCGACTTCGAGCTGTGGCAGCGCTTCGACCGCAACTACAACCACGCGCAGTTCAGCCCCACCGATCCCGACCTCGTCCTCTTCGCGCAGGAGAACCACTCGGACCCCATCACCGGGCTGCGCTTCGGCATCGTCGATCGCATGTGGCTCATCCGGCGCGGCGAAACGGCGCGTCCGGTCTTTGACACGCCCACCCGCGTGACCCACGAGTGGTGGGACGCCGACGGTGAGCACGTCTGGTGCGTCTGGGGCAATGAGGCCTGGCGGACGAACATCCATACCCAGGAGGTCGAGACCGTCACCTTCCCCAACCACTGCTGGCACGCCCATACGACAGAGGATTGTCGGTATATGATCGCGGACTCAAACGAGAAGTTCTATCGCGGCTGCCCGTCGAAGGTCGGCTTCCTCAACCGCGAGACCGACACCTACCTGGAGATCGCCGACAATCCCGAGATGCCGGGCCTGGTCGGCAGCAAATACCACATCGACCCGCACCCACGCTTCGTCGGCGGGGAGCAGTTCGTCGTCTTCACGACGACAGTGCGCGGCGAGGTGGACCTGGCTGTGGCGAGGACCGAGGATCTGATCGCACAGACATCATAGCATCGTATGTATATGGACCGCGGGCATTGTGCCCGCGGTCCAAGGCATACGCGCAGAGTACGCTATGGCCTTAGCTTGATGCATATGGGCGAGATGCCCGCGGTCCATAGTCTTGGCGAACAAGCGTTGAGGGATTGCCTGAAGGCGGCGTCAGGTCTCTAGCTCACGAACGAATTGCGCCGGGGTCACAGCGCTGATTCCTTCCACAGCGACCAGATCCAGCAGATCTGCGTCGGTAGTGACAACATACGGCGTGTGGCTCACAAGGGCGCAGGCGACGAACTTGTCATCCTTTGCATCGCGGGTGTAGGATGGCACAGGGCCCAGGGGACGCAGGATCTCCGCTTTTCGTGCGATCAGGTCGAGTAGCACCTGCCCCTCCTCAGGCAGGATCCACCGTCGCATTCTGAGCCTGCTCAGGACGCCCTCGAGCTCAGCGATCAGCTCGGGCGCGGTCACCACACAGATCGCGTCATTGAGCCACATTTCCTCGATGAGGGTGCGGATCGCGGCGCTAGGTCGGATCAGGTACCGGATGAAGACGCTGGTGTCAATCACCACGCGGATCATCGACCTGATTCCTCAGCGACCTCCTCACGTGCCGTCTCGATCAAGGCCGCGACATCCGCATCGTCCAACTCTCGGGCGCGCTCAGCGGCCTGCGCCGATGCCTGCTGCAAGCGTGTCCGCAAGAGCGCGCGTTCGGCTTCCAGCAGCTCCTGATACCGCTCGTAGGCGACAATGACGACGCGGGGCGAGCCATATCGCTCGACGATGACGTCATCCTCGATCATCGCCCGGTCCATCACGCGGCCGAAGTTCTGTTGAACCTGGCTGGATGCGTATTTCACTGGCATGTTGCCCTCCCATCTTCTTCATCTTATCCAACATGGTCAATATTATCAAAACACCTAAGATCGTCAACTATGCGTAGAAGCTTTCCTAATGGAACACGAACGTTGGGCACACACGGTTGAGGAGAACAGGGGGCCTTACAAAGGATGGAGATCCAGCCATCCATCTCGATGAGAGTGACAAGACAGAGATCAATCCTCCGACTACGTGGCGCCGGACTCGCGCGCCGCAATCCCCTGTCGGAGCGTCCAGGCCAGCGCGAGGCCGGCTATCGCCAGCGCGCCGGCGCCGGCGAAGAGGAGCTCGGGGCGGACGGCGCCGAATAGGGCGCCGACGATCACCGGGTTGAGGACGGTCACGCTGATCAGGATGCCGCTGGCGGCGAGGTAAAGCGGGCGGCGCGCCTCGGAGGCAATGTCGAGCAGGTAGGTGCTGAAGCTCCACCACAAGGTCCCGTTGACGTAGCCCACCAGCAGGAAGGCCACAGCGTAAAAGGGCAATGGGGTGGGCAGCAGGCCTCCCACCGTCACGGCGCCGAGCGCCAGTACCTCCATCATAGCAGCACCGCGGATCGCCACCCAGCTGCCGACCCGATCGATCAGTATGCCGCTGACCAGGGCGGACGCCGCGCTCCCCACGCTCTGCAGGATCACAAAGGTGCCGATCAGCGCGTCGGCGTTGGGCAGGATCTGTCGCGCCCGCACCACGAAGAAGGTAAAGGGCGCCGACGCGGTGTACATGATCAACTGCACCACGATCATCCGGCGCAGCCAGCGATCCTCACGGAGGAAGGCCCACATCTTTCCCAGGCTCCGGCGCACGTCGGGCTTGTCGGCGTTCGGGGGCGCCGGCTTCTCGCGAATGAAGAACATGCTGCCCACCGATGCCATCAGCCCCAGAAAGGCGCCCAGGAAGAGCATAGCCCAACGCGTCGAGCGCGCCCATCCCTGGTAGTCTAGGATCAGGTTCACCACGTAACCGGCGCCCGCGGATCCCACGGCGGACAGAAACTGACCGATGCCAAAGAAACGTCCCCGAAAGTGCTCGGGCACGACCTTGCCGACCAAGGCTGGCCATGAGACGCTGTTCAGGCCCTCCGAGGTGAAGAACGCTGCCACCGAGAGCGCCAGAACGCCGATCACCAGCCAGATCTGGCTCGGCCCCCAAAGCCATACGGCAAGGGCCAGAAAGAAAATTGGCAGCCGTCCGCCAAAGCTCGACCAGACAAGCAGGGGTTTCATGCGGGGACGCGCCTCGAGCACGCTTGCGGCCCAGACCTGGGGCAGGGTGATCATGAGCACCCGCAATGCCGCGAGCCCACCAATCAGCAGCTGCGAGCCGGTGAACTCGTTGACGAAAGCGGGCACCAC
>CAZPJP010000003.1:14048-63960 GCA_964586915.1 uncultured Anaerolineales bacterium
GCCCACCAATCAGCAGCTGCGAGCCGGTGAACTCGTTGACGAAAGCGGGCACCACCACCAGCGGGTCGTAGAAGGCAAACCCCACGGAGAAGAAGATGAAATCGCCCAAGAGCGCGACCACGCTGCGCGTGAACGGGCTCTCGGGCGTGTCAGAGCGCGTGGTCATGCCTTGGCCCCCCAACGCCGAACACGCATTCCCGGCGTCATCGGTCTCGCTACGGTCGCACCAGGACGGTCTTGATGCCGAAGTCCGGCAGCGGCACGGTGAGGTCCCAGCCCTCGCCATCGGCGTCCAACCGAGCGGTGTTGACCTCCAGCGGTCTCTCCAGTGTGTCGACCTCGACGGCGGTCGCGCGATCGCTCAGAAGCTCTGACGCAATGCGGATCTTGGCCTCCCCCGTCTTGCCCTCGACCTCGACCAGCCGCAGGACGATGCTCTCCCCATCCTCGGCTTCCTTCAGCGCCCCCAGGCGCACATTCTCGGGCGCCAACGAGACAAAGGCGTGCACGGGCGGCAGATCGCCCTGATGGAAGTCACAGCTCGTCACGATCAGGGGGACGTTGAAGTCCTCTCCGACCTGGGTCATGTCGCCTTCCGTCCATCCCGCCCCGTGGGGCACCAAAGCGTAGGAGATCACGTGCTCGCCAAGATCGGGCAGGGGATCGGGATCGATGCTGGCGCGCAGCAGCGTCATATTGAGCGAGGGCGCGCTGCGCGCCCCTGCTTCGACGTTGAAGCCGTACTTGGAGGTGTTGACCAGCGTCACGCCCCGCCCCTCCTCATCTGAGAGATCAACCCAGCGCTGGGCGGGCACCTCCTCGCCGCCGAAGAGGTCCCTGCGGATTGCGCCGAAGGGGATCTCGTACCGGGCAACGGGCGCGTCCACATCCAGTGGAAACCGCACCTTCAGATGCGGGATGCCCACATCGCGGTCGCCCACCTCCCGCCAGTCGACGTTTAGCCGAAAATCGATCCGGGGCACGCCCCGCGCCACGCTGATGTCCAGCTCCAACCGCGTGTCGCCAAGGACCCGGGTCCAGCGGAAGGTCTGCAGGTGGGGTCCGGCGTGGACGCGGGTCAGCTCGCCGCTCTCCAGCAGGTCCTCGCGGCGCTTGAACTGCCCGATCACCCAGGCCGACATGCCCTCGTAGGCCTCCAGGCAGTACTGCATCACGCCCAGGTGCTCGCCGGGCGGCACCAGCTCCCGCCCGCTGCGCTTGTCGATCAGGGAGATGATCGAGCCTGAGGCGGGATCGATTTGGAGGGCCAGGAATGCGTTCTCCAGCGAGAGGTCGCGGGGCTCGCGCGTCCGCAGGGCGCCGCCAGTGCCGTCCCAGAGGCTGGGCGCCTCGGGCGCCGGCAAGCCCAGCTCCATCCGCCGATCCGAGACGCAGACGGCACGGCAGCCCAGCGGCGGCACCTCGACGAGGAAGGCGATTTCGAGAAAGTCGTGACCGGCGTAGTGGCCCGTCCCCAACACCTGCACGGGCTGGGGCGCAAGGCCCTCACTCGTCGCCACAAGAAGGGCAGGGTCGAGCTCGGTGTCCCACAGCTTCAACCGGATCACCTCTGTGCGAGCGTGGGCCAGGGGGTTGAAGATGAGGTAGGCGCGATCGCTGCTGCGGGTCATGCTAAACGCCGACTCGCCGCCGGTCGCTGTCGCGTTGCCCACGCCCGCGCCCATCGCGATCCCAGCCTCCCTCTCGTCCTTGTAGGCGCGCAGCGCGCCGCCCTCGGCAAAGCCCTCACGCAGCGCCGCGGTGTTCACCCGCCGGCTCAGCGCGCGTAACGCGTTCGTCCGGGCCATCCCGGCGGCGGCCTGCGTGTCCTGCGCGTGTCCTAGCGTATAATGCCGGGTCGCCCGCACGCCCGAGCCCGGAAGAATGTCGTGGAACTGATCGAAGAGCAGATGGCGCCACGCCTCCTCCAGGTTCTCGCGAGGATAGCGGACATCCGCCAGCTGCTGACCCAGCGTGGCGACCACCTCAGCAGCATAGAGAAGGTTCTCGCCGTGGCGGTTGGCCTCCTTCTGCCGCGCCTGCGACGTGTAGCATCCGGCGAAGACGAAGTTGCGCTCCCCGCCTGTGGAGTTCACAGGCAGGATCTCCGGCAGATCCTGCGCCTCGCGCTCGGCCAGCTCGAAGAACCGCCGCAGCGTGGAGAACGCCAGATGCGGGTAGACGGGCCACGTGTCCATCTCCAGGAGCGTGCGCAGGTCGTTGCGGGTCGGGCCACCACCGTGGTCGCCCACGCCATAGAGGACCGGCATCGCGCGCAGCCCCGTCGCCTGTGCAAAGTCCATCAGCGGATCGGCCACGTTTGGCGCGACGGCGACGTGACGCCGCGACGCGTCGAAGTGCATATACCACTGGATATCGTTGAGGACCAGGAGCCGCGAGCCGTCTGGCCCGATCCACCAATAGAGGTGTGGCCCGCGACTTCCCCGACAGTGATAGTAATAGCGCACGCCGCCGCGCGCCAGGATCGTGGGCAGCGTCGCCGGATGTCCGAACGTATCGGGCTCGAAATCGATGGGGACGTCCTCGGCCGACAGCCCGAACTTCTCCCGGAAGTAGGCGCGGGTGTAGAGGAGATGGCGGCTGATGCTCTCCCCGCTGGCCAGGTTGGTGTCGCCCTCGACCCACTGGCTTGCTATGACCTCCCAGCGACCTTCCTTGACCCGCCGTTGGATCTGTTTGAACATCTCGGGGTTATACTTCTCAATGGCGGCGTAGACAGAGGCTTGGCTTTGCGAGAAGATGAACTCGGGGAACTCATCCATCAACGTCAGCATTGTCTGGAAGGTGTCGTGGGTCAGCCCGACCGTCTCCGGCCAGGACCACTGCCAGTTCATATCGATGTGTGCGTGGCCGACGCAGAGAAGCGTGTAGGATTTTGCCGCTTCTGAGAGGGGCGCTAGCAGCGCCTCCGCCTCCGCGGTCAACGCCGCAACGTCGATCCCCTGCCGTCCGCGAGCGCCAGCGGCGAGCCCGTCATCCAGTAGACGCACGGCCTCAGCCACCCGGGCCTGCCAATCGGCGGCCTTGTCAGGATGCGCGGTACAAAGACGGTTGGCGAACGCCAACTCCGCCCGAATACGCTCCAGCTTTTCGGAGAACTGCTCGGCGTGCATTGCGAACAACTGATCGACATTCACCAAGTTTGGGTTATGAGTCGTCATAAACGGTCTCCCTCCACGTATGATGTGTCTTACTCGCCCGTGCTAGCTCGCATCTTTTGCAGACAGGTCGGACAGATGCCGTGGGTAAACTCCGCCTCGGAATGCGCCTCAATATAGGACTCAAGGCTGACCCACGTGCCCTCCTCGGTCTCGATCCTGCGTCCGCACCACGCGCAGATCGGGAGCAGGCCACGGAGGGTCTTGATCGCCTTCAAGGCCTTCTGCAGCTGGGCGTTGCGCTCCGCCAGCTCCTCGTTCAGATGGCGCAAGGCTACCCAGTCCTCGAACCGTGCCCGCGCTATGGTCATCATGCGCTGCAATTCCTGTGGATTAAGGGGCTTGACGAGGTAAGCGGCCACACCCGCGTCCCGAGCCTCGCGGATGAAGTCCGCCGTGTTGTAAGCCGTCAACAAAATCACGGGCGTGGGATGAGACGCTTGGATCAGGCGGGCCGCCTCGATCCCGCTCATATGGGGCATCTCAATATCCATCAGGATCAGATCCGGACGAAGCTCCCGGGTCAGTGTGATCGCCCCACGGCCGTCTTCCGCCTCCCCGACGACCTCGTTTCCCAGCATCTCCAGGATATGGCGCGTCGAACGGCGAAATAGCTCGCTATCGTCCACGATCAGAATTCGCAAAGACTCGTCCATATGGAATCTCCAGATTCGTAACTCCTGCACGTTGCAAGCTCAAACCACTCAACGCAATCACGTGGCTGCGCTCCGGGGCAAGCCAAGAACGGACAAAACGTCAAGGCCTTGCTTGTGGGGCTTAGAGGCCTTTGAACTTTACAGGCCTTTGAACTCTACAGGCTTATGCTTTTGACCGCCCTGTGAGTTCCACAAGATCAAGACTTACAATACCGTGATCCCGGTAATTAGTCCAGGTCGGAACCCCCGAGGCCGTGGCCTTTGCTGAAGCCAAGTCTCCTGCATTTGACAGCATGCCCGGCCTTAGCGTATGATGGTGGCGCTGTGTACCGCGGTTCTATAGGGTCGAGCGTCGAAGGTGAGCCGGAAAGCGATATGGGATCTGATACAATTCAGAGGACAATCACCCTCTTCCGAAAAGCGTTCCAAGGCCTCAATTTGAGTATCCCCCTGCTCCAGCTTGAGGAGCTGGCTATTATGGTCCACGAGGCGATGAGCGTGCAGGCCCGCAGCTTTCACACGCCGGAGCACATCTTTGAGCTTTCGGATGGGTCGAACCCCATCCATGCATTGGCCGCGCTCTTCCACGACGTTGTCTATCACGAGATCGATCAGGGATTCACTCCCGATATCGAACAGGTTCTCGCTCCCTATCTCGATGCGGCGGGTGGGGAGATCTGCTTGGTCAAGAACGTGAGTCTCGACGACATGATGTTATTCCTCACGCTCGACGTCTTCGGCTTTGAGATCGGCCAACCCTTGCTGCCCATCCAGGGGCAGAATGAGTTCTTGAGCGCGCTCTTGATGAACGAGAAGCTGAGAAGCGTTGTGAGACCTCGGGATCTCGTGAAGACTACCGCCTGCATCGAGGCGACTATTCCATTTAGGGGACTGAATGCTAAAGGGGAATCACCAGCCGAGGTATTGGCGGTTCGACTGCGAGCCATTAACAGCGACTATGGATTAGGTATGTCCGGCGCCGAGATTGAGGAGGCTGTGATTTGGGCGGTCGCCTTCTCCAACAAGGATGTGGAGAACTTCTCGGAGCAGGAGACCGGCCGGTTCCTCGACAACACGTGGAAACTGCTGCCGGAGAGCAACCCCTCTCTGCGACACCGCGGTATTTACACGATTCGCAGTTACCGGCAGGCTCTGCAGCGGATGGAGGCGTTTCTGAGCCAGCTGGATCCGGAGACGATCTACAATCAATATCACGATGAACCGCCACCAGGGGACTATGAGCGGATCGTCGCGCTGGCCCATCGCAATGTCCACACTGCCCGGCAGTACCTGGGTCTGAAGCTTCTGGCGATTGGGCTCCTCGAGGCGCTGGCGGCGATCACCGGCGGCGACGCGCCGGTGGCGCTCTTTATGGGAGGGCTGGAGGATCAGGTGGAGACCCGGCGGTTTGAGGAGTTCCTGCCGGAGGTGAAGCCCGAGCCCTCAGTCGACGAATCCTCTACGCTCTTCGGTCTGTTGGCCTTTGGGCGGGCGAGCTCATCCAGCTTCGATCTGCAAAACTCGCCCTTGTCGCTCTTTGTGTTCCAGTCGCTGGGCTGGGAGCGCGCCCGGTCGCTGCTGGAGGAGGCCAAGCTGATGTTCGCCGGTCAGCTCAACGCCCATACCTTCCTGCAGCGGATGCCGACGGATATCGTGGTGGCGGTCGCACGGGCGTGCTCCGCGATGGCCAGTACCCGTCAGGCCGCGCTTCGAGCATATGCCGAGAGCCGCCTCTGAAGCCTAAGAACGGGGCAGAGACCGACGTTCCACGGAGTTCTAGTGAAGGAGCCCATTATGTACGATGCGATGACCCACTTCAAGTCACTCTACGCGGCAGCTTCCGGCGAATACTTCTTTCGTGCTGAGACCAAAGAGGGCTGGGCCGCGTGGCGAGAGGCCTTTCGCCCCCGCCTGCAGGAGGCATTGGGCCTCAACAACATCGCGCCGCCCGAGTTCCCACTAAGAGCAGAACGGGTTGCATCGATCGACGAGGAAGACCACGTGCGCGAGTCATGGCATCTGTGGACCGAGCCCACGGTGCCTTTGCCGTTCTACCTGCTGCGCCCTAAGACTGCGCTCGCCGATGCAGAAAGGGCGTTGCCCCTCGTGCTGACCCCTCACGGGCACAATCGCCCCCACGTCTACGTCGGCATTGCCAAGACCGACCACGAGTGCGAGTCAATTGAGGCGGGCGAGCGTGACATCGCCGTCCAGGCCGTCTCCGAAGGGTATCTGGTGATCGCACCGACGACGCGGGCCTTCGGTGAGACACGGACGGAGCGGGACAAGGCCGAGGATCAGGTGCACTCCTGTCGCACACAGCTGTTGCACGATCTGCTGGTCGGCCGGACGCCGATCGGGGACCGGGTCTGGGATATCTCTCGGTTGATCGACTGGGCGTTGGCAACCCAGGATGTGGACCCGGACCGCATCGCGATCACCGGAAATTCTGGAGGCGGGACGATCTCGCTCTTCGCCGCAGCGTGCGATGCACGCATCTCGGTGGCGGTGCCCAGTAGCTACTTCTGCACCTTCGAAGGCAGCATCGGTTCGATCCACCACTGTGAGTGTAACTACGTGCCGGGCATCCTGCAGCTGGGTGAGATGTACGATGTCGCCGGCTTGATCGCACCACGGCCCTTCCGTGCGATAGCGGGCAAGGACGACCCGATCTTTCCCATTGAGCACGTTCGATATGCCTTCGGACAGCTTAAGCGCATCTACACGGTGGCTGGTGTCCCGGACCGCTGCGAGCTCTACGTGGGCGACGAAGGGCATCGCTACTATAGGGCTGGGGCCTGGCCCTTCATCCGCAAGCATTTCGGGCTTGTATGAGGTCCGGAGGCAGCCGATCTACGGGTGAAAGAGGCTGATGACCCTCTGCATACGGAACGCCGCCATCGCCGACTATCCGGTGCTCTGTGAGCTCTTCGAGCAGATCGATCGGCTTCACCGGGAGAGTCTACCGGATATCTTTCAGAGCGCGGCAGGCCCTCCCCGGGAGCGATCATATATCCGCTCCCTGATCAATGACCCGGATGTGGGCGTGCTCGTCGCCGAAATCGCTGATGGGCCGACCGACGACAGCTTGGCAAGCGAGTCGCCAGGCCGACGCGACATCGTCGGTTGCCTGATCGTCAAGCTCCGCCGGAGCCCAGAGGTGCCCATTCTGGTGCCGATGCGCTACGCGATGGTCAACACGCTCGTCGTCAGCGAGGCGTTCCAGCGCCGCGGCGTCGGTCGCCAATTGATGGCTGCGGCGGAGGCCTGGGCGCTTCGGCGGGGGATCAGCAGAATTGAGCTCAATGTCTTCGAGTTTAACCACGATGCCCAGGCCTTCTACGAGCACCTTGGCTACGAAACATTGAGCCGTCGTATGGTGAAGAGACTCGATAGTACCATGAACGAGCGATAGGAGGGGGTATTGATGACGATGAACCCAGACCCGGCACGCACGAGCTACGACCGGATGATCGATCGCTTGAACCGCGCCCCGCAGGGGGCGCCGCCCACAGAGGAGCTATACAGGATCCTGCAGATCCTTCTGGATGAGCGTGAGGCGGAGCTAATCGCGCAGCTGCCGATCAAGCCCTTCACGGCGCAGAAAGCCGGGCGGGTCTGGAGCGTCAGTGCAGCCGAGGCTCGGAAGACGTTGGATACCTTGGCCGGACGTGCCATTCTGCTCGACATCGAGCACGACGGCGAGGCGACCTACGTGCTGCCGCCGCCGATGGCGGGGTTCTTCGAGTTCTCAATGATGCGGACGCGCCAGGATATCGACCAGCAGACGCTGGCGGAGCTCTACTATCAGTACTGCACCGTCGAGGAAGACTTCATGGAGGCCCTGATCGCCCAAGGCGATACCCAGCTGGGCCGCGTCTTCGTCAACGAGCCCGTTCTGCAGCCGGAAGCTCACGTCCTTGACTATGAGAGGGCCAGCGAGGTGATCAAGACCACGTCGCATATGGGGATCAGCCGTTGCTACTGTCGGTTCAAGAAGGAGCTAGCGGGACAACGCACGGGCACCCCTCAGGCGTGCGACGCGCCCCAGGATATCTGTATGACCTTCGGAGGCACCGCTGCCTCGCTGATCGAGCATGGCTTCGCCCGCGAGGTCGATGTCAGCGAGGGGCTTGATCTGCTCCAAGAGGCCTACGACCACAATCTGGTGCAATTCGGCGAGAATGTCCGGGATAGAGTCGCGTTTATCTGCAATTGCTGCGGCTGCTGCTGTGAGGCGATGATCGCGGCGCGGCGCTTCGCGTCGACGCGACCGATCCATACCACCAACTTCGCCCCCGCGGTCGCGGAGACCAGCTGCACTGGCTGCGGTCGGTGCGTCGATGTGTGCCCGGTCGGAGCTATGGCTTTAATCTCGGCCCAAGACTCGCAGAACCCGAACAAGAAGAAAGCGTGGGTCAATCCCGACGTCTGCCTCGGATGCGGTGTCTGCGCTCGCGTCTGCCCCACCGAGAGCATCGCCCTGGAGCCGCGGCCCGAGCGGGTGATCACGCCCTTCAACTCGGCGCATCGGATGGTGATGATGGCCATCGAGCGAGGGAAACTGCAGGACCTCATTTTCGACAACCAGGTGCTCTGGAGCCACCGGGCGCTGGCGACGCTCTTAGGCGTCATCCTGAAGCTCCCGCCGGTGAGTCGAGCGCTGGCGACAGAACAGGTGAAATCGCGTTGTCTGGAAGCCCTGATCAAGCGTTTCTACGGTTAGGGCCAGAGGACAGAGAAGGAGCAGCACAATGCCCAAGCAACCTCACATCTTGATTTTCAATCCCGATCAGTGGCGGGGCGACGTCATGGGCCACCTCGGCGACCCGGCAGCAATCACGCCCAATCTCGACAGATTGGTGGAGACCGACGGCGTCTCCTTCCGCGTCGCCGCGTGCCAGAACACGGTCTGCACCCCGAGCCGCTGTAGCTTTATGACGGGCTGGTATCCTCACGTTCGCGGACACCGAACGATGCACTATATGCTGCGGGATCACGAGGGCGAGCCCAATCTCCTGCGGATCCTCCGAGATAATGGATATTTTGTCTGGTGGGGCGGCAAGAACGATCTCGTCCCCGGGCAGTTTGGCTACGACAAGGACTGCGACATCAAGTACAAACCCCCGCGCCCTCCGAAGGCAATGTGGATGACTGACCGCGAGGAGGCCTGGCGCGAGGCCCCAGGCAGCGATAGCTACTACTCCTTCTACGTCGGCGAGCTCGACACGGACGACGAGGATATCTACTATGACAACGACTGGGCTAACGTGCTCGGAGCGATTGAGTTCATCAGGCAAGCTCCGAAGGATAAACCTCTCTGTATTTACCTTCCCTTGACCTATCCGCACCCCCCATATGGTGTCGAGGAGCCCTGGTACAGCCTGATCGATCGTGACAGGATTCCGGCGCGGGCGCCGACGCCCGAGAACTGGGAGCGCAAGTCCTCGCTGCTCCAGGCCATCTATGAGGCCCAAGGCCTCGGGGCGTGGTCGGAGGAGCGCTGGAGGGAGCTGCGGGCTGTCTACTACGGCATGTGCGCGCGTCTCGATCATCAGTTCGGCTTGCTGATGGATGCGCTGAAAGAGGCCGAGCTCTACGACGACACCGCAGTCTTCGTCTTCGCCGATCACGGCGACTATACGGGCGACTACGGCATCGTCGAGAAGACTCAGAATACCTTTGAGGACGCGCTGGCGCGGGTGCCTTTTATCATCAAACCTCCTGCTGCCGTCGAGGTCGCGCCGCGGGTCAGCGACGCGCTGGTGGAGCTGATCGACTTCCCGGCAACGGTCTACGACCTGGCTGGCATCGAGCCCGGTTACTGGCACTTCGGGCGGAGCCTGCGATCGGTGCTCTCCGGCGAGACCGATGAGCACCGGGACGCCATCTTCTGTGAGGGCGGGCGCCTGAGGGGGGAGGAACAAGCGATGGAGCTCCCGTCGGTGGAGCGGATGGAGGATCCTACCGCCAGCCTCTACTGGCCCAGGATCAAGCACCAGATCAGCGACGAGCATCCCTGGCACACCAAGGCGGCGATGTGCCGCACCCACGACTTCAAATACATCCGCCGCCTCTATGAGGAAGACGAGCTCTACGACCTGCGCCACGACCCGCAGGAGATCCGCAACCTCATCGACGACCCGGCCTATGCTGATGTCATCCTGCGCCTCAAGGAGCGGATGCTGACCTGGTATATGGCGACCTGCGACATCGTGCCATCTGACACCGACCGGCGGTGGTGACCATGACCCAGACCCGACCCAATATCCTGTTGATTACGACCGACGAGCAGCGCTTCGATTGCGTCGGCTGCTACGGAAACCCGGTGATTCGCACCTCCAATATGGATCGGCTCGCCAAAGAGGGCGTGCGCTTCGAGCTCGCGTACGTCCAGAATCCGATGTGCATGCCCTCGCGGATGTCGCTGATGACGGGGCGTTACTGCTCCGAGCACGGCGTCAACATCAACTGCGTCGGGCTGCCGGAGCACGAGCAGGACAGGACTTTTATGCAGTCCCTGAGCGATGCCGGATACTACACGGCGGCGGTGGGTAAGATGCACATGATGCCGAAATGGGGCCCCTTCGGTTTCCAATACCTCGACCTCGTCGAGGGGAAGGCCGATGACAACAACCAGTACATCGACTACCTTAAGTCTAAGGGCTTGAACAGCAAACAGCGCGAGGTTAAGGGAGAGAAAGGCCCTTTTGGCACCTACACCAACGCGCTACCTGCGGAGGACACCATAGACGTCTTCGTAGGCCGTCGCGCGGTCCGCTGGCTCGGGGCCTGGGCCGAGGGTAGGCTCCCGGGTGAGGCGACCCTGCCCCAGGATGTCGATGGGAGCGACCACCCCTTCTTTCTCTGGATCTCCTTCTCCAACCCACATTTCCCCTTCGACCCTCCCGAGCCCTATGACATGATGTACGATCCCCGAGAGGTGCCAGGGCCGGTGTGGAGACAAGGCGAGATGGACACCAAGCCTCCGCAGCGTCAGCTCCAGCGGGAGCGTGGCTACGATCAGGCGACCGAGGCTGAGCTGCGCCAGATCATCGCTCACTACTACGGGAACATCACGCTGGTCGACGATCAGATCGGCGAAATCCTGGATGTGCTGGAGGAGAAGGATGTCCTGGAGAACACACTGATTGCGTTCACCAGCGACCACGGTGATCATCTAGGCGACCACCATCTACTCCACAAGAGCGGCGTGACCTTCTACGATATCAGCGTGCGCGTGCCCTACATCATCCGCTATCCGCCACGCTTTCCTCAGGGCGTCGTCTGTGAGGAGCTGGTCGAGTCAATCGATCTCCCCGCCACCTTTCTCGACATCGCTGGGGTCGCGATCCCGCGTACGATGCAGGGCCGGAGCCTGGTGGGGTTGCCCGAGGGCCACGTGGAGGATTGGCGGGAGGACGCTTTCTCCGAGATCGACCTGACGATGAATCCGCTCATGCATGGCCCGAGGGATCCGGCGTCGCGGGATTACGTGGCTATGATCTGCACAAAGGACTGGAAATACGTTCACTTCCCCAACCTCGGCATCGGCGAGCTCTACGACCTGGTCAACGACCCGCACGAGCTCACCAATCTCTTCTACGAACCAGCCTATGCGGAGAGAGTGGCGGCAATGCGCCTTCGCCTGCTCAATCGCTTTATGGCGAATCAGCGACCTTTTATCGGCGACCGGGCCGAGACCTTCCGCGAGGTCTATGACGCCGATCACAAGCCCCCGAGGCCGATCTCGGGCGTGACTTACGCAGACACAGGAGAGGTATAATGTCCACTGCCCCAACTAACTCAAGTGGCGAGCGTATCAAACGGATTCGGTCCGATGAATTTACATTGTCTCTGGTCGATGCCGTAGGCGATCCCATCCCGCACGCCGGCGTGCAGGTTGAGCTGACCAATCACGCGTTCAAGTTCGGCTGCAATGCCTTTAACGCCCGCGCCATCGACGACGACGCCCGCCAACAAGCCTATCACGAGCGTTACGCCGCGCTGCTCAACTACGCCACACTGCCCTTCTATTGGGGCAGCTACGAACCGAAGCCGAATAGCACCCAGGAGGATCGCCTTCACGAGATGGCGGGTTGGTGCGCTGAGCAGGGGATCGCGACCAAAGGCCATCCCCTGGTCTGGCACGAGGTCTTCCCACAATGGGCCGAGACCCATTCTGACGAGGACGTGTTGACCCGCCTAGAGGCCCGAGTGCGCGCCCTGCCCGCGCAGTTTGAGGGAGAGGTGGATATCTGGGACGTCGTCAATGAGGCAACGGTGTCGCACCGGTTTGACAACGCCGTGGGCCGTTGGATTGCGCGCGAGGGCGCTGTTGAGACCGTGGCCACAGCGCTGCAGTGGGCCCACGATGGCAACCCTGAAGCGACGCTGCTCTACAACGACTTCAACATCTCCGAGGATTTCGAATACTTGGTCGAGGGGCTCCTGGATCGGGGCGTGCCGTTGGGTGCCATCGGCATCCAGAGCCATATGCATCAGGGAACGTGGTCGTTGAAGAGAGCGTGGGACGTGTGCGAGACCTACGCACGGTTTGGGCTGCCCCTTCACTTTACTGAGCTAACGATTCTCTCAGGGCGACTGAAAGCAAAGGACGACACGGACTGGCATCGCCGGCACACCGACTGGCTCACCACGCCCGAGGGCGAGGCCGCCCAAGCTGAGTACGGCGCCCAACTCTACACGCTCCTCTTCAGCCACCCGGCTGTCGAAGCCATCACGTGGTGGGATTTTGCCGACTACGGGGCCTGGCAGGGCGCGCCAGCCGGTCTGCTGCGCGCCGATATGTCCCCCAAGCCGCTCTATGACCGGCTCTCAAGCCTGATCCAGGTCACGTGGCGTACCGCTGCGCGGACACACAGCGATGAGGCCGGTGCCGTGCAGTGCCGCTGCTTCTTCGGCAGGCACGGTGTGACGGCAACGCTCCCCTCGGGTGACGTCCTCCACGGATCCTTTGACGCGTCGACCACCGGCGCGAGGGCTATCACAGTTACCCTCAGCGACGATGCCTGATATCGACCTGGGCAATGAGAAGACCTTGGACGACTCGCCCTTTCGTCGTAGCCTGGATCGGCTTCGCCACGCGACAGGGATTGTGATTCCCATCTACTTCCCGTCCGACGTCGATCCGTCGGAGGGTGCGGCGCTCCTGCGCGACACTGTTGTCGCCTGTTGTGAGCAGATCGCCGATCCTACCGCGCTGTGCCTGAGCGTCGATGGTGTAGCGCATGGCGCAGATATCGCTGCAGAGTTGGCGGAGACCTTTGGTACCGAGTTGAAGGTAACGCCCGTCAACCGCGGCAAACTACAGGGCGCCCGGGAGGGCGTCGGTCGACTCCTGGAAAAGCCCGAACTCCACTATATCACCGTCATTGACTCAGACGGCGACCACTTTGCGAACGAGCTGCTCAACTTCGTGCGCGCCGCGGAGCAGATCGCGGTGGAGACCGGCGATCCCCGGGTGATGATCCTGGGGCGCCGCATCTCCCGCCACCGGCCGATGGGGTTGTTGCGTGGTGAGCTGGAGTGGCTTGCCGATCGCTTGCTGCTCAATGCCCTCGAGCATCACGCGACGAGGGTCGATCACCCGCTTGAGTTCGAGTATGCGACGATGCTTGACGCCGTGCCCGACTTCCACTCCGGGTATAAGCTATTCAGTCGCCCGACTGCTTCCGCGGTCTTCGAGTCTGCCCCCAACCTAGCTGGCGTGGCCGAAACTGCCTACTATCGTCACGCCGTCGAGGCTGTTATGGTCGTAGAGGCTATCCTGAGCGGCGCGCGGCTGGGCGTGATCAATCGTTCCACCTTCAATGAGCAACCCGTCACGGCCTTTGGACGCCTCGACCGGGCCCAGCTGACGGCCGATATGATCGTGTGGCCGTGCAAGCGGCTTGGGGTGCCGGGGCGCTTCGTCCGCCAGTGGATGGAAAACGCGCTTCCCGCGATGTTGCTGGGCACGCTTGTGCCGCAGGGCCGGCAGGAGCTACGTGCGGTTTACGATGCGGTGCTCGACGCGTTCGATCTGACATCCGGAGACGCCGATCCCTTCGCCAAGCGCCCGCTCTTCGTCTAGCGTGAGCCGCAAAGCGGTTCAGATAAGCGTGCTGATGTCCTTCACCTGTGATGTGCGGACGACCCTGCCCCGCGAAAGCCGCAGGATGTGGGTGAGACCGTGGAAGATCTCGCGCCGTCTGTGGGTGACATAGATCATGGTGCGGGTTGGCTCTTGCGCGATGTCCTCCAAGGCCCTGAGGACGACCTCTCGGCCGGCAGCGTCGAGCCCCTGGCACGGTTCGTCGAGGACCAGAAGCTCTGGCTCCTTGACCAGGGCCCGGGCGATCAGGGCGAGGCGTTGCGAGCCCTTCGCGACGGATTGGAAGGGGTGCTCCGCGTCTTCGGCGACGCCTAGACGCTGCATCCAGGCGTTGGCCTGCGCCTTCTGTTCCGAAGAGCTGCGCCGATGGAGCCCGAGGGAATCAAAGAAACCCGAGCAAACGACTCTGGCCAAGGAGACGTCGGGAGGGTGGTACCGATGGAGTTCCGGGGAGACCCACCCAATGCGGCGCTTGATCTCCCAGATGCTCTCCCCACTTCCCCGACGCTGATCAAAGAGCGCTATGTCATTGGCGTAGGCTTGTGGGTGATCTCCTATGATCAGGCTGAGCAGGGTGGTCTTCCCCGCGCCATTCGGACCAACGAGCGCCCACTTCTCCCCACGCCGAACGGTCCAGTCAACGCCCTGCAACAAGGTCACCCCATTCTGAGCCACCGTCACGTCGTGCATCTGAATGACAGCGGACGCCGGTGCCGCAGCCTCGGCCTGGATCAGCTTGTCGTGATCTGCCTGAGGCGACGTCTGTGGATGAGCGCCGGCGACATAACTCTCCAACACTTGCTCGCGGCGCCCTTGCGCAGCCACGACGGTACGCGACCGGCGCCCGCGCTCTAGAAGGAGCACGTGGGTGATCCCTGCCGGGATTGCCTGGGATTCGGAGCTGACGATGACTAGGTGTGTGTCTTCCTGCATCAAACTGGAGAGGAGACGGGCGAATCGCGCTCGAAATTGCGCGTCCAGCCCCGTCAGAGGGTCATTCAAGATTAGCAGCCGCGGCTCCCGGAGAAGCGCGCGAGCGATCTGCACGCGCCGCCACTCTCCGTCGGACAGGTGATGGAGGTGACGGGCGAGAAGGTCTGAGAGCTCAAGCCACCTCACGATCTGCTCCCGCCGAGTTCCGAAAGAGGAGGGCGGTTCGATGGCGCGCGTCACCACCTCATAGGGGTTGCGTCGCCAGATCGCCGCCGCTGAGAGGTAGTTCGTCACCAACGGAGACGTGATCTCTAGGGAGGCGTGCCAGCGCGCTTGATGGAAGAGACCCTCCCCGCCGCGCCCATTCCGGTCAAAAGCCACGTATGTGACCGCATCCTGTTTGGGGGCGGAAGGCCCGGACTCATCAGCAGTTCGATGGACCTCCCCCGGGAAATGGTGGTGTACAAGACCGCGAAGCGGGGAGGATGTCCCTGCCAGGGTCCGTGCCAGCGCGGACTTTCCAACGCCGGTCGGTCCCAGAATGGCCCAGTGCTCACCCTGACGGATCGTCCAATCCAACGGCTCGGAGAGCGGCTGCCCATCCCGCTGCAGGACGACGCGCTCCAGGGAGATCAGTGGCTGTGTCGCACACATCTCATTCACTCACAGGGGCCATGGCGTAGACGACGCACCTTCGCGTATGCCCTGCACTGCGGCGGGGATGTCGATGTCGATCCCAACAAGTTCCTGGCGGAGATCCAGACGGGGAGAATGATCAGAGTAAGGGTGCAACACGACGACACACTCGCTCAAGGAATCTGCGATCCTCCGCCGTGAAGGGCGCGAGCGCATGGGAGTCAATATCGAGTTCGCCCAATATCTCGCCGTCCCTCAGGATCGGCACGACGATCTCGGATCGCACATCGGGGCTGCAAGAGAGGTAATTCGTCTCCAGGGAGACGTCCTGAACGACAAACGTCTGCTCTGTGTCGGCTGCTCGTCCGCAAATGCCCTCACCGAAGGGAATGCGGGTGTGCTCGGTGGGCGCCCCCACGTAGGGCCCCAATACCAACTCGCGTTCCGCATAGGGGTCGGCGCGATAGAAGCCCACCCAATCGTAGTAGGCCACCTGCTCCTTGAGCAGACCGCAGATCGCTTCGAGCGTCTCGTCTCGGCCTAAAGGCCGCTCGATCAGATCGTCAATCTCAGCCAGGAGAAGCTCAAACCCCGGTGTCAGTGCAGCACACATCGTCTCTCCTCACGGCTCATTTGAACACATCAATGCAAAGTCCACATCGACAGCGTGCCTTCGATGTGGACCTGTGAATCATGAAGTCAGGATGAGCAATCGCGTTCAGCCCGGGAAGGGCTCGAACCAGTCCTTCTCTACGCCACAATCAGGGCATACCCAGTCGTCAGGCAGCTCCTCAAAGGGCGTCCCCGCTGGAATTCCGCTGTCAGGATCCCCAATCTCGGGATCGTAGATATAGCCACACACGGTGCACTCGTATTTCTGCATATCACGCCTCCTTCAGCGCATCTGAGACTAACCAAGAAACCCGGATCGCGTACCGGGCCTGGCCTTGATATCTCGAGAACGGCTTCGATTATAGGAGGCTCACGTCATCTGTCAAGGCTAGAATCTGGCGTTTACACGCGCGAGAGCCTTCAACTGTCAGATCCTTCACTGTCGTGGTCTGTCGCGGTGATTGCGTTCGTCTCAGGCAGGGGCCTCACCCTCAGAGGCCCCTTGAGAGAGCTCCTCTGCCCCCGGAAGAGCAAGGTCGACGTACTCGGCCTTCACCAAAGCGCTTTCCGGAACGTCGAGGCGCCCCAAGAGCTCGCCAATTAGCGCAGCTTTCCGCTCGGCATCCTGCTGCGACCAGGTCCTGCTCTTAATCTCCAGAAAGGTGCCGCCCGCTTCAGGTTTTTGAATACGATCGAGATTCAAGGCAAAGTCGGTGCCGCCGTAGCGAATGTGGAATCGACGCCGGAATTTATGGACTTCCACCGTCTGCTCAGGCGAGAAGTACTCGTGGTAGAAGCGCAGGCTTCGTGTCGCCTGTGCGTCGAAACGCGAGCGCGAGAGCAGGACCGAGTTCTCAAACTCGCGCTCCTTTGCCATCGTCGTCAGGGTTAGCCGGTAGATCACGTCCTTGATCTCGTTGGTGGTCGGGTCGATGACCTCATCCTCACGATAGCGTAACCGGTTGCCCAGTTGATCGTCAAAGACGAAGTAAGTATCGTATTGATGGCGTTCAGAGCCGCGCAGGAATACGACATCGGGTAGAGAGCGAAGACGCTGCTCCAACGTCTCAAGATCCGCCCCGCGGATCTTGACCTGGACCTCAAAGCTCTGCCGCTGAGCGACACCCCCGATCGCTACCAGCTTGCTGAGCACGCTCTCCTCCCGCTGGATCAGGAAACGATCGATCTCACCCGCCAGCCGGTTTGCCTCGCTGCGCAGTGAGGCCGGATCCACCGTCAGGAGCTCACGGTTGCGCATCAACCAGACGCCGTTGACCATCACGTCGCGGACATCCTCCTGATGGGAGGCGTAGAGCAACCGGGAGTAGATACTATCAGGATCGCGTTGGAAGGCGGGTGTGTGGCGCGCATCATCCATCGATACGACGATCATATCGGCACGTTTGCCCGGCTCAAGCGACCCAATCAACGCGTCGATGTGCAGCGCCTTCGCCCCCATAAGGGTGGCCATCTCGACGACGCGCCGCGCTGGCAATGCCGTGGGATCCATGGTCGAGACCTTGCCGAGGAAACTGGCCAGGCGCATCTCCTCAATCATATCCAGATCGTTGTTGCTGCCTGCTCCATCAGTGCCAATGCCCACGTTGAGGTCCAGTTCGAGCATTCGAGCCACTGGGGCAATGCCGCTGGCTAGCTTCATGTTACTGCTGGGATTGTGGGCGATACCTGCGCCGTGATGGTGCAGTGTGCGCATCTCACCTTCATCCAGATGTACACAGTGTGCAGCCGTCACGTTGGTCTCAAAGAGGCCAAGTTTCTTAAGCCACGGGACGGTCGGCATACCGAATTCCTTGCGGTGGTCCTCAACCTCCTGGGCCGTCTCGGCGATATGAATGTGGATGGGGACGCTATACTCCAACGCCAGCTCGATCGCGCCCTCAAGCAGCTCCGGCGTCACCGTATAAGGGGCGTGAGGGGCTACGCTGGGCACGACAAGCGGATGGTCTTTCCATCGCATGATGTAATCACGCGACCGGGCCAACGCATCCTCGTAGCTGCTGGAGTCGGGGGTCGGATACTTCATCACCGTCTGCGAGCAGACGGCCCGCATGCCCGCCTGAACGACGGCGTCGGCGACGGCCTCCTCGAAATAGTACATATCTGCGAAGGTGGTTGTGCCCGACCGAATCATCTCCATTGCGGCAAGTTGGGTACCCAGCCAGCAGAAGTGCGGCGTCACAAACTCATTCTCGACGGGCATCATGTATCCCATCAACCACACATCGAGGCGAAGATCGTCCGCCAAGGCGCGGAGCAGGGTCATGGGCGCGTGGCCGTGCGTGTTCACAAGACCAGGCATGAGCACAGCGTTACCGCAGTCCACCTGCGATGCTGCCGTATACGTGGAGAGGATCTCGTCCTGAGCGCCGATCGCGATAATGGAATCTCCGCGAACGACGACCGCGCCCGGGAGGTGCAGCTCGAAGTCAGCGTTCATCGTCACCACATAGTCTGCCGTGATCAGCGTATCCGCATGTGTGGGATCAGCCGCTGTAGACAGTTCCGACGACCCGGAAAGCTCTGACGGCGCAGTAAGCTCTGACGGCGCAGTAAGCTCTGACGGCGCAGTAAGCTCTGACGGCGCGGACTTTTGCTCAGGTTTGGTCATCCGACTCCTCCACTGGGGTGTCAACAGCGAGTCGCGCCAGCATCCAGTCCCCTTGCATCATCATTGTGTGGGCGGCTCAGCGGTGAGATCCGATGGCTCGGTCCCATCGAATCGAACCTCAAGGCCCTCATCGGACACCGTATAGTGCGCAAAGATCGTGGGCCCCGGCGCCAGCACGCGCGGTAGCAGCTTGGGCAGATCCTCAACCAACGGCAAAGACGCAAGCTGGGCGCGCTTCACCCACACAGGCGTGCCCTCTTCTGAGGACACAAGCTCATCAGCCCCAGCAGTGCCGGCACGACCGGTGCTGGCACCGATTGTCCCGACAAAGACGAAGAGCACGATGCCGGGCGGCTGAGGTAACGTGATGTGCACGACGCCACGGAGCTCGAGGCGAGGGACTGCGAGACCGGTCTCCTCCTTGAGCTCGCGCATCGCGGATGCATAGGGGGACTCACCAGGCTCAAGATGACCGCCAATCCCATTGTACTTTCCCGCCCACAGAGGCTTGGTCGGTGAGCCTTTGAGCAACAGGACCTCATCGTTCCGGGTCAGAAAGACGAGCGTGCGGGCAACAACAGTGTAACGCTCCTCAGAGCTGCGTTGATCTTCAGGATGCATACAAGGTATCCCCGTAGATCGCCATGAGCGCGTGGACTGCTTCAAACGTGAGCCAGCGGCTGGGCTGATCGACGCTCTCTCCAACGAATGCAGGCGTCGTCTTCCTCTTGGGCCAGCGCCCCCCATCATCCTGCAAACTGAGCATCTGTCGCACGATCCTCGCGGTGGCAGGATGCGCGCGATAGGAGGTGTGCGAAAGCACGTGAGCGAGCTCGATGACGTCTGTGTCATAGTGACGTGGAAAGCGCGGGAGCATCCAGTCCGCGTCTTCGTCCTCCCAATCGTACTCATGGTTCAGCAGATAGCGGCATAGTCGATCCACCGTCTCCTCAGCCACGTGACCGAGGGGCTCGATATCACGATGAATCAGCGCACCCAGCACCTTTGCTGCCCCTGCTAGGCAGACGCGGTCATCTCTGCCCTCGGAATCCACCGGCCCTGTGAAGTGAACAGGAAGACGCCCATCGATCGCGCACTCCAGGTGTTCGGGATCCCTCTGTACGGTTGCGGTCAACGCCTCCCAGGCAGCTAATGTACGAGGATCCTCGTCATATCCAAAGTGCATGAGAATCTGCAGGGCCATACCTGTGTAGGAGAGCCAGGGCGCAGCGGCTGCGCCTTCTGGCGTGAATCGTCCGTCCGGTCGCTGACCTCTGTTCAAGAGATTCTCGCACGCTGCCGCGATCTTCTCCGTGCGCGGTGCGCCCAACTGCGCAAGGAGGTGGAGCGTCCCGAAGTTGCCCACGGGCCCACCGTAGAAAGGGTTATCCGCACGCCCCCAGAAGTTGATGTGATCCCAGTGACGAAGCAGCGAGGCTATTGGTTGCCACGCCAACACACGCTCTTGCTCTTTCTCCAGTTGCGAGACCGGCTGCTGAAAGATGTGCCGGAGCGTCTGGTAACGCACCGAGGGGTTCTCGGGATCGAGTAGCCAGGGCACAGGGTCCCGTGCGACCATGTCCAACCACTGCGTAGTAGATTCCAATGACATCGTGGCATCTAGAGGCTTGGCTGGATTTGACATAGCCTTCGCCGGGCAAACGGCGAATCGTCAACCAAGCTGACTACAGCTTATACCCGATCGTGCGCAGTAGGTTCTTCCGCCAGGCAATGCCCTTCTCGTCCTCGACGCCCTGCGTCTTCACACCATCGATGACGCCCAAGATGCCACGCCCCTGTTCAGTCTCAGCAATGACGATCTGCAATGGATTGGCTGTAGCACAGAATATCCTGGCAACCTCAGGTACCGCCTTGATCGCATTGAGCACGTTGACGGGATAGTAACCTTCGTCCAAGTATATGACAAACGCATGTCCAGCGCTCAGCGTTTGCGCGGTCTCTTTGGCCAGCTGAATCATTGCATCGCTCGTGCCACTCCACCGCACCAACGCCTCCCCTGACGCCTCGCAGAAGGCCAGTCCAAACTTGATCCCCGGGACGGCGGTGACAAGAGCCTCGTGGAGATCCTCGACGGTCTTGATGAAATGAGATTGGCCCACAATGATATTGACGTCACTTGGCTTCTCAATCGCGACAAGCCTGAGCTCCAAAGCGATCTTTGATGGCATCGTTCCCTCCTCATTCACTGCTTATCTCAAATCCGGCATCCACCAACGTTCGCCGGAGGTCGTCCAGGGCCGCCTGAACGGCCTCCTCGGCTGCCTTTGTCCTGGACGCCTGCGTGGTCGCGATAATACGGAGCCCCTTCGCGCGAGCCTCCAGCCCATGCGTGCTGACACCGTATTCTTTCACGCTTGGGAAGGGTTGGGCCAAAGACTTCAGATACACATCAGGGTGGCGCTGTTGAACCTCCCGCAAGGGACCAGCCACCTCTGCTTCATCTTCGACGCGCACGCGCAGGGCCGCCTCCGCCCAGGCGCCGAGCTCAAAGCGCTCGTGCAACTCAGGCACGACCGTCTCCGCGAAAATTGCCTCCAACTCCGCCGGCACACCAGGCAGCACGTAGACAAGCGCACCGCCGACTCGCAAGCGCACGCCCGGGGCTGTACCGACGGGGTTCGGCAAGGGTGTCGCTCCGGTCGGAAGTTGGGCCATCTTCGTACGCGCGGTCTCGGGGCCACGGTGGTCGAGATACCCTTGCGCCAATAAGCGATCGTACTGTGCCTCAACCATGCGCTGAGCATCCGGGTGATGACTTAGTTCTCGCCCCAGCATCTTCGCCAAGGCCCTGAGGGTTAGGTCGTCCTCCGTCGGACCCAGCCCACCGCTGCAGATCACAACATCTGGTTCGCGTTCCAGCACGAACCGCATCCCATCGGCAATGCTCTCGTCGGCATCCCGGGCGATCCCGGCCCGCGTGACCGTGAGTCCCAGTCGCGTCAGGTGTTTGCCCAGAGTGTAGAGGTTCAGATCGCGGATCTCGCCGCAAAGCAGCTCGTTCCCGATCGCCAGCAAACTGCATTCAGGCACGTGAAGCTCCTCGTCAAACCGATTGGGCCAATTGGCTTGTCAAGTCTGTAGATGATGACAAAAAGCCTGAGCTCATCGCCCAGGCACGTGTCGTCAAGCATTTTACAGCCCAGGCCGTATGGGCCCGGACATCTGAGTCATCCCACGTGTGGTCCGACGACCCTATCCGCCGACCTCCAGGACGTTGTCAACAGCGGTCCGGAGCTCGCCAGGGCTGAAAGGCTTGGTGATATAGACCTGCACCTTTGCTATATGCTCGCCAAGAATCCGATCAATCGGTTTGTTCTGTGCTGTAATTACAATCACAGGGATTTGGCTGAGAACCTGATCGTCCTTCATCGCCTGGTAGACGGCCCAGCCCGCCATATCCGGCAGCATCAGGTCCAGGAGGACCAGATCGGGAAGGCGCTCGCGCATCATCGCCAGTCCAGCGTTCCCGTCAAGCGCACCCCGGATATCGAATCGCTGGGAATCTAGGATCATGCCTACCAGATCGATCATATCTGGGTCGTCTTCGATGTAAACAACGTCGGATTTGTCAAAGCTTACCACGAGATAGCTCCTCAATCTATGATCGGGCGATCTCAGATCTCGATGCCCAAGACCTTTCTCACACTGGCGAGAAGCTCCTGAGGTCCAAATGGCTTCGTGACATAATCATCGACCTTGGCAATATGCAGCCCAAGGACCTTGTCGATGCTCTGCGCCTTCGCCGTGACAACGATCACCGGGATCTCATTCAGATCTTCGTCTGCCTTCATCTGTTGGTAGACTTCCCAACCATCCATGTCCGGCATCATCAGATCCAAGAGAACGAGGTCAGGTCTGACCTTGCGGACGGTGCCCAGACCCTCACGGCCTCCGACGGCGCCGATTAGCTCAAAGTTGCGGCGACCCAATATGAGTTTGATGAGCTCGATCATCTCGGGCTCGTCCTCGATGCAAACTACCTTGATGGGTTTCTGGGCCTCAGCCACAAGCCACCTCCTGGTTCTGGCTTTTCATCTCAGTTTAGCACACCCCCCTTGCTTGTCAACGCGGGGCCTCGTAGGATTGTCGCCTCTCAAGTTTTCCTTGCAAGCAAGGTGTACGGCAAGTATAGACTCGGATCGCGCTTCACGCAACTCCGCCAGCACGCTTCTCAATATACAACAGGCTACCTATGCTTGCCACGAGCAGAGGTCGGCCTCTGGGTTAGGCACGCGAGTCAGGTTCTTCAGATCTACTCGAGCTTGCGGATGACTAAAACGACCTTCCCTTGAACCTGAACGTCGGCGGCGGGCACGAAGATCGGATTCATCGTGGGGTTGGCCGGTTGGAGGCGGACCTTCCGGCCCTCATAGTAGACTTTTTTCAGCGTGGTCTCTTCCTCATCGGTCAACCAAACGGCCGCCATCTGTCCGTTCTCGACCCGCTCCTGCTTCTTAAGAATAACGGTGTCTCCATCGTTGATCAACGCGTCGATCATCGAGTTCCCTTGGACTTTGAGCGCGAAGAGATCTTTTGTGTCGCGGCCGAATAGTGCGCGATTGATCTCGATGGTCTCGGTCCCCGGAAACGCCTCCACATTGATCGGTGCGCCGGCTGCGATGTATCCGAGGAATGGAACCGACAGAACATCGTCGTCACTGAGCTTCAAGGGAATCTCCTGCGTTGAGGGCGTCGTGAGTTGAATGGCGCGCGACATAGCGGGCTCTCGGCTGATCAGGCCTTGCTCCTCCAGTCGCTTCAGGTAGTAGGAGACCAGGGATGTCGAGTTCACGCCAATCGCGTCGCCGATCTCGCGAACGGTAGGCGGGAAGCCATGCTCCTCTACGTACTGCTCGATGCAAGCCAAGACCTTCTGCTGACGCTCCGGTAAATCCTGGACTTTCACCATGTTTAACCTCCCAGGTTAGTGTTTCGGGTATGGTACGGTTAGCAGCGGCACCCATATCCCAAGTATCCCAACTATCCCAATTATAGTCGCACATTTGTTCTATGTCAAGACCCTGATGGTGGTTTATGGGCCAATTCGGGATCTGAGTTTGCGAGTTGAAGTGTGCTATGCGACTAGAACATGCTGGTGGAGGACAGACTCGATGGCACAATTTCCAGAAAACGGTAGAATCAATGAAAGACATCTGCTATATTGGAGGCCGCAATGAGTGAGTGTGTGACGCACGTGGTCAAGCGCAACGGATCGGTGGTGCCCTTTAATCGTGAGCGGATTTCCAATGCCATCTACCGCGCTGCTGTCGCCGTCGGCGGGCGGGATCGCAGCGTGGCAGAGAGCCTCGCCGACCAGGTAGTCGACATCCTGGAACGCAACTGCACGGGGAACAAAGTCCCCACCGTTGAGGAGATCCAGGATATTGTGGAGAAGGTGCTGATCGAAAATGGTCACGCACGGACAGCCAAGGCCTACATTTTGTACCGTCAGGAGCGGGCGATGCGTCGCGAGCGCCGAAAAGAGGGCAGATCACAGCGCGATCCTGAGAATATCCCCTACCGCAAGCTTTGGGAGGTGCTCAACTGGGCTGTCGATCATAACGTCCACAATGTCTATCGCCTTAACGAGCGGATCGCCAAAGGCGAGTTCGCTGACATCGTGGCGGAGTCTGACAGAGCCTACGAGCTCGATGTCGATGATGCTGCTGCTAAGATCCTGCAGAATCGTGACGACGTGCGCGTGGTCATCATCGCCGGCCCCTCATCGTCCAACAAGACCACGACGACGGTTAAGTTGGAGGAGCGCTTGGAGAAGGCCGGGCTCAGCCTGGTTTCGCTGAACGTCGACAACTACTTCTACGATCTGGAGATGCACCCCAAAGACGAGTACGGTGACTATGACTTTGAGACCCCCCAGGCGCTCGATCTAGCGCTGATCAATGAACACCTTCAGCGACTCATCAAGGGTGCGGAAGTCATGCTTCCCTATTACAATTTCAAGACGGGTAAGCGGGAACCCAACACGGCACCCATGAAAGTAGGTGAAGATCAGCTCATCCTGATCGACAGCCTGCACGGTCTCTATGAGAATATGACCGCGGCCATCCCCACTGAGCAGAAGTTCAAGCTCTATATTGAGACGTTGCTGCAGATGAAGGGCCCGGACAATAAATACATCCGCTTCACGGACCTGCGCTTGATGAGGCGGATGGTACGGGATGCGCGGGAACGCGCCTATGATCCCCGCCAGACCCTGGAGCATTGGCACTATGTGCGCAGCAGCGAGCTGCGCCACATCATACCCTACGTGCATACGGCAGACTATGTCGTCAACAGCGCGACGCCCTACGAGCTTCCGATCATGCGCGCCCGCCTCTTCTCTCAGTTCGCTGAGTGGGTCCGCGAGTATCGAGACGACCCGAATCGAATGGACGCCTACTTAAGGGCCGAACGTGTTCACCACTTCCTGCAGGCGATTATCCCGGTGGAGGACGAATCTGCTATTCCACCTACCTCTCACATTCGCGAGTTCATTGGTGGATCGGCGTATACGCTGCATTGAGGATGTTGCTGGTCTGCTGAGACCCTTTGAGGCTGAGGGGGAGATAAAGTCGGTAGAGAGAAGGGGGAAGCTGAAGAATTGCGCGCTCAGGGATACCCAGGTCGGCCCCTTGCGGCTCGCGCAATTGCAGCGTCAGTGTGAGCATAGTCGTCCGCGGCGTAGATAGGACGGAAACGAGGAAGTGACCCACGGTGCTCTCTGGTGGGAACGTCAGCGTTCCCGTCTTCGTCAGGTAATGGACGCCGGCGACTGCGCTGCCATCAAGGGTTGTGTAGTCAACGGTCACGGTCTCCGTGGGGGATGGCTCGACGGTCACGCTAACCGGTGCCGAGGATGCCGCTGGCGTAACGCTGTAGAGCGGGCTCACAAAAGCGATGGAGACAGGTGAGGTTGGCGTCACGGGGGGCGCTGTCCTGAAGGTGTAGACGGATGATGGCGCACTGAGGCCACAAGGATTCTGGGCGCTGACGCGCCAGTAGAAAGCAGCATCGCTTTCCAGCGCGTGGGTCAGCGTGTGGCTGATCGCGCGAGTCGTTCCCGTGACGACAGGCGCCCCAAATCCCGCGTCCGTCGCTAACTCGAAGAGATAGGACGCGGCGCCGGGGACTTGCTCCCAGGAGAGCGTCGGAAGAGGCGGCACATTCGCAGCGCCGTCCGCCGGTGCGACAAGAGCCGGACTGACCGGTGAGGCGGCGAAGAGGTCAAGCCCCACGGTTGTAGACTGTGTGTGCATTGGAGTGTCGGCCGTGATGCGGAAGAGGTAGCTCCCCGCTCCAGCATTCTCCGTCTGAGCGACTGTCAGGTGGCTCGTCTCCCCGGTCACCATAGTGCTGGGGGCGAAGTCGGCCACCATCCCGCTCGGGTAGTCTGTAGCCGACAATGTGATGGCCTGGTCAAAGCCAGATGACGCACTCACCGTAACGGTGTAGAGAGCAGGGTCGGGCTGGCAGATTTCCTGCGTGGAGGGGCTCACCGCCACAGCAAAGGGCTCGCGCGTGCAATTGTAGCAAACCAGCGCGAAATCCTGATCGGTTGGGTCCCCGTTGCCAGGCACACCGTCGCCTGCCAGATTGGTGGCAGTGACCGTGATCACAAAGCTGCCCTGAACCCCCGCAGGAAGGAAGACGCTCTCGACATTGTTGCGCGGATCCGCGTTCCCCCCGGCAGTCGATGTGGCCCCGGAGAAGACGTTGCCGCGGTACATTTGCCCGTCCACCTCCACGAGAAGATCGAGGTCGTTGACGTAGGCAGCGCCCACCGTCGCGCCCGGTGGATCCGTCCATCCGAGGGTAACGCGGAAGGGCGAGGTCGTTTCCGCGATCCAGCCCTTCATCACGTAGGATTCGTCGGTGGCATGGAGCACTACCGTCTGGTCCCTGACGATGCGGGGGATTTCATCGAATGCGCGTTCCAGATCAACCAGCCCATACCCCTGGCTGTTCGAGGGCAGTGTGTCCCCACTACCTACCCCGTCCAGGTAGCGCGCTGTGTTGACCAGATAGGCTTTGACCATCGCAGGGCTTGGGGGCGCGTCATCGAGACGCGTCTCATAGAATCGATGGAGCAGGGAGGCCGCGCCCGCGACGGCTGGGGTGGCGTGGCTCGTGCCGGACGACGCAGCATAAAGCCTCTGTTCCTCCGGATAATACGGATCACAGATGTACGCGCCGGAATAGGTGCTGCTCTGCGTGGCGGCGCCCTGAATGTGGGTACCGGGCGCTACGAGCTCCGGTTTGGTGCGTCCATCCGCCGTTGGGCCTCGGCCCGAGAAGCTGGCGATATCGTTGACGTCGTTTGCGCCACTGGGACCAATCCCGCAACCATCGGTTCGGGTGGGACGATAACTCTCCGACGCCCCGACGGTGATGACGTTCTTGGCGTTGCCAGGCGAGCTAATTGTGCCGGCGCCCTGAGTCCCGGTGTTTCCTGCAGCGAAGACGATCGTGACGGGTTGCTCACCGGGGGTCGCATCATCGGCATCGCGAACCAGTGCGTCGTAGATCTGGTCATCGACCCAATACTCACCACCGCTCCTGTCGTCGCCCCAGGAGTTGGAGATGATGCGGGCGCCCAGCATATAGGAGTTGCCCACCAGCGTTTCGTAGGCGGGGAAAGCCCACCCGCTCTTGTTGCCGAAGACCTTGGAGCCTGCGATGGGCCCGAAGGGGTTGATGCCCAGACCGTAATTGTAGCCTGCCGCGTCCTCGAACGGGAAACCAGTCCGTGCGTTGTAGCCGCCCACAATGGCGGCATTGAGGTTACCGTGGCCGCCGCCCCCGTCGGCAGCGGGATCGTTAGTCCAGTTCACATTGTAGATAAGCCGGTCGGAACGCGTGGTCTGGCCTAGTTCGTAGAAGTCGGGGTGCTGCGGCACGGCGTCGCCATCGTCGATCCCATCGTCGGTGATGTCGACGATGGGATAGGCTGATGTCGTGCTCGGGAACCCCACCGTTGCCGTGAGCCAGTGGAGATAGCCGGGACCCGCAGGCTGCGTGCCGTCCACGCTCAGTTGCCCAGCGAGGATCTGGCTCTGCACCTCATCGAGACGCTGCGGGTGCAGCAGCGGTTCGATGTTGACCACACCGGAAAGCGTCGCGAGAGATTCCAGCTTGTCAGAGAGGATCTCGATACTGAGCCTGACGAGGCCGCGAGCGCTGACGGGAGGACGGATCTCTCGAATCGCACGGTCTTGCAGCAGCTGGATGGTGCTCACGGTCTCGGGGGCCTCAAGGACTTGGACCGTGACCCGTACTGGCGCGGTCTCAGTCAGATGCTGCAGGCTCGGGTGCAACACATACGCCGACCCGTAGAGAGCAATCCATCGAACCGGGGCGACGTGGCGCAAACCTTGCACAGCATCGCCGGAACCCCACACCAGGTAAGCGTAGTCTGGTATGTAGAAAACCACGCGCAGCCCAGCCTTGAGCATCGCGTCATACCACGCGTCCTGGATAGGCCCCGGGAATTGTACCAACCAGAGGGCTAACTTGGAGGATGTGATTCGAGAGGAGGACGAAGGGACACCCAGAGGGTCGAATGCGCCCATCCGCAATCTGAGTACCGGGTTTGTGGCACTTGGCGAAGGGATCACGGGTGTTGGCTTGCCTGTCGCCGTGGCCGCGGAAGTGGTGAATCGCGGGAGCGCGATGATGGCGAGGACAAGGAGGCTTCCTGCAATTGCCCACCAAACCCGGGCGCTCCTCTGAAGTCTCATCTCCTACACTCCTGACTCTGAGTTTCGCTCATTGTAATCGAAACTGGCCCCAAGTCGATGCTTGGGGCCAGTCCTACTCGTATAGCGTGCCTCCCGCAGGTCTCAGGCGTTCCTCAACTCTGCGTCAAGCGTCATATCCACGGCCGACAGGGCCTTGGAGACAGGACACCCGTTCTTGGCGGCCTCTGCGTGTTTCATGAACGTCTCCTCATCGATCTCGGGGACGACCGCGACGGTCGTCAGATCGATGCGCGTGATCGCGAAGCCGCCCTCTGTCTTCTCCAAACGCACGGCAGCCTCCGTTGAGATGCGTTTGGGTGTGTAACCTGCCTCAGCAAGCTCTCCGCTCAGGGCCATCGAGAAGCAGCCCGCGTGAGCGGCTCCGATGAGCTCATCAGGGTTAGTGCCCGGCTCGTCTGCAAACCGGGAGCCAAAAGAGTAAGCTCCCTGGAATGCACCGCTGCCTAGCGTCATTGAACCCTTCCCACCCTTGAGATTTCCTTCCCATACTGCAGATGATCTTCGGGTAATCATGGTCCCTCCTTTTTGGGCCATTGACATCTATTTTTTATTGTAAATGTCGTGCGGGGAATGTCAAGGGAGACCGGACGCGGCCATGGGGGAGACGAGGCAACTAGGCTTACGGTGCTCGTCGACTCGTTGCGATAGGCAGGCTGACGCGGAAGGTGCTGCCGCTTCCCTGTTGGCTCTCGAAGGTAAGCGTTCCGTTGTGCATCTCGATGAGGCGTTTCGAGAGGTGAAGTGAGAGACCGTTGCCCGGCGTCTCTCGGGTGGCCTCGTCGGTGGCGCGAAAGAAGGGCTCAAAGACGCGCGCCTGCTCATCCGCTGGGATGCCAATCCCGGTGTCTTGAATGCTGATCCTGATATGATCTGACCGATCCGGATCCGGCAGAGCGTGTATCGTGATTGTGCCCCCGGGTGGCGTATACTGGATCGCGTTATCGATCAGGTTGCGTATGACCTGAACCACCCGCGTCTTGTCTCCCCAGACAGGCGGCAGATCCTCGGTCGCGGAGCTCTTCAGGTCATGGGATTTCTGCTCGAGCTTCGCCTCGAGGGGTGCCAACGCGTCCTGAACGACTTCTTTGATAGCAATCGGTTCGAAGGAGAGTTGGAGGCGGTCTCCGTTTAGTTTGTTGACATCAGAGAGATCGGTCACCAGCTTGGACATCCGCTCGACGTTGGCGCGAATGATCTCCAGGAATCCGACCTGGGCCTCATTGAGCGGCCCCACGATTTCCTTGAGCAGCAAATCCGTATAGCCTTTGATCGAGGTCATCGGGATGCGAAGCTCGTGCGTGATCAGCGAGACGAAGGCCTGATGGACCTCCTGCTCGGCCTTCAACGCCGTTTGGGCTGCCGCCAGCGCCGTTTGTTGTTCTTGGACTTGGTCCTGCGATTGGCACATTGGCGTTCTCCGTTTGCTTCCTCCGATCCGTTGCGTAAGTATACCATACGAGTTGCACTTACCGCTGGTTACGCTAGGATGCGCGGGAGCCAATACCGCGAGGGTGCAGGAGGGGGAGTGCGACTGTGATGAATTCAGAAGCCAAGGTGATCTTGGTTACAGGTGGTCGAACGGGCATCGGACGCGCCTGTGCCGAGGCGCTGTCTCAGGCGGGGTATCGCGTCTACGGAACCAGCCGCGATCCATCAAAGGCAGACACCCAGGCCTTAGGATTTGAGCTGTTGAGGATGGATGTGGATGACGCTGCTTCTGTCGACGCGGCGATTGCGACGATTCTCGCCGAAGCGGGACGCCTCGATGTCGTGGTCAATAACGGCGCCTTTGGATACGGAGGCGCCGTGGAGAACACGTCGATCGAGGAAGCTAAGGCGCTCTTCGAGACGAATTTCTTCGGCGTGCTCCGTGTTTGCCACGCTGTTCTGCCGGCGATGCGAGCACAACGGGGGGGTCTGATTGTCAACATGAGTTCGATCGGTGGCGTAATGGGCCTTCCCTATCAAGGTCTCTATGCCGCCAGCAAGTTTGCGGTGGAGGGATTGAGTGAGTCGTTGCGCTTGGAGGTGAAACGCTTCGGGATTGATGTCGTTCTGCTGGAGCCGGGAGATATCCGCACTCCGTTCACCGCTAACCGTCGCCACACGACCGCGTCACAGACGGAGTCCACCTATCGGGATCAATACGCCAAGACCCTGGCTAAGATCGAGCGCGACGAGCAGAGCGGTGCGTCCCCCGAGGTGGTGGGGCGCGCTCTTCTGCGGATCGTCGGCAGCCGCCACCCGAGACCCCGCTACGTCGTGGGCCCCTTCTACGAGAGACTGGCTGTATGGGCCAAGCGTCTGCTGCCTGATCGTTGGTTCGAGCGCATCCTGATGTGGAACTATGGGATCGAGTGAGGCCGAGCTGGGCGCGACCCTGCTTCCCACCGCTGACGCCATCACGTTAACCGAGTATCATCAACGCTTTGACCTACGGTCCCTCCTCGACTATCATTGGGGTGACACCTTAGGACCGAGCTATGGAGGCGACGTCTATGGTTATTGAGTTCCTCTCCATCGTAATCTTCACCTTTGCTCTTGCGCTTTTGGGTCTCGGGCTGCTGACCTGGCTCATTGAGCGCGGTCGCCAGCGTACGCTCGGGATCCTCATGATCGTCGTGGCCCTGCTGATCGCCACGGTGTACGCCTTCTTGGGAAGCCGCTTCTCCATCGCGATCTTTGGCCGTCTGATCGTGACGATCGATCTTCCGCGGCTTATGGCCACCGCGATTACCTACACCATCGGCGTGCTGCTGGGATTCGGGTTGGCTGGCGGACTCTTTCTCTGGATCTCCGGTCGCTTGATCAAGCCCACGCGTTTTGAGCTAAAGCTGGGCGTCTTCATCGCCGTTATTCTCCTGATCGCGCTGATCATCAGTATCGTGGCGGTGCAGATCAGCCACGGCGGTGTATAAGGGCGCATGGAGAGCGAAGCGGCGCGCTGAGGTTCTGTCTCGTGAGGGTAGGAAGCGTCGTGGTCGGCGGAATGTTAAAGGGGGCAGATGATGCTATTTACGCGGGAGGATCTCGAGCGTTGTGAGGACGAGACTCTGGCGTCGTACGGCTTCCACAGCCGTGAGTCACAAGGGCGGGCCTACCCCGAGGACGAGCCGCTTTACCGGACGCGTTTCCAACGGGATCGTGATCGCATCCTCCATACGAATGCTTTCAGGCGGCTGGAGTACAAGACCCAGGTCTTCGTCTACTCGGAGGGCGACTACTATCGCACCCGTCTGACCCACACTTTGGAGGTGGCGCAGATCGGACGCTCCTTGGCCACGGCTTTGGGCGCGAACGAGGTGCTCGTCGAGGCCATCTGTTTGGCACACGATCTTGGACATCCTACCTTCGGGCACGCCGGAGAGTACATGCTGAATCAGCTGATGGAAGATCACGGGGGCTTTGACCACAATAAGCAGTCATTGCGCGTCGTGGAGAAGCTGGAGAAGCGGTATCCGGAGTTCGACGGCCTCAACCTCTCCTGGGAGGTCCTGGAGGGCATTGTCAAGCACGAGACCGAGTATGATATTGCGGAGGCCACGCGCTTCGCGCCACATCTTCGGGGTACACTGGAGGCCCAGCTGGCGAATCCCGCGGATGAGCTCGCTTACAGCGCCCACGATCTCGATGATGGCCTTTACTCGGGGTTGATACAACCAAAGGATCTCGCGGGGATCGAGCTGTGGGAGCAGGTGAGGGAAAGCGTGGGGTGGACCGGCAGGGATTTCACGCAGATGTGGCGCCACCGCATCGTGCGTCGGCTCCTAGGGATCCTGATCAACGACGTGATCACCCAGACGGCCCAGCGTATCGACGCCGTGAAGCCCGATTCAACGGATGCTGTGCGTGCCGCTCAGGAGAACCTCGTGGCCTTATCTCCAGAGATGGCCACCAAGCTGAGTGAGCTCAAGCGATTCCTGCTGGAGCGTCTCTACCGGCATCCGCGGGTGATGCGCATGCAGATCAAAGCCGAACGCATCATCACCGCCCTCTTCAAGGCGTACGTGGGAGAGCCCCGCCAACTGCCGTATGAAGTGCAAGCCAAGCTCGAGTACCGCTCTCTCCATCGGGCGGTGTGCGACTATATCGCCGGAATGACGGACCGGTACGCGCTGCAGGAGTATTCTAAGCTATTTGATCCGCTGGAGAGAGTATAGCGTTCTCCGGCGGGTAGGGACGACGTACTCTCCTTCCTTGGAGAAGAACCGGGTTCGGTGCAGTCCTACGGGACGCAGAGCGTTTGGCCCGCGCGAATGTAGTTGAGATTGTAGATACAGTTGCATTGCGCGATCGCGTGCATGTCCACTCCGTAGTGGATCGAGATCCAGCTCAAGGTCTGACCCCACGTCACAACGTGGGTCCATGCGCAAGTGCAGCCGCCACATGTGGGCGGCGCGGGTTCGGGTGGTGGATCCCCGAACTGGGGGGTGCACACAGGACCGGCGGGTAGTGTTTTCGGGACGTCAGGGATGCTCAGGTCCATACCCGGGCGGATGAGGTTTGGGCGGCTGATCGCGTTCTGCGTCGCAATAGCCCACGGATCGATGCCGCCGTAAGCTCGCCCGATGCAGAAGAGGGTCTCTCCCGGCTTCACAGTATGTTCGCCGAGGATGTCCCACCCACCCGCTCCTACGGCGACCGCGGCGTCAGCCGCTTGAGCCGTTCCCAGCATCAGTCCCAACACGGTCAAGAGCAGACCGAACCGCAACAGAGTTCTCATACTTCATGGCTCCTTACGCGGAAGATGGCAATCTTCTGTTTATTATAGAGACTTCGCCACGCGCCCACAAGGGTAAATGCACGTCGCTGTATCCCCGTAACGGAACTGTAACACAGATGAAGCGGAGGGATCGCTGGGGAGGGATCAGAGTGCATCGCCGACGAGCACGCCGAGCAGCCCGACGGTGAGGCCGATGTGCAGCAGTAGATGGGTATCGGCCAACCACGCGATGACGGGCCAAGCGGGCAGCAGGACGACAATCAGGTTGAGCAGCACCAGGCCAACGCCCACCAGCACAGGCAGCCCTTTGCGGTGCGCAAGGAACTCGCTCGTAGCTCGCAGAAACTTGATCAACATCCTGGTACGATCCCCGGCCAACGCATGCCCGTTTCCCTTGCCAATCAAATCCTCGCTCTAACCCGAACTATACTTCTCTGGCTGCGGATTGTAGCATAAGCTTCACACTCTGCAAAGGCGCGTGGCCCGGGACGGCGATCCCGGTTCCTCCTAGCGCGTCAGATCATGGTGTAAGGGGGGCGTAGATGTTGCATTTTCGCGAATTTCATAGTAAAATCTATATGAATATAGTTTAATATTGCGTATCCTAGAGATCAAATCAAGGAGGGAAAGTGCGATGGTGAAGGTTGGCGAGCAAGCGCCCGATTTTGAGTTGGTGTCGGACGAGGGTGAGCGTGTTCAGCTCTCCGATTTCCGAGGACAGAAGGTTGTGATCTACTTCTATCCCAAGGCGGACACGGCTGGGTGCACGAAGCAAGCGTGCGCGTTACGAGATGCGTATCCAGAGATTGAGGCGAAGGACGCGGTTGTCATCGGCATAAGCCCTGATGACCTGGAGGCCCTCCGCAAGTTCCGCGACAAGTATGATCTGCCGTTCATCCTGCTCTCCGATCCGGACCACGAGGTGGCTGAGGCCTACGGGGCCTGGGGTGAGAAGAAGATGTATGGAAAATCCTACGAGGGTATCATCCGGAGCCACTTTGTCGTCGACGAAGAGGGTCGTGTGACAGAAGCTGATCTGAACGTGAAGCCCCTCTCGACCGCCGATGTGGCCTTGAAGTTCATGTCAGTCTGAGGCTATCTTACTGTAGCTATGGAGCGTCGCTGGGAAGGCACTGGGTCGCTCAGGCTGGCAAGACAACTCCAAACAGCACGATCAGGGCGCCTGTAGGCATCGGGATGTCGAAGAGATCAAAGAGCCTCTCCCAGAAGCTGAGCGGTGCGAACCACAGATAGACAGCGATCGCGATGCAGAGACAGATGAGGATCGCGAGAAGGCCGATCAGGACATAGAGCCATTTGGGCCGTTGCCGGGTCGCCATGGCGGGCTCTTGGCGGGCTTCCGCTGGTAGCTCGTAGTCCGCGGGTGGGGACGGGGGAGCGACAGGCTCGTAGGTGACCTCCCTCTGCGGTGACGGCTCATAGGGCTCTCGGTATCGAGGCTCCGCCGGGATCTGCGGCGGTGTGTACTCGGGAGGCTCCTGCATCATTCGGGTTGCTCCCGGCGTCTCGTCGGGAGCCAACCTTGCCGTACGATAGTCCTCCTCTACAGTGTACTCCAGCGTGATGTAATCCGCCAACCGAATCTCGTCACCCGGCGAGAGTGTGCGCGACTCCGTCAGCCGCCGTCCGTTTACCCACGTTCCATTTGTGCTCCCCATATCCTCGATCACGACGCCGGTGGGCAGATTCCGTATCTGAGCATGGTGGCGGGAAATCTTGGGGCTGTCCAATGTGATGGTGTTGTCGGAAGCCCGACCCAGCGTCGCGATCATCCCTTCCAGCGCGTACGTTTCGCCGACATCGGGTCCTTCGATAACCACCAGCAAGTGTTGCTTATGGCGCTCCATCGCGTCCTCCTACGGGTTGCTTGGATTGTGCCTGAGTATACTCTCCCGCAGGGTCAATTGTCAAATCTTCGACCGCGCTTATACTCGCGCCTAGGAATTACTAGCAACGTCTTCCGGTGATTTGGAGAGCCTATGTCCGATTCAACTGCTCAATATCCTTCCTTCCCGATCGTCGATGCTCATCTTGACATCGCCTACAACGCAGTTGTTCTGGAGCGCGACCTGACGTGTCCCGTGTCTGAGATCCGGGACGACGAGCGTACACACCCGCCTGCCGACCCCAAGGCCGGTGTGTGTATGGTCAGCTGGCCTGCGTTGGTGGCGGGCCAGGTTGCTGTCGTGGGGGGGTCGATCTTTGTCGAACCGCTAAGCAAGTCCCATCCGCAATCGCTCCCGACTTATCGCTCGCCCGAGGAAGCGCACGCTCAGGCCGTCCAGCAGCTGGACTATTATCGACGGGTGAGTGAGGAGCGAGAGGATGTGGCCCTCATCACGGACGAGGGGGCCCTGGACGATGTGCTAACCAGCTGGGGGAGCGAGCACCCGCAGGTCGGGGTCTTTATGGTGATGGAAGGGGCTGATCCGATTCGAGACCCGGGAGAGCTTCACTGGTGGATCGAGCGCGGGTTGCGCGGCGTTGGGCTGTCCTGGTCTGCCGGCACGCGCTATGCCGGCGGAAACGCACACCCCGGACCTCTGACTGACGAGGGTGAGGCGTTGCTGCACGTGATGGCCGACGCCAACCTGCTGCTCGATATCAGTCACCTTTGGGAGGAGGCCGTCTATCAGGTTCTCGACCGCTATCCCGGGCCCATCGTCGCAACCCACGCGAATCCCCGTTTCTTTGTGGATTGGCCGCGGCAGATCTCGGACCACATCATCCGCGGGCTTGCCGACCGCGACGGCGTCGTCGGGGTCGTGGCCTTCAATCGCATGCTCGACCCTGACTGGCGGCCTGGATCGCCGCGTCTGCCGTTGAGCCGACTCGTTCAGGCCATTGATCACATCTGTCAGGTTACGGGCGATGCTCACCACGTCGGGCTGGGCACCGATCTGGATGGCGGCTTCGGTCGGGCCTCAGCACCGGCAGAGCTCTCCTCCGTCGCTGATCTTCACAAGGTCGCAACAGGGCTTGGGGATCGCGGCTACGCGGAGTCTGATATTGAGGCTGTGATGGGGAAGAATTGGCTTCGCGTGATGAGGGGCGCGTTGGAGGCGTTCTAGGGCAATCGCAGTTGGGCAGAACAGGTGCAACGCACTTTGCTCGTCCCACCGCGGCGCGACGCCAGAAGGGCCCCTCACCCCAAAGCCTAAGTGCGTTGCACCTTGCCCGACGCTAACTGCGATTGCCCTAGGAGGCGTTCTAGGTTTGCTTGCTATCTCGAGCGGTTGTGGTATTATGATGTTAATCCTGCCGTGTGCGTGGAACCGAAGTGGGGTTTTGAGCCAACACCTTAAAAAACGGGAACCTAAGTCTCGGACGCGTACGCGATAGCCCTCGGGCAAGGCAGAGTCGTCCGGCTGGTGCCCACCTGCGTTAGCAGGGTCAAAACCAACGGTGCACGGCACGGCGGGGCCTGATTTATGTTAAACCGCGCTGGTTACCTCCAGCGCGGTTTATTGTTATCATCGGCTGATTGAGACCCTCATTGAGCATCCCCGGCACGTCACCCTCGCGCGGGAGCAGATGCCATCACGATATTATGTAAAGTAAGCTTGACTTTGCCAGTCGCCTATGTTATTCTCAAGTGGCTGACGATAACCTAATTTTGGTCTTTATCCTTGAGGAGTCCATGTACTGGGAACGAGTTTCAGAAGAAATCTTCCTATTTACAAGTGATCGTTACGCTCTCGTCAACTCGGTAGCGGTGCTGACCGACCGCGGCACGGTTGTGATCGATGCGCTTCCCTTTCCCGATGAAGCCAGGCAGATCGCGCGGTTCCTCGAGATCCGCTCCGGTATGGACTTCTACTCCTTGATCCTGACCCATCATCATATGGATCACGTCTATGGCCTCTATGCCTTCCCTGAGCATTTGGACGTCATCAGTTCAGAACTCTGCCGGCAGCGGCTCCTCGATGTAGGGGAATCGTCGTTGGCGGAGGCGCGCGAGAGCGATCCCGCTTTCGAAGAGGTGTACTTGCGAATCCCGACCATCACGTTCGAGACGGGTGATTTCTTTGTGGGGGCCGGGAATAAGACCTTCCGACTGTTTCCATTGCCAGGGCATACCGCTGACAACATCGGGGTCTTTCTCGAGGAAGACGAGGTGCTCATCACCGGAGACGCGGTCATGTCTATCCCAATTATCGCCGATGGTGACTGGGAGCAGGAGATCAGGACGCTCGAGTTCATCAAAGAGATGGAGCCCGACACGGTGGTTCAAGGCCACGGCGAGGTGATCCTGCGCGGTGAGGTCAAGGTCGTGATGGACCAGTACATTGACTATCTGAACTGCGTGCGAAAAGAGGCTGAGACCATTCTCAAACGGGGTCGGGATCGCAAGGAGATCTGGGACATCCCTTTGGAGAGATGCGGTTTGGAGCGGGTGCCTCTGGGGATTGCCAGCCACCAACTCCATGTGGCTAATATCCTGAGTGTCTACGATCGACTTAAGGCAGAGCAGGAGCTGGGATAGCGCCACGTGGGTGCAGCGGCAGGATATCCGTGATGCCCGTTTGTGTGTTGTGATGTCGGCACTTCACGATTGGCTCGACCGGTATCTGCAATCTCTGGAGCGTGATAACGCCTCGCCCTATACGGTCAAGAACTACGGTACCGATATTGCGCAGTTTCTAGACTATTGCGTCGATCAGCGCATTACGACGCTGGATGGCTTGACCCGCGACCTCGTTCGCACCTATATGGCCGAGCTCAGCGAGGACGGTTATGTCCGTGCCAGTGTCGCCCGCCGCGTCTTCGAGCTGCGAGCCTTCGGTGACTTCCTCGTCGAACGTCGGGGTTGGGAGAACAACCTCTTCCGTCGCATCTATGCACCGCGGATCCCCGAACGACTGCCCCGTTATCTTACGGTGGAGGAAGTTGAGTTGCTCCTGGGCGCCCCGGACGTATCAGACGCCAAAGGCCTGCGGGATCGCGCAATCTTAGAGGTCCTCTACGCCACAGGAGTACGCGTCAGCGAGCTGACTGCCCTCGACCTGTCCGATGTGAATTTCCATACGGGAGAGCTGCGCGTCGTGGGAAAGGGCAATAAGGAGCGCATTGTGCTTGTCGGACGTCCGGCGTTGACGGCCCTGCGAGCTTACATTGACAAGGGGCGCCCCGAGCAGCTCAGTGACTCTGGGGCTAACGCTCTCTTTCTCAACCGCTTTGGTGGGCGCCTTTCCAGCCGCTCCGTGGATACCATTGTCCGCCAGTCCGGGATCGCTGCCGGGATCGATGAGACGGTGACACCGCATTTGCTTCGCCACACCTTCGCCACGCATATGCTCGAAGGCGGCGCCGATCTCCGGGTGGTGCAGGAGCTGTTAGGGCATGAGAACATCGCCACAACCCAGATCTATGCCAGCGTCACTCAGCGACGGGCTCGAGAGGTCTATCTGCGGGCACATCCCGGAGCCTCTGATGCGGACTCGCGTGGAGGTTGACCGCGCCGGTCAACCTCCAGCTGGGTCCCTTCAATGAAAAAGAGCGGCGACGCTGATATCAGCGTCGCCGCTCTTTTTACGATGAGTGAAGCGGACTAGAGTTCGATCGCCATCTCAGGCTCTTCTGCTGGTTTGAGCACAAGCTCGTCATCGCTCGCATCCACCAAGATAACGTCACCGACTCGGTACTTACCTGCTAACAACGCATCGGAGATCGGTGTCTCCACCTTCTGCTGAATGAGGCGTCGCAGGGGGCGTGCCCCGTACTCGGAGCTGTAGCCGTGAGTGGCCAACCACTCCTGAGCCGCATCCGTCAAGCGGATATCGAAGCCATTCGCGAGCATACGGTCCCGCAATTTGTCAATCTCCAACCCAACAATCTTGCGGATGTCCTCGTGGTTGAGCGCCCGGAAGACAACAACTGCGTCGACGCGGTTAAGGAACTCGGGTCGGAAGAGTTTTCGCAACCGTCCCATAAGCTTCTGCTGCATCTCCTTATGGCTGTGCTCCTCGTCGGTTTCCACCGTATCCAGGGAGAATCCCAACGTCCCCTGCCGCAGGATATCATCGGCGCCCACGTTGGAGGTCATAATCAGGAGGGTATTGCGGAAGTCGACCTTGCGCCCGCGCGCGTCTGTGAGTACACCTTCCTCCATCATCTGAAGCAGCATGTTGAACGTGTCGGGATGCGCCTTCTCGATCTCGTCAAAGACCACGATCGAGTAGGGGCGGCGACGAATCGCTTCGGTCAACTGCCCAGCATCATCGTATCCGACATATCCGGGCGGAGCTCCGACCAGCCTGGCTACGGAGTGCCGCTCCATAAACTCCGACATATCAATCTGAACCAGCGCATCTTCAGTGCCGAAGAGGAAACGTGCCAGAGCTTTGGAAAGCTCGGTCTTCCCGACCCCGGTGGGACCGAGGAAGATAAACGAACCGATCGGCCGCTGGGGGTCTTTCAGGCCAGCCCGAGCACGGCGCACGGCTTTGGACACGGTCTCGATAGCTTCATTCTGGCCTACGATGTGTTTACGGAGGTCTTCCTCCATATCCAGCAAGCGTTGCGACTCCTCCTCCGCGATCTGCGTCATCGGAATGCCTGTCCACATCGCGATGATCTCTGCGATATCGTCAGGGCCCACCGTAAGGCTCTCATCCTCCTCAGTACGCATCTGGCGGAGCGTCTCCATCTTGCTCTCGAGGCTGCCCTCCTCAGTCTTGAGGCTGGCCAGCTCCTCGCGGCTCCCCACTACCTTGAGTTGCGACTGCTTGAGTCGGAGGTCCTGCAATTCCTCGAATACCTCCCTCAGCTGGATCGAGAGGGGGGATTTGTACATCTTGACGCGTGAGGCCGCCTCGTCCATCACATCGATGGCCTTGTCTGGAAGGAAGCGATCCGGGACATACCGGGAGGAGAGCTGGGTCGCGGCCCGCAACGCCTCATCGCTGATCTGCAGCCGATGGTGCTGCTCGTAGGCGTGCTTAATGCCGCGCAGGATTTCGATCGTCTCCTCCGGCGAGGGTTCGTCGACCATCACCGGTTGGAACCGCCGCTCGAGCGCAGCATCGGACTCAATGTGCTTGCGATACTCATCCAAGGTCGTGGCACCGATACACTGCAACTCACCGCGCGCCAGCGCCGGCTTGAGGATATTGGCCGCGTCGATGGAGGAACCCGCTGATCCGGCCCCGACCAACATATGAACCTCGTCGATGAAGACAATCGTGTTATTGTCCTTCAGTTCCTGCAGGACTTTCTTAAGGCGCTCCTCAAATTGGCCCCGATACATCGTGCCGGCGACCAACGAACCAACATCCAGCTGAATCAGGCGCTTTCCTAGAATCGGACCGGGCACGCCTCCGGAGATAATGCGCTGTGCTAATCCCTCAACGATGGCGGTCTTGCCAACCCCCGGTTCTCCGATCAGGGCGGGATTATTCTTGGTCCGGCGAGCCAGAATCTGGATCACCCGTTCAATCTCTGCTTGACGACCGATCACCGGATCCAGCCGGCTATCGGTAGCCAGCTCCGTCAAATCGACGGCCACCTGCTCCAAGAGAGAGTCCGATGAGCTTGACCGGTGCTCCGAGCGGGAACTCGTCGAACGTCGCCGGCCGGAGGACGAGGACTTGGGGCGCATAGGCATGAAACGCTCGATGCGACGTCGGATGGTCTCTGCGGAGAGGCCCGCCTGCGTCAGGACGGCGATGATCACGCCTTCATGCTGTCGCAGCAAGGCAAGAAGCAGGTGCTGGGTATCGACCACTGAGCTATTGTGACGTTTCGCTTCTTCAAGCGACATCTGCAGCAACATCTCGGTCGAATGGCGTAGCTCCGGCTCAGGGTCATTCAGAGGCTTAGCGCTGGAGAGGCGCGCCACTGTTTGGAGAGCTTGCTGAGGACGCAAGCCCATATCTCGTAAGACTCGGCCCGCAATGCCCTCACCCTCCAACATCAGCCCTAGTAAGATGTGCTCGGGGCCGATCGTAGCATGATGCATTCGCTTCGCCTCGATCTGGGCAAAGCGCAGCACCTCTTGTGCTGACGGTGTGAAACGTTCTAGCGGGTCCGCCATGATTCTAACCTCTGTTTATCCCAATCTATCGATGTCCCCAATTCAAACAATCCCATTATGTGTGCGTAACTTTGCCTACCGACCAGAGGGTGCAATTCGAAGATCCCTGAGGGCTCGCGCCCCGCCGTCGCAGTCGGTTAACTCTTGACTAACTCCATTATAGCACAAAACAGGAGCGGAAAGTAGGTCTAGAAGCCGAGAGGACGTAGGAGCGCGCTCCCACGTCCTCTCGGATGATTTAACAGCTGTGCTCAACCTCGTCCGCTCAAGGCCCTCGCAAGTCTGTGGTAGTCCCTTACGGACTCACCGGACAGCTTGGAGGATTACGCTGACGAACTCCTCCCACTCATCCTCGAAGAGGTGCAGCGTGATGTTATCAAACTCGATGTGGTAGATGACCTCTTCGAGCTCGGGCTCGTCGGAGACCCACACGGTGTAGTTCTCAGACTCTCCTAACGTCTTTACTTTCGGTTGTCGATTCACCGCTTCCTCCTACTTGGGACAGGCCTAGATCAGGCGGACCTGTGAGTGAATGATTAGCGTCGCCGCCGGGAGCGCCCACCGCGTCGTCCGCCACCCGAAGGGGGCGAGTCCTGCGCCTGCGCTTCCTCAAGGGACCAACCCTCCAACACTGCCTGGCGGGAGAGCCGGACCTTACCGTCGTTGGAGATGGCTGTGACCATCACGACGATCTCGTCGCCCACGTTGACAACGTCAGAGACCTTATCAACTCGGGTGTCGGAAAGCTGTGAGATGTGGACCATCCCGTCGGTGCCCGGTAGGATCTCGACGAAGGCACCGAAATCGGCTACTCTGACTACCTTGCCGGTGTAGACTTTACCCAGCTCCGGCTTCTCCATCATAGCCTCTACGTAAGCGAGCGCCCGCTGCGCGCCGTCGCCGCCGGAGGAGGCGATGAAGACGGTGCCATCCTCTTCGACGTCGATGTCGACGTCATACTCTGTCTGCAGCCCCCGAATTGTCTTGCCGCCCGGCCCGATCAAGGCGCCGATCTTTTCGACATCGATCTGGGTCGTGAGCATCTTGGGCGCAAACTCGGAGAGCGAGTCCCGCGGCTCGGAAATGCAATCCGCGATCACGTCGATGATCTGTTCGCGTGCGATCCGCGCCTGTTCAAGGGCTTCGCTCAGTATGGCGCGACTCACACCCTTGATCTTGATGTCCATCTGCAGGGCCGTGATACCCGCTCGGGTACCGGTGACCTTGAAGTCCATATCGCCCAGGTGATCTTCCATGCCCTGGATATCGGTGAGCACCCGATAGCGGGTGCCATCTGAAACCAGGCCCATCGCAATGCCGCCGACGGGTGCTTCGATGGGCACGCCGGCATCCATAAGGGCCAGTGTGCTCGCACAGACGGAGGCCATCGACGTGCTGCCGTTGGAGGCCAGCACCTCGCTCACGACTCGGATCGTATACGGGAAGTCATCCTTCGAAGGCAACACCGGCTCTAAAGCTCGTTCTGCTAGCGCGCCGTGACCGATCTCGCGGCGCCGTGGGCCACGCAATGGCCAGGTCTCGCCGGTGGAGAAGGGCGGGAAGTTGTAGTGATGGATATAGCGTTTCGTCTCTTCAGGGAAGAGGTCGTCAAGCTCCTGTTCCTCGCCCGGCATACCCAGCGTCGCGAGGCTCATAACCTGTGTCTCGCCCCGGGTAAAGAGTCCCGAACCGTGAGGTCGGGGCACGAGTCGGACCTCGGCATCCAGGGACCGGATGGTGTAGGGGTCCCGTCCGTCGGGACGGATGCCTTCGTCCAGGATCTGTTCGCGCACGACCTCCTTGAGCACATCGTGGAAAGCCTCGCCGATCTGGCGCGATGACCAGTTGTTCTGTTCGGCCTCCTCGGTCAATGTTTCGTTCAGCTCTTCTTCCAACTCATTGAGCGCATCGACGCGTTCGGCCTGCAGTTTGATCGTGCTGACCAACATCTGCACGCGGTCCAACATTAGCTCGCGGACGCGCTCGGCGAGCGCCTCCGGCGTGCCAAATCGGGGGTAATCGCGCTTGGGCTTGCCCACTGCCTCTCGCATCTCATTCTGGACTTGGATGACGCCTTGCATAGCCTGATGGGCCAACTCAAGGGCGTCCAGCATCGTCTCTTCGTCCACCTCGTCGGCGCCGGCTTCTACCATGATGATCGCGTCAGCACTGCCAGCCACCCTCAGATCGAGATCGCTTTCCTGGATCTCCTGGATCGTCGGATTGACCACCAGCTCGCCATCCACGCGCCCGATCCGGACGCCGCCGATCGGTCCTTGGAAGGGAACGTCGGAGATTGTCAATGCTGTGGACGCCGCGATCAGTGCCAGCATATCTGAGTACTCACTATGGCCCTGTGACAGCGGCTGGACGATCACCTGCACGTCATTCCGCATGTCCTTTGGAAAGAGCGGGCGGAGGGGGCGATCGATCAGGCGGCACGTCAAAATGGCCTTCTCGCTGGGACGTCCCTCACGACGGAAGAACGACCCCGGAATGCGACCAGCTGCGTAGAGCCGCTCCTCAAAATCAACGGTCAGGGGGAAGAAATCAATGCCCTCGCGGGGGCTCCGGGACATCGTCGCTGTAGCTAGCAGCACGGTGTCACCGACCTGAGCCATCACCGACCCGCCTGCCAGACGGGCGATCTTGCCTGTCTTCAGGGTGATCGTCTGATCACCTAACTGTGCTTCAAATACATGTTCCTCTAACATACATAGCCTCCTATGGTCGACCCTCCCTGCCGATAGAAGGTTAGAAACTGGGAACTATTGTGCACGACGCCGAACGTGCACCCCACTTCCCAATTCCCACCATCTATCCAGCCGGCGGTCGAGTTATTACTACTGCTGCTGAGCCCGAGTTCACTCGGGCATCTTCACCGGAGCGGTCAATATGCGCCTACGCGGTACCTCTGCACAGGCTCATACCGAACCGCATCATACTAATGACAACAGACGAGAAGCGGGGAACCGTTCCCAACGCTACTCGTCTGCATAGCACACCTGAATACGATAACAGAGTTATCTGCGCAAGCCGAGTCTTCGGATCAGATCTCGGTAACGCTCTACATCCTTCTTCTGAAGGTACTTCAGCTGTCGCCGACGCTGACCCACGAGCTTCAGCAACCCACGGCGGGAGTGCGTATCGTTCTTGTGCGCCCTGAGATGCTCGGTCAGGTCTGAGATGCGATGCGTGAGCAACGCAACCTGAACCTCCGGTGAGCCCGTGTCATCTGGCGACGTTGCATATTCCTCGATGATCTGTTGTTTTCTTTCCTTCGTTAGCACGACTTTGACTCCTTTAGGGAACCGGCCGATCGTCTTTCACGCGTCGGTCAGTGGTCAACTTCACGAAAAGTATACCACGGAGCATTGGTTTGGCAACCTGATGCACCCCCGGTCATAGGGCAATCGCAGTTAGCGTCGGGCAAGGTGCAACGCACTTAGGCTTTGGGGTGAGGGGGCCTTCTGGCGTCGCGCCGCGTTGGGACGAGCAAAGTGCGTTGCACCTGTTCTGTCCAACTGCGATTGCCCTACCCCCGGTCATTTGGAGGCGGACACCTGTGGCGTGATCATCGTCCCTGCTCGCGAGTGCAGCGCTTCGACGACAGGAGACGATACGCTATAATGAGGGTGAATTGAATCACATCTACGCGTCGCGGAGCCTTTGAGGATTGAATCGCGTTCGGCGATGCGTTTACAGCGCGACCAGCGGGCGCTTAGGCCCAGATTGACGGGAGATATGGCAGAGACGATAACATTGGAGCTTGATGCGATGGCGCACGGTGGCGAAGCCATAGGACGACACGAAGGGCGCGCGATCTTCGTGCCTTACACGATCCCCGGCGAGCGGGTTCGCGCCGAGATCGTGGACGATCACGAGCGCTATGCGCGGGCCCGCCTTGTGGAGGTACTAGAGCCCTCGCCGGCGCGGGTGGATCCCCCCTGCCCGTATTTCGGGCAGGATAAGTGTGGTGGCTGCCAGTGGCAGCATATCGACACACCGGTACAGTCCCGGATGAAGGGGCTGGTCACGTTGGATCAACTATCGCGCGTCGGCAAATTCAGCGAGCCGCCGGTCTTTGAGCCTATTCCGGACGAAGTGGGCTGGGAGTATCGTAATCACGCGCTTTTTAGGGTGGATTCGGCAGGGCGTTTGGGTTTTCTGAGGGCGCGGAGCCACGATGTTTACCCCATAGACGAATGCCTAATCATCCATCCGCTCCTAAGCGGCCTTCTTCATTCCCTCGATATGACCTATCCGGAGCTGGAATGGATGGAGATGCGCGCGGGCACCGCTACGGGCGATCTCATGCTGCTTGTCCAGGCTAGAGAGGAGGAATCGCCATCGCTACATGTCGATTTCCCTGTCTCCATCGTTCAGATCCGTCACGATGATGCCGTCGCGCCCCTGATTGGCCTGGACTATGTTATGGAGCGGATCCACGAGCGAGAGTTCCGCATCTCCGCGACAAGCTTCTTTCAGGTCAACTCATCCCAGGCTGCCAAGCTGGTCAACATCGTGATGGGCGCTTTGGATCTGGATGGTACCGAGCACGTGATAGATGCCTACTGCGGCGTTGGGCTGTTCACGGCCTTTGTCGCCGAGGAAGCGAGCCTCGTCACAGGCATTGAGGTGCATCCTGCCGCCATCGCCGACGCCGGGCACAATCTGGCCGATGCTGGCAACGTGAACCTAATAGAGGGGCCTGTGGAACAGGCCCTTGACGAGATCGATGAGGCTGTGGACGTGATGATCGTCGACCCACCGCGCTCCGGCCTGGCTCCCGAGGTGGTAGATGCCATTGTGGATCATAATCCAGAGCGTCTGATCTACGTCTCATGCGATCCCGCAACTCTGGCTCGGGACTGTCGACGGCTCGTGCGCCAGGGATATGCCCTGGAGTGGATCCAGCCGGTAGATCTCTTTCCTCAGACCTATCACATTGAGAACGTGGCACTGTTGGTGCGCTGACTTGGCACGATCGGTGGCTTACCCGGGGCGGTGCCCGTGGCCTGATGGAGGATCTGTCCGATGACTGCCTATGAGCATATGATGCAGCGTCTGCGCGGCGGGCTCGTGGGGAACGGCTGGGCGATCGATGACGACCGTGAGCCCGATGGCGTCGGTCGTGGGGTGCGAGGTCCCGGTGATGGGTTAGGTGGAGGGCCTAGACGATGGACCGTGTTCCGCTCTATCAGATAGACGCGTTTACGGAGCGACCGTTCCGGGGAAATCCGGCGGCGGTCTGCCTGCTCGCGCTGCCGTTGCCGGATGACCTGTTGCAGGCTATCGCCGCCGAGATGGCGCTGTCGGAGACGGCTTTCTTGCTGCGCACCAACCGCCGGCGTTGGGTCTCGAACGATACCTTCTCGCTACGGTGGTTCACGCCGCAGACCGAGGTCTCTCTCTGCGGTCACGCGACCCTTGCCTCGGCTGCCGTGCTATTTCGGGTCGTCGGGGTGGGGGCCGAGGTCGTCACCTTCCGGACGCTGAGCGGCGATCTGCGGGCCCGAAGGCACGGAGCGGGCATCGCGCTCGATTTCCCAATCGACCGTCCGGAACTGTGCAGGCCACCCCTCGACGTCGTGACAGCCTTGGGGATCACACCAGAGACCGTGGAGGAGGCCGCCTACGGCGTCCAGACCCGAAAGCTGCTCCTACGCCTTTCGCGAGCATCCTTGGTGCGGGAGCTCTCACCAGATTTCACGGCGCTCCTGAGGGCGAGCGGCATGGAGGACTACCGCGGGTTGATTGTGACGTCCGCCGCCGCTGACGACGAACCCTACGACTTCATCTCACGCTTCTTCGCGCCCTGGATCGGGATCGACGAAGATCCGGTGACGGGCTCGGCCCACACCCTCTTAACGCCCTACTGGGCCGCACAGTTGGGAAAGCGGCACCTGCACGCGTATCAGGCATCGTCGCGGGGCGGCGAACTTGAGGTGAGCCTGTTGGGAGAGGATCGGGTGACGTTGGTGGGTCAGGCCAGGATTGTGCTCGAAGGGTACCTGACTCTAGAGTAAAGGAGGGGTATGATGGACGCTGAGGAAGCACCGGAGATCAAGGACTACCGGTTTGGCCAGATCGAGATTGACGGGCAGACCTTTGCTAACGACGTGATCATCCTTCCGGATCGCATTGTGGCCAACTGGCGACGCAAGAAAGGCCACGTTCTCCACGCCGAGGATCTCGACGCTATTCTCGACCTGGAGGAGAAGCCGAAGACCCTCGTCATCGGCCAAGGCGCGCAGGGGCGCATGCGGGTGGCGCGGGATGCACGGGAGGCTTTAGAGGAGGCGGGCATCGACATGATCGCGGAATCGACGGAGCGCGCCGTTGTGAGCTACAATGCGTTCCGCGATCGGGGAGATGTCGCCGCAGCCCTACACCTGACCTGCTGACCTGACCTGACGGGCCACTGCTGAGTGGCGCTTACCGTCCGCCTTTGTAGCCCCGTGCAACGATGAAGGACTCCCAGCTTTCGTTGCGGGTCGCCGGTGGGGTAAAGACCTTGACGGGGTGGAACGCCATCTTGACATCGTGGATCAGGGCCGGCAGATCCTCGCCCTCGAAGACCTTGAGCACCATGTTGCCGCGGGGTACGAGAAGGCGCTTTGCGACATCAAAGGCGGCCCGCGCCAGCTCGATTGAGAGTACGTGGTCGCGGAGCTTGATGCCCGTTGTCGAAGGGGCTGCATCGCTGACCACAACGTGAGCCCGCCCGTTGGCGGCCTCAATCACCCGGGCCTGAACGTCCGGATCGGTCATATCCCCCTGGAGTACGGTGACGCCCGGAATCGGCTCGATGGATTGGAGGTCGAGGGCGATCACCTTCCCGCGATCGCCCACGAGCTCGGTCAGCACCTGGGACCAGGAGCCGGGCGCCGCGCCAAGGTCGACCACGACATTGCCCTTGCGGACGAGGTGGAACTTGTCCTGGATCTGGCGTAGCTTGTAAGCAGACCGCGCGCGGTAGCCCTCCGCCTTCGCCTTCCGGAAAAAGCGTTCCTGGTGCTGCTGCTTTCGCCAGTGACTCATACCTCACGCGGGCCTTTCGCCGGCGTCGCCGAGAAGTCGGCGAGCAGCGTGGCGACATAGTCGGGCACCTGTCCCACGATGTAGGTACCTTCAGAGCTATGGCTCTCTCTCTCGATCAAACCGCGCTCGTGAAACAAGCTGACCAGGTCCCCGCGCTCAAAGGGGATGAGCACGCTGACCCGATGCATCTCGGATTCTAGCACCTCTTCGATCTCGGTCCGGAGATCGTCTAAGCCCTGGCCGGTCAGGGCTGAGATCGCAACAGTGTCGGGAAGATCGCAGAGGGCTGCACATGCGCTCTCTGGATTCTCAAACTGATCGATCTTGTTCAAGATGTTGACCACCGGCAGCTCCCCTGCTCCGATCTCTCTCAGTGTCGCGTAGACGGTCCGCACCTGGTCCATAGCGTGAGGATGACTCACGTCGATCACGTGCGCCAGGAGATCCGCTTCCAGGACCTCCTCCAACGTCGCGCGGAAGGCCGCAATCAGGTCTGTTGGCAGCTTCTGGATGAAGCCGACCGTGTCCGTAATGAGAACGACCGTACCGCCGGGCAGCGTGACCCGACGCGTCGTCGGGTCGAGGGTCGCAAAGAGCTGGTTGGCAGCGTAGATGGACGCGCCACTCAGAGCGTTGAGCAGCGTCGATTTGCCCGCGTTCGTGTAGCCGACCAGCGCCACGGTCGGGAAACCCTCCCGGCGGCGCTGCTGCCGCTGCCGCGCTCGTGCGGCTCGAACGTTCTCCAGTTCCCGCTTGATCTGTGTGATCCGCTGGCGGATGACGAACCGATCCATCTCCAGCTTGGTCTCGCCCGGGCCGCGCAGGCCAACCCCGCCGGTACTGCCGCCAGCCCGTCCACCCGCCTGGCGGGTCAACGCCTGCTCCGTCCAGGTCTGGGTCAGCCTTGGCAACCGGTATTCGTATTGCGCCAGCTCGACCTGGAGCGCACCCTCCCGTGTGTGAGCATGCTGGGCAAAGATGTCGAGGATGAGTCCGGTGCGATCGATGACCTTGATGTTTTTTCCAAAGACGCTCTCCAACTCACGTTGGTGTCGCGGCGCCAGCTCGTCGTCGAAGACGACGACGTCAGCATCCCGTTTGCGAAGCTCCGCAGCCACCTCCTCGGCTTTTCCCGTACCGATGAAGGTCGCCGGATTGGGGCGCTCCAGTTTCTGTGTAGTGTAGCCGATGACCTGGAGCCCGGCGGTGTGGGCCAAGCGGTTGAGCTCGACGAGGGATTCCTCGACGGGCCAATCATCCGGCACATACTTACCATCGGGGATGGCCTTCCACTCGACCCCCATAAGATAGGCGCGCTCGGGCGGCGCGATGTTTTCTTTAACAGAGCTACGTCGGCTCATTGTCCTCCTAACGATCTATAGATAAGCCATACTACAGGTATGTACTATGCATCATAGCGCGAAAGTGCGCGCAATCAAGGAGTGACGCCGTTGTGGCGATTTTTCGGGGACCAGCTGCCCATCTCGTTTCCACGGGACAGCGGACTCGATAATGTGTGTCGTCAGCCAGGGTTCTGCTACAATAGTA
>CAZPJP010000003.1:64060-69563 GCA_964586915.1 uncultured Anaerolineales bacterium
GCCGCTATAGTCCTGGGCAGCTACCCATAGTGGCTCGCGAATGATCATCGGAGCGGTGGAGGGAGTGTGAGAATACTTATAACTGGCGGTGCTGGCTTCCTCGGAAGTGCGCTGGCCAATGCGCTGGCAGCCGAGGAGCATGAGGTGTTGGTGCTGGACGACCTGAGTGCCGGGGATCCCGCGCGCCTGGATCGCCGGGTTCTGTTCCATCGCGGCAGCATCGCCGATCGTCCCAAGCTCTGGACCTTGCTCCAGGGGGTCGATTGCGTCTACCATTTGGCAGCGCGGGTCCTCGTCGCTGAGTCCATTCTCTATCCTCGCGAGTACAATGAGGTCAACGTGAGCGGAACGGTGGCGTTGCTTGAGGCGATGCGGGATGTAGGTATCCCGCGGCTGATTTTCGCATCGTCCGGCGCGGTGTACGGCGATCAAGCCGAACAGCCCATCTCGGAAAACACGCACCCCAACCCGCTCTCCCCCTACGCCGTGAGCAAGCTCGCCGCCGAGCATTATATTCACACCATTGGTGCGCTGTGGGGAACCTCCACTGTCGTGCTTCGAATCTTCAACGCCTATGGCCCGGGCCAACCCTTGCTCCCCTCTCATTCCCCCGTTATTCCCCGCTTCATCAACCAGGCGCTGGGTGGGGGCTCGCTGGTTATCTTTGGCGACGGAAAACAGACGCGAGATTTTGTCTACGTGAGCGATGTCGTGCGGGCCCTGATCCGTGCGCAGGAAATCGAGGATCCCCTGCACTGCACGCTCAATATTGGCAGCGGGACAGAGATTTCGATCAACCGTCTGGCCCAAGAGGTTTTGGCCCAGACAGAGGCCACCAGCAACACCATCTACAGCCCCGTCGGCAGTGGCGGGGTCTGCCGACTGAGGGCGGACCTGACGCTCGCGCGCCAGGTGTTGGGGTATGAGCCGCAGGTGACGCTTGAGGAGGGGATCGAGCATATCCTGCAGGAGGATGCGCGCTTTCGTCGCCAACTCGAGCCCAGGCAGGAGGTGTCCTAGTGCTGATTACCCACGCCGACATCGCGACGTTGGGCCCGCAACCGCAGTTGATTCGGGATGGCGCCATTCTGATCCGCGACCGTCACATCGCAGCGATTGACACGACGCAGGCTCTCACGACGGCCTATCCCCAAGAGGAAAGATTGGATGCTGAGGGGCAACTGGCTCTGCCGGCCTCGCTGTGCGGACATACGCACTTCTACGGCGCGTTCGCACGGGGGTGGTCCTATCCGGGGCCGCCGGCCTCGAGCTTTGGTGAGGTGCTGGAGAGCCTCTGGTGGCGCCTGGACAAGCACTTGACGCTCGAGGACGTTCGCTACTCGGCGTTGGTTTGCCTTTGCGATGCGATTCGGCACGGTACGACGACGCTGATCGACCACCACGCGGGCCCCAACGCTATCGAGGGCTCCCTGGACGTCATCGCCGATGCCGTCATTCGTTCTGGCGTGCGCGCCTCCCTGGCGTACGAGGTGACGGATCGTGATGGCCCAGAACGCGCACGCGCCGGCATAGAGGAGAATGTGCGTTTCCTGGAGCGCCTGCGTCGCGAACCCCATCCCCAGCTCGGCGGATCCTTCGGCTTGCACGCGTCCTTGACCCTCAGCGACGCGACACTCGCTGATGCGGCGGCAGCTGTGGCCCAGCACGGCCTGCAGACCGGTTTCCACCTCCACGCTGCGGAAGGGACGGAGGACGTAGAGGATAGCCTGGCGAAATCAGGTCTCCGCGTGATCCCGCGGCTCCAAAGGGCCGGCATCTTGGGGCCGCGCACGATCGTGGCCCACGCCGTTCACGTGGACGACCACGAGATCGATCTATTGGCAGAGACCGGAACGTGGGTAACGCACCAACCACGATCGAACATGAACAACGCCGTGGGATTGGCACGGGTTGAGACAATGGTGGAAAGGGGGGTCAAGGTCGCCCTGGGTAACGACGGCTTCTCCAACAACATGTTCGCGGAGATGAAGACGGCCTATCTGGGCCACAAGCTGGTTCGACGAGATCCCCGAGCCATGCCTGCGGATCTGGTCGTCCGCTTGGCCTACCCCGCCAATGCCGCCCTCGCCAGTCTCTTCTGGCCAGACGCGCGTCTGGCTGAGCTCGCGCCCGGTGCGCTCGCCGATATCGTGCTGCTGGAGTATCAGCCCATAACCCCGCTGACACCCGGGAACCTGCCTTGGCATCTGCTCTTTGGCTATGAAGCCTCGGCAATCACGACGACCCTCAGCAGCGGGCGCGTCCTGATGCGGGATCGACAGCTCCTCACGTTGGACGAAGCGGCCATTGCGGCGCGCGCGCGGCAGCTGGCGCAGGCGCTCTGGAGGCGGGCCGGATAGCCGGTGTCCCCGGCGAGGGGGGCTCGTGCGAGGCGGTCTTGACCATCCGGATGACGCCAGGAATCTGAAACACGGCAGCCCTAATCTTCTTCGGGCGCCTCGATCTCCGGTTGAACACCCTTCCTTATCTCCTCGGGTTCATTCCGAAGGATCTCACCTCTGGAGTTGCGTGTGTCGAACCACTCGAGCTCACCCTTGCCCTTCCTGTCGACCTTGCCGACGGATCGCGGTAGACGACGGACGACGTACAGGACTAAGAGCAGCATAGCACCCCCCAACAAGACGCCAAGGGCAAAGATCCACATCATAGTCCACCTCCTTGTGATGTGCGGACAAGCACGTCATTAAGTGCGCGTCAGGAACGCCTGATCCTCATCTTACTACGGCTGCGCGCCCGTAGAAGGCGGTAACGGTTAGGTCTCCGTATGGTCTGAGTTCGGTGCGTTGGCTTTCAGTTTGGTGTGAGCAAAGTCCCGCATCATGGATGATCAAATGCGATCCCTTCTTCGATAGGGCCTTATCTGCGCCAGGGAAGATGGAGAGACTGATGCACGGGCACCGGGTGCATTCCATCTGTGGGGCAGGGGCGCATATTTCACGTTGGGCTCAAACAGGCATGGGTCTAGCTCCGCTGGGCTCGCAGGCGCAGGACAACCGCAGATGGAGTTCGGCAAGGTGCGTTGCACCTTGGTTTGGCTAACTGCGGTTCCCCTACCCGCGCGCGCCAGCCGCCTTGATTGTGACCTGGAGCATGCTAGAATAATATGAAATGCGGATCGACACTTTCACGCTCTTCCCGGCGATGTTCTTGGGTCCGCTCCAGGAGAGCATCCTGAGGCGTGCTCAGGAGCGCGGCATTCTCAGTGTCGTTCTCCATCAGATTCGTGACTATGCAGTTGACCGCCATCAGATGACCGATGATCTTCCTTACGGTGGGGGGCAGGGGATGGTGATGAAACCGGAGCCGATTTTCCGGGCGGTTCGAGCGATCGTTGATGTAGAGCAGGTACCCGTCGTTTTGCTTTCACCACAGGGACGCACCTTCACACAGGTTGTGGCGCGCGATCTGGCCCAGGAATCGCGGCTGGCGCTCGTTTGTGGGCACTACGAGGGTGTCGACGAGCGGGTGCGCCAACATCTGGTCACGGACGAGCTTTCAATCGGCGATTATGTGCTGACCGGCGGGGAGCTTGCTGCGATGGTGGTCATCGACGCTATCGCGCGCTTTATCCCGGGTGTGCTCGGCGCAGCCGACGGCGCAGAGGATGACTCTTATGCGTTGGGACTGCTGGAAGGGCCGCAATATACGCGTCCCGCGACTTTTGAGGGATGGTCGGTGCCTGACGTGCTGCGCTCTGGCGATCACGCGGCTGTGGCAAGGTGGCGGCGTAAAATGGCGCTCAAGCGTACCGTGACGCGAAGGCCGGCGATGTTGGCCGAGGCCGAGCTCTCTGCGGAGGATCGTGAGCTGCTGGCCGAGATCGATCGAGAATTGGACGGCGATTTGTCTGGATCTGAGTGAACCTTATGGCCCCCGAGGAAGTATCTATAGTAGATAGAAGGGATCCTGGGCATACGTCTGAAGCGGACTCCGTGCTGATCGGGCGATTGCAGCGCGAGGATATCACGGCCCTAGGCGCCCTTTTTGAACGGTACAAGGCGCTGGTCTATCGGACGGCGTTAGCTATCGTCCGAGATGAGCGGGCCGCTGAGGATGTGCTACAGGAGTGTTTTGTGCGTCTGTATATGTACGCCAACTCGGTTGATCCTGAACGCCCTCTGAGGCCGTGGCTGTACCGCGTGACCGTCAATCTATCGTATGACTGGTCGTCGCAGCGCGTGCTACATCCTTTGGATGATATGCTGGAGTGGCTCTCGGGGATAGCGGGGGCTTTCCCCGCTCCCGACCACAAGGCGGAAGAGCGGGAGACCATACGTATGGTGCGCGAGGTCGTGGCGGCACTTCCACCTCCGCACCGTGCAGTGATTGTGCTTTTCTATATGGAGGCGCTCTCCGTTGATGAGATATCCCAGATCCTGGATCTGCCCGTTGGGACGGTCAAATCGCGGTTGCACTACGCGCGGGAGCGCTTACGCGATATGGTTGAGCGGCGGCAGCGACCGGTGCCCGAGATGACGTATGAGTTCACGTAAGGTTGATGACGATGTCGGTGGATGACCTGTTCCGGAAAGCCCTCCAGCCGATAGCCGAGGAGAGGCCGCCGGAGGGTATGTGGCGCCGCCTCGTCCTTGCTATTGAGCAGGATCAGGAGACGCAATCCAAGCTCCTCGTCCGCCGGGGTCAGGTGTTGTTCTGGATCGACAGCTTTCAGAACGCCTGCAAGTACGCGTCGGATGCCTTTATCTGCGCGCAGCCCTACGGACTCTATCGCCCAATCCTGTGGGGACGTATGTTAGCTTAGCAGGAGGCCTCATAGGGCCGATAAGTGAAGCGCAGCCTTGACATTTGGTTTTTTCTCCCTAGAATCATTACAATAAGGGATCCTCTGAAGCCGTTCCGGTTGTGGGATCCTTACAGGCGAAAGCTTAACAGACGTAAGCTGAACAGCCGTAAGCTTAGCAGAAAGGGGGTAAGGCGGAGCAGTCCGAATGCTTGTGTCGGTGCAGTATCTTATGCGTACCTGAGCTGTAATGTACACAAAACCCAATCCTAATTGAAGGAGGAGACAAGCATGGCTAGGAGATTTATGGTTGTGCTCGGCGCGTTCGTGGTGTTGAGTATGGTTCTCAGCGCCTGCGCGACGGCTACCCCAGAAAGGGTCGTCGAGACCGTGGTGGTCGAGAAGACCGTCGAGGTTGAGAAGACCGTCGAGGTCGAGAAGACCGTCGAGGTTGAGAAGACCGTTGAGGTCGAGGTCCCGACCACACCTGAAGTTGGACCTGTCGATCGCGTGGGTGCATGGGTCGACACGGTGATCATGTCCGAGGAGCCCTCTTCGGATTCCGCCGTCACCCGCCTCGAGACTGGCGACATCGATGTCTATGCGTTCAGCATCGCCGAGGCCCCGCTTGCGGAGAGAATCCGCGCGGCTGACGAGCTCGAGTATGCGACGTCGTACGGCAGCTATAACGAGCTGACCTTCAACACCGCTGGCCCCGAGTTCGAGGATGGCCGGCTCAAT
>CAZPJP010000004.1:0-8728 GCA_964586915.1 uncultured Anaerolineales bacterium
TTCTTTGGGTACAAGCACAGAGTTCGCCGCCAGAAATGGCACGTCTATACCGTATGGCAGATGTCGCGATCTCCATTCCCGCATCTGAAGGGTATGGGGCCAGCGTATACGAGGCTCTAGCGTGTGGATGTCCCACGGTCGTTAGCGACTTGCCGGTTTTCACGGGCGTGCTCAAGGACGGTATACACGTGATCAAGGTGCCAGTGAAGCAGCCAAATGCAGCAGCAGAGGCCCTCCTTGCTTTGCGTTCCTCTCCAGAGCTCTGCGCAACCCTGAAGATCAACGGTCTAACGTTTAGTCGCAGCCTAGACGTGCATAACAGGCATGTCAAAAGCAGGCACATGTACGAGGAACTTCTTTGCAGTTGAGCAGTGAATATCCCTTCAAATGACACACATCGTCCACCTCACAACCGTCCATAGCCCTTTTGACACTCGCATCTTTCAAAAGGAGTGTCGCACGCTGGCGGAGGCGGGCTACCGCGTCTCGCTGATTGCGCCGCACAGCAAGCACGAAACGGTGGATGGCGTCGAAGTTATTCCCCAGCCGCGGATTCCTCGGAGAGCAGCCAGGATTTTGCTGGCGCCTTGGCGAGCTTTTTGCGCTGCCCGCGCGGAGCAGGCCGATTTATATCACTTCCATGATCCAGAGTTGCTCCCCGTCGGGGTTGCGCTCAAGTGGACGACCGGTGCTCGCGTAGTCTATGACGCCCACGAGAACTACTCCAGCCGACTATCTGGCCGACACTGGATGCCCCGCATGCTTCAGGACATTCTCCCCCGACTCGTCGGTGCGGTGGAGCGTTGGGCTGTCCGTCGTCTGGACGCGGTCGTCGGTGTCACAGAACACGTTGTGTCTCAGTTTCCGAGCGTCCGGACTGAAGTTGTCAGAAACTACCCTCTGCTCAAGATGTCCTTCTCAGCGCCAGATCCGGCCCAGTTCGACCCGGCCAATGCCACCGTGATCTACACTGGCGGCTGGACGGAACACCGCGGAGTGTATCAGCTTGTGCAGGCCATGCGGCACGTCAAGACACCCGCCGCGCGGTTGATTGTCCTTGGGAAGTACGTCAGCCCCGCGCTGCACCAACGAGCTCAGTTGTTGCCTGGCTACGCTCGCGTGGAGTACCGGGGAACCGTCTCGTTCCAGGAAGTCTACCATCTCATGCGTAGCGCTGCTATTGGTATGGTGTGCAACCAGCCTCAGCACGACTATGAGAGAGCCCAACCCAACAAGCTCTTCGAGTATATGTCAGCCGGATTGCCCGTTATCGCTTCTCACTTCCCTCTGTGGAAAGAGGTGGTCGAGGGGCAGGAGTGTGGCCTCACGGTCGATCCTACTTCTCCGGAGGCCATTGCGACCGCTATTGATCTTCTACTGACTCGACCCGACCACCGGGAGGCGATGGGGCGCAGCGGTCTAGCGGCGGTACAACAGATTTACAACTGGCGGGCTGAAGGGCGAAGACTAGTGAGTCTATATCAAGAGCTGCTAAGCTAAGCATTGAATCAAGAAACAGCATCGCAAAGGAACTCTAACGTGCGCGACTTCAACACAGTATTGGTCTTGGCCCCCCATACGGACGACGGTGAGTTTGGTTGTGGCGGCACGTTGGCTCGGCTCATCGAGGAAGGCGCGACGGTGCACTACATCGCCTTCTCCATCTGTCAGGCATCCGTTCCCGCTAACTTCCCGCCCGATATTCTTGCCACGGAAGTGCAAGAGGCGACTCAGCGCCTTGGTATCCGGTCTGAGAACCTGACCGTGTACCGTTACCCGGTCCGTCACCTGCCAGAACACCGTCAGGAGATTTTGGAACGCCTGGTTCGCGTTCGCGCCGATCTGAATCCCGATCTTGTTTTCGTCCCTTCATCGGACGACATCCATCAAGATCACGAGGTCATTAACCAGGAGGGCATCCGGGCGTTCAAGCACACTACGATTCTGGGGTATGAGTTCCCATGGAACAATCTCCGATCAAACACGACCGCCTTTGTGGCTCTTGAGGAACATCATCTGGCGCGCAAGATGGAGGCTGTTCGAGCGTACAAGTCGCAAGCGCATCGCACCTACACCCAAGAGGAGTTCTACGTTGGCTTAGCGCGGGTCCGCGGCCGACAGGCAAATTGCCAGTATGCGGAGGCCTTTGAGGTGATTCGGTGGATCATGCGTTGACCGCTCACAAAGCGCCGGATATTGTATTCATAGGTGGAACGGGCCGCTGTGGAACTAACATCAGCAAAGCGGTTCTGACGCATCACCCGCAGGTGATCAGCCTGCCGTTTGAGTACCGCTTCATCATTGACCCGGATGGACTAGTCGACTTCTATCGGGGCTTCACCGCAGCCTGGTCGCCTTTTCTCGCCGATCGACGGTTGAAGAGATTGAAGCAACTGCTCACGAACCTGGCGGGCGAACCATTCCTTCATCGACTTGCCGGATCAGTCTTGCGCGGCCTTGACCCGACTGGCAAGACATTCTCGCCACGGCAATATCATGGCTGGAGTCTCGCCCGTCATCTGCCCAACTATCGGCAGCACGTCCAGAGTCTGATGGATCGTCTGATTGACTTCACGTTCTCTGCTGCGTGGGTAGGAACAGAGAGCTATGCGTTCCATGCGGAGGTCTATCACGCCAGTGCCAGATCATCGACGGAGTTGGCCAGGATTCTCGGGGATTTCATCCGCAATGTCATCGGTGACCTCCTTGCGCAGGCCGGGAAGTCACACTTCGTTGAGGATAACACCTGGAATATTCTCTTTGGGCGCGAATTACTTGATCTTGTTCCCTCAGCTCGCATCTTGCATGTCTATCGTGATCCCCGTGATGTGGTAGCATCAATGATGCAGCAGAGGTGGGCGCCTAACGACGTTGCTCAGGCAGCTGAGTGGTACAAGGACATCATCCAACACTGGTTCCGCGTACGCGAGGCACTTCCTTCAGAGAGTTACTTCGAGTACAGTTTGGAGTCTCTGGTGAATGAGACGGAACGGGTACTGAGGGACATATGCAGCTTCACAGACCTTGCGTTTCATCCTGCCCTTCTGCAAACGGACCTCAGCCAATCACACCAGGGTCGGTGGCAGAATGACCTGACGACCCAAGAGCAGCTAATACTCCAGCGCGTACTCGGAGATGTCGTCGGTGTCTTAGGTTATGATTGATCTGCACGACCTCTCGGAATGGATCTCTAGAACCATCTCACGAGGACTGGCGCCATCTGGATGTGTCGCATGAACATCCTCTCCATCGTCGGCGCCCGTCCGCAGTTCATCAAGGCCGCGCCCGTGAGCCGTGCGCTCCGTCGTGTCGCGACGGAGATCCTCCTCCACACCGGGCAGCACTACGACCACGAGATGTCTCAGCAGTTCTTTGACGAGCTCGACATCCCGGAGCCAGACTACAATCTGGGCGTTGGCTCTGGCCTCCACGGCTGGCAGACGGGCCATATGCTGATTCAGATTGAGGAGGTGCTGGGGCAAGAGGCGCCGGATATGGTGCTGGTCTACGGCGACACCAACTCCACGCTCGCTGGGACCATCGCAGCGATCAAGCTGCACATCCCGGTGGCCCACGTCGAGGCCGGGCTCCGCAGCTTCAACCGGCGAATGCCCGAGGAGCACAATCGCGTGCTTACCGATCACGCCGCCGATCTGCTCTTCTGCCCGACACCGACGGCGGTGGAGAACCTGGCGCAGGAGGGTGTCACGTGCGGTGTCCATCTGACCGGCGACGTGATGTATGATGCCGTGCTGTATAATGCACAACTGGCTCAAGAGCGCTCCGGTATTCTCGAGCGTTTGACACTTGAATCAGGGGGCTTTGCGCTGGCGACGGTGCATCGCCCTAGGAATACAGACAGCCCCGCCCGCCTCAGGGCGATCCTGGATGCCCTAGAGGCAATTGGCGCCGAGATCCCTGTGGTCCTGCCTCTGCATCCCAGGACCCGGAAGGCGCTCGATGCCTTGGACTTCACACCCACTGGTGGTTTGCGTCTCACCAAACCCGTGGGCTATCTCGACATGCTGACGCTGGAGAAGCACAGCCGGCTGATTCTCACCGACTCCGGCGGCGTCCAAAAAGAGGCCTATTTCTTCGGCGTGCCTTGCCTGACCCTGCGTGAGGAGACCGAGTGGGTGGAGACCGTCGAGGCTGGGTGGAATCGGCTCGTAGGCGCCGACTATGACGCAATCGTCCGCAATGCCTTTGCCCTTCGGCCTGAGGGTGAGCCCGCGCCGGTCTTCGGGAACGGCGATGCCAGTGGGGCAATCGCTCAGCACCTGCTCGACTATCATCAGCAGCACGTGTCACCCTCTGCCTGTGAAGCGGACGCTCCGTCCTGATGCGTGTCCTGTACCTCTCCCAATACTTTCCTCCAGAGGTGGGTGCGACCCAGACCCGCGCCTACGAGATGGCGACCGGCCTGCTCCGTGCGGGTCACGACGTGACTATGCTCACTGAGGTTCCTAACCATCCCGAAGGCGTGATCCGCCCGGGCTATCAGGGGCGCTTCTGGGTGCGTGAGGGGCTGGACGGTATTGACGTCATCCGCGTGTGGGTGAAAACGTCGCCGACCAAGACGCTGAGGACGCGACTGGCCTTCTACCTCAGCTTCGCCCTGAACGCCACGCTCGCTGGCCTGATCCGCGCGCGCGGCAACTACGACGTGATCTATGCCACCTCCCCACCCCTCTTCGTCGGTATCCCTGCGCTCATTCTCAGTGTCCTGCGGCGTGTTCCTCTCGTGTTCGAGGTACGGGACCTCTGGCCCGAGTCCGCCGTCGCTCTAGGGGAGCTCCAGAACCCCCTCGCCATACGCGTGGCTACCGGTCTGGAGAACGCGTGCTACCAACGGGCACGGTATATCGTTGCCGTGACTTATGGCATTCGCAACCGTTTGATCGAACGCGGTATCCCTGAGGGTAAGATCTCCTTGATTCCCAACGGCGCAAACACGGAGCTTTTCCGCCTAATGCCCTCCGTAGGCGACAACCTTCGGCAACAGCTAGGGCTTGGCGGGCGATTTGTGGCGATCTATGCTGGTATCCACGGCATTGCTCAGGGTCTGGAAACCGTGCTGTATGCTGCTGAGCGCTTGAGGGCGGATGCTCATGTCCACTTTCTGTTCATCGGCGATGGTCCGAGCAAGCAGAGCTTGGTACAACTCGCGGAGGCCTTGCGCCTGCCCAATGTGACGATGTTGGAGTCTCAACCCCGCGAGACGATTCCCGGCTACCTCTCCGCAGCAGACGTAGCCCTCGTTCCACTTCGGGACGAGGAGATCTTCAAGGGCGCGGTCCCGTCGAAGATCTTTGACGCTTGGGCTTGCGCCAGACCCGTGCTGCTGGGCATAGACGGCGAGGCGAGAGAGATCTTGCAGCGCGCGCACGCAGGATGGTACGTTGAGCCCGAATCTGTTGACGCCTTGGTAAAGGCCCTCGATGGGCTCTCAACGCGTCCAGATCTTTGTCGGCGGTACGGCGCGAATGGGCGGCGCTTCGTGGTTGAGCACTACTCCCGGCAGGCGCAGGCGCGTCAGCTTGTGGATTTGCTCGAATCTCTCTGACCCTTCGGATTCCTATGCCGCGCGACACGTCTGCCCTGAGAACCCATGGCGCCGCACGTCGCCCTGTTTCGGCGTGCGGCGCCGGCAACACTGCTGTCTACTGAGCGGTTCCCTTCGCCTACCCCTCCCACCACGGCAACTGCGGCATCTCCTGCTCGCGCATCTCCAGCCGCGAGGCCAAGCGTACCGAGATCGTGCGCTCCCGGCCGCTGCGCAGGACCGTCAGCTCGACGCGGTCTCCGGGATCGTAGCCCAGGATAAGCTCGTCCAAGGGGCGCACCTGGGTGACCCTGCGACCATCCACCGCGGTGATGATGTCGTCGGTGCGGAGCCCTGCTTCCTCGGCGGGGCTGCCCTCCACAATTCCGATGAGACGCGCGCCCTCCTCCTCCATCTGGAAGCTCACACCCAACCATGGGCGCTGGCGAAGGAAGGGCATCTCGGGCATCTCCGGCATGGGGTCCGGTGGCATCGGTTGAGGAGGCTCAAAGGGGCCGTGATGAAACCCCGAATCCGGGATGCGACGGGCGGTGATGCGACCCAGGCCAAACCCGATCAGACCGCCCCATAGGGCGCTGATCACGCAGGTTCCCATCAGAATCACGAGAGCGCCCAGAATGAGAACGGGCCACTTCCAACTGCTCGTGCTGCGCTTCGTTGTCTGCTCATTCATAATCCAGCCTCCTTCGCGGTATGCGCCTCCTGATAAACACGTTCAAACTCCTCCAGATAGCGTTCTGCGATCTCAGGGCTGTGAAGGATCAGGACGTTCTCATCGTTGTTATCGGCAGCATTGGCGGTGAAGTTGTAGGACCCTGTGATCACGATCTCCTCATCGATAAGAACGACCTTGTGGTGCATGATGTAGGGATTCCCATCCTCCAGGACGTCCACTCCTGCTCCGCGGAGCGGCTCGAAAACAGAGCCGCCGGCGTTCCCATTTCGCGCTTCGATCACGCCTGAGACCGTCAAGCCGGCCCGATGACTTCTGATGATCGCCCGGGCGATGCCGTCGTCGGTGAAGATGAGGGCCAAAAAACGCACGCTCTCCTCGGCCCCGTCGATCAGCTCGATAATCCGTTCACGTACGTTTCCCTCGGCCTCGAAATAGGTCTCGATCAAGATGCCGTTCAGATCCACCAGTGGATGAGGTACGTAGTCGGGCGAGGATGCCCCGAACGCGCCATCCTCGAACATCTCCTCGAACTCGACGGTGTAGCTCTCCGCCAGCTTAGCTGAGTCGACGATGACGACATTGTTGTTGTTGGCGTAGGTCCCGTTCTCTGTGAGGTTCCAGGATCCGGTCCAGACCTCTTCCTCGTCGATCACGACGAACTTGTTGTGCATAAACGCAGTCCTATCATCAGTGACCACCGGGATTTGGGCATTGCGCAATGTTGTGGGGCCGAACTCCGTCTCGTAATCGCTGTCCGTCACCAACCGCACCGCCACGCCCCGTCGATCGGCTCGCACCAACGCGTCGGCCACCGACGCCAGATCGAAGTCGAAGGCCGCGACATCGACGCGCTGCTGGGCTCGATCGATGGCGTCGACCAGGTCGGCATCCAGCCCCCCTCGGCGAGACAAGTCGACATCAGGCGAATGTGGGTTGGTGAACATCACCTGCACGGCGCCCGTGGGCTCGGGCTCCGCGATCCGGTCCCTCGACGGCAGATCGAAGCCCAGTAGATCCGTGGCGGCCCATACGACGATCATCAGGAACAGGGCAAGCAGGAATTCCTTGAATCCGAGCCGCTTTCCGTCCTGACGCTTGGTCATAATCAGCTCTCCGTACCGTCGGAGAAGGCCTCGGACGAGGCGAGCAATTCGCGCAGTCGCTGCTTGGGCCGATCTGCGTCCGCTGAGGCCTCAGCCGCTTGGCGGAGATGACGTCGCAATCGCTGCAGCTGCGGATCCAGCACGTCCCAAGCGCGCTCCTCGTCCATCCCGGCTGTGGCGGCAACCAGGCGCTCGACCTCGTCCTGGGCCCAATTCAGAAGGATGCGCGCGGCGTCATCGGTGAGAGCGCCCGTCAGATTCGGATCCGCGGCGATGCGCTCGTAGGCTTTCTGTGTCCGTCTATCGAGCGCCGGGGTGTCTTCAGGTGTGGAGGGCGTGTCAGAAGCGCGACCGGAGGCGATATGCGCGCCGACCTCGGGGCTTTGGATCTCTGCACGACGAGAAGCTGGGGAGGGATCTGCCTCGGCATCGTCGCCGGAAGCGTTGGCAAGCTGGGCCAGAGCGCGAACGGCCTCGATCTGCGGCGGCGTCGGTCGGATGAAGGGGCGTCCGCGCCGGACCGCTGCCCACGCCTCTTCCGGCGTGGCACCGCGGTGTACGAGATAGGCCGCCGCCATCGTCGGCGCCCGACCGACGCCAGAGGCACAGTGGATGTACACTCCCCGACCGGCGGAGACCTGCTCCGCGATGAAAGCTGCGCCACGGGCTAGATCTTCCAGAGCGGGCGCCGCGTCGTCCGTAGTAGGGAGCCATAGGTAGTGATCGAGGGCCACATTTCGGGCGCGATCGTCCGCCTCCTCGCGCATGTTCACGACAGCCGTGATTCCCAGGGCGCGCATCTCTTGCAGCCCGCGCGTGTTGTGCTGACCACCCACGTAGACACCGGGCGCGACCTGGCTCAGTGCGGGGATGGAAAACCCCCGAATTCTACGCACAAACTTGTCCCGAATCCAGAGACACGTCGGTCTCAGCCCGTGCTCGACGAGCCGCCGATACAGAATATAGACGACAAGAGCGGGTGGAAACTCTTTTAGCCGCTCGTGCTTGTCAAAGACAGCGTTTTCCAAGATCGTTCCTCCATGGTTTCGTCCGGCGTCGCCCCTCCAATGATCATTGCACGCTAACTATAGCGTCAAGCATTGGCCCGTCAAAGGCACGGGGCCCGTCAACGACACGGGGCCCGTCAACGACACGAGCCCCTCAAAGGCACGGGCCCGTCAAAAACACCGGCCAGTCAAAAGCACGGGGCATGTCAGGGGCACGGGCTTGTCAAGGGCCCAGGAGCGTCAAAGCTGCAAGCAACACCTCTGGACGTAGCCGGAACCCTCACTCACTTGGACAGCCAACGCCGGAGACCCAAATCGGGGTCTGGGCGTACTGCCCATCGGCGGACCAGACGCGAATCGTCGCTGGCATATCGGC
>CAZPJP010000004.1:8828-29617 GCA_964586915.1 uncultured Anaerolineales bacterium
GTGGTCACCGCGCCCCAATACCCGGCTGAGGCCACGACGGCTTCAGTCGCGCCATCGTGACGTCCCGAGGGATAACAGAAGAAGCGCACCTCCTGACCGGTATGCGCTTCCACCGCTTCACGCGCTCCCAGAATCTGGTAGACGAGAAAATCATAGGATCGGTTGGTCAGATCGTGGTGATCCCGGCCGTGGGCCTGGATGGACATACCCGCGTCGGCCATCGCACGCATATCGTTCCACGTCAGATAGGGTGGCGCCTCGTAGTGGGCGGGCGTGGCTAGCACGAAGAACTCACCGCGGAACCCATAGGCCTGCAAGAGCGGCAGGGCATGAGTGTAAGCGTCCTTGTAGCCATCGTCGAACGTGAGCACGATGGGGCGATCCGGCAGCGGTTTCCCTTCTGTCAGCGTGGCGTAGACGTCCGCGAGGGTCACCGATTCATAGCCCTGCTCCTTGAGATAGCGGAGCTGCGCCTCGAAGCGCGCGGGCCTCACCGTGAGGTCCCGGCGATAGACGTCGGCATCCGGCGGCACCTCCGAGATGTAATGGTACATCAGGATGGGCACGTTCACCGCCTCTGGCGGTGGCGGATACGTCGCTGTAGGAGGGATCGTCGCGGTGGGCGTCTCCGTCGGTGCGGGGGGCTGCGTGTCCAGCGGCACCGGCGTCGCCGTGGGTGTTGGGGCCTCCGTGGGCAAAGGCGTGGCGGTTGGTGACGATGTCGCGGTGGGCGACAGCGTCGCCGTAGCCGGCAAGGTGGCTTCGGGCGGCGTGGTCCCCACCGCCTCAGCTTCGTGGGCGACCGCGCCACTAGGGCGATCGAAAGACGCTGGCGCGCCGCAGGCCGCAAGGCCGAGCAAAACCAGCCCAAGCAGCGCCAAAAGTCTGAATCTCATTGACCAGTCATCCCCGTGCCACCTCTGTATCTCTGTCTCCAATGGTCGACGCCTCGGCGCGTGGCTTCAAAGGCCAGGGGAGGCAGAGCCTCCGGCGTGAAAAATCCCACGGCTGCGGCATCGTCAGCGGCTTGAAGACAGCCCCCTATCAACGAGCCCCGGTAGATGATGACGATATCCGCACCCCGGGCGTGCTCGCGCCCTGCAATGACGTCGACGAGCCCCTGCACTTTGGCCTCCAGGCCGGTCTCCTCCCTGCACTCGCGAATAGCAGCCTGCTCGGGGGATTCACCGTAATCGACAAAACCCGCCGGCAAGCTCCAGAGCCCCTGTTGGGGTTCCCAAGCCCGGCGGACGAGGAGCAGGCGGTCGCGCTCATCGGTCACGAGCAGGGCCGCAGCCACTTTATGCTCACGAAAGATAATGCGGTCGCACCTTGGACAGTACCGACGGTCCTTTCCAAAGGCGTGGCGTTCCTGAAGCGAGGTCCCGCACTGAGGGCAGCAATTCAGTGCAGGACCTGATTCGGTAGCTGAGTGCGAAGGATGTTCGCCTTCACTTGTTTTGACCACCATACTCCGCAAATCCCACAATATGGAGAGCGATGTAGATAGCGCTACTCAGATCTCAGCCTAAGTCACGTCGAGCGAGCCAGAGGGTAATCGCGGTCAACACGAGTGTCGCCGCTCCCAACCCTACAGGGAGCCACAGAGAGATCGGCGAACGCCTCTCTTGGGCCAGCGTTTCTCGGGGTTCCGGTGTCACGACCGGGCGCGCTAGTTCCTCGTCGGCTGCCTGCTCGTCCAGAGCGCGCTCGGAGTCAGCTGGCTCCTCGATCGCTTCTGGCGGGGCTGGCGTTTCTGCCGCCACTGGCGTTTCTACCGGCACCGGTGTTTCTACCGGCACAGCTTCCAGCGCAGCAACCGGTGTCTCATCTTCGCCGCCTTCGAGCTCTCCAAGACCAGGGGGCGCACCTTCGGACCCTGTCCTCGGCCCTTCCGGCGCGTCACTCTCTTCGATCCCCTCAGACTCAGGCCTTGGTTCGATGGCCCTCTCCTCTTGAGGAGCCTCCTCTTGAGGAGCCTCCTCAGAAGGAGCTTCCTCTTCGGGGGCGACCAGAGCTTCAACCTCTACCTCCTGCGCCTCCTGCTCCGCCCCGGGCTTCATCGCCGTGGATGTGGCTTCCGGCGCCGCTGGCGCCGGCGCCTCCACGACCGTCGTCTCCTCCACCATCAGCGCGGCTTCCGGCATCTCCTGCGAACCCGCGAACATTCCCGGGGTGAGACCTCGCTGCGTCATTGTAAGACCAAAGGAGATCACAAACGCCAGGGCCACGAGCGACGTCGCCAAGCGCATCACGAACAGGGGTGTCCTGCGCCGCTCGCGGCGCGGTTTTTCTTCAGCCACCATCGAAGGCGTGAGGAGGTAGTTGCGAGGCGGCTCGCGCAACGGCATCGCGCGCACCATCTTTACCACCTGCTCCATCTCCTCAACGCGGCGGCGTAACTTTGGGTCCTCTGCAAGGTCGGCCTCAAGTGCAACCTGGCGCTTGGGCGCCAATTGCCCATCCAGGTATGCTGAGATTTCAACCGTGCTCCACGTCTTTTGGGTCATAATTTATCTGCCTCCCACAATACAGGCTACCCTATAGACGGTAACGAGAGGGTAAAAGTTCCCTCTCCTCCTGGAGCAGGTCCTGCATCTCCCTGCGGGCCCGCGCTAACCGCGATTTAACCGTACCAAGTGCTACATCCATTGTCTCGGCTGCTTCCTCATAGGATAATCCCAGACGGTCGACCAACACCAGGGTCGTGCGCTGATGATCCGGCAACCGCGCCATGGCGCGGTCCAACAGTCCCCGGAGCTCTTGTTGTTGCATAGATTCCTCAGGCCTGGGACCCTCGTCGACCAAATGCGGGTTGGCCTCTTTCTCCAGATCGCCAAAATCCTCCCACGATACCTTGGGTCGGCGCTTCCTTCGGCGTAGCTCATCGTAGCAGGCGTTCCGCACGATGCGCAACAGCCACGCGCGAAATGATCCGCCGCGAAACTTATCGAGCGCCCGATAGGCGGAGATAAACGCCTCCTGTGTCGCGTCATCCGCAGCCGCAGGATCGTGCATAATGCTATAGGCCAGGTTATAGACCTGGTTCTGATAGTAGAGGATGAGCTCGTTAAAGGCGTCCATATTGCCGCGTTGCGCGGCCTGGACTAACCCCTCCTCATCAAAGTTCTCTAGCGTCCCGGTCATAGATGCATCTCACCTGTGGCGGCGGTCCACCTCATAGCTTTGTCTTGACGTCCACCAGAATCTGGCTATACTTACGCTGAGCCGAAGTGGCGGAATAGGCAGACGCAAGCGACTCAAACTCGCTCGGGCTTTGCCCATGTGGGTTCGACTCCCACCTTCGGCATTATAGCGCAAACGGTGTGGTTTTCCAGCCACGCCGTTCTTCTTTTGCAGAATCCCCTCCAGCCGCATATTGCTCTGGCCTTGCCCTCTTCCACATTCAGTGTATTATTTATATATTGATATGCATCGATATTAACATCCGAGGAGATTGCATGACGCTTCCCCCTATCACCGAAGAGGAAATTGCCTTGCTGCATCGATATGTCTGCGAAGGGATTGGCGACCCCAAGCGTCTGATGTTGCTCTATCTGGTCGCCGAGCGCCCTCACAATGTGACCGAGCTCACAGAGGTCTTGGATGTCGCCCAGCCCACAGTCTCACATCACCTGCGCATCCTGCGGGAGCGGGGCTTGGTGACGGCGGAGCGGGACGGCACCTCGATCTACTACGCCTTGGCAGATCCGCGCATTCTGAAGGCGATTGAGATCATGCGGAGCTTCGTCTCCGATCTGCTGAGGGAGCGTGCGAATGTCGTAAGCCGGCCTTAGGGCCGGTTCGGGCGCCTCGTCTCCAATCAGCCTTATCAACCCCATTAGCTATAGCTGGAGGTCGCTGTGACTACATCATCTGTATCTTTGGCACCCGCTGCATCCAAGGATTCGAAGCTGTCTGAAGCTCAAATCGCGTGGCTTCAGGAGACATTTGGCGATCGGATGACCACCCGTCGCGTTGAGCGCAAGCTCTACAGCCACGATATCGGTGAGATGCCGAGCCTGATCAAGCCGTTGATCGGCACGCCCCTAGCCGATGCCGTCGTCCAGCCCAACACGGAAGAGGAGATCGTAAGCCTGGTGAAATGGGCCGCTGAAGAGGGCCTTCCCCTCGTCCCCCGTGGCAAGGCGACCTCTGGATACGGCGGCGTGCTTCCGGTCAAAGGCGGCATCGTGGTGGATTTCTTCCGTCTCTCCAAGCTTATGACCGTCGACGAAGCCACTCAGACCGCGGTGCTGCAGCCTGGCATGGTCTGGGAGCAGGCGGATCGCGAGCTCAAGCGGCACGGGATGACTTTGCGCACCTATCCCAGCAGCTACCCTTCGGCCACGGCCGGCGGTTGGCTGGCACAGGGAGGCGCCGGGTTCGGCTCCTATGAGGCCGGATGGTTCCGTGACAACGTCGTTAGCGCTCGCGTCGTCCTGGGTGACGGCTCCGTCGGCATCTTCGAGGGCGAGGGACTGGACGTGATCTACGAGGCCGAGGGCACCACCGGCATCATCACCGAGATGACCATTAAGGTCCAGCCGGACGAGCCGCTGGAGGTGCTCTCCCTGGCGTGTCCCGAGGCCCATAGCCTCCAGAGCCTGTTGGAACACATGATGAAGGCGGATCTGCCCATCTGGTCTATGCATTTCATCAATCCCCAAATGGCCGCGCTGAAGAACCGCGCGCCACTGATGACGCACCATGGGCGCCCCGCCGAGAAGCGCGTCTTGCTCCCCTCCGCCTACATCGTGACCCTGGCTTTCCGCGAGCGGGACGCCGAGGCGGTGCGGGAGGGCATCCAGGCCGGCATGAAGACGGAGGAGTGCGAGGCCCAGCTGCTCAGCGATGAGATCGCGCACCACGAGTGGGAGCATCGCTTCCGCATCATGACGGTCAAGCGCCTGGGCCCCAGCCTGGTCCCGGCAGAGGTCGTCGTGCCGCTCTCGGGGCTCGGCGCGATGATGAGCGAGGTGGAGCAGAAGATCGAGAAGCCTGTCGTGAAGGAAGGGGTCTTGATTCGCCAAGGGCGTAATCCCAGCGGCGAGCCCGAGGTTGTCATCCTCGGATTCATCCCGGCGGACCAGCGGAAGTTTACCTACAACTTCGTCTTCCCGCTCTCGCTGAGCATCTCTCGAATCGCTGAGAAGTATGGCGGACGGCCCTATGCCACAGGCCTCTACTTCTCCAAGATGGCCTCCAAGGTCTTGGGGGAGGAACGCTTGGAGGTACTTAAAGCGTTCCAGGCCAAGGCGGACCCCAACGGGATCCTCAACCCGGGCAAGGTCACCGGCAGCACGGTGATCAGCAACGCCCTGATCGCGGCAAATGCGATGGAGCCCCTGATCCGGCCATTTGGCAACGCGGTGACCGAGCGGATTGGGGAGCATCCCCCTGAGGAGGCCGTCCGGGGCATCCCCGGTGACGTCGCATGGTACGCCTATGCCTGCTCCCAATGTGGATACTGCGTCCAGGAGTGCGATCAGTACTACGGACGCGGCTGGGAAAGTCAGAGCCCGCGGGGCAAGTGGTACTGGCTGCGCGAGTATATGGAAGGGCGCGAGGAATGGGATCAGTTTATGGTCGACACCTTCCTGGTCTGCACGACCTGTGAGCTCTGTAACCTGCGGTGCTCGGCGGTCCTGCCGATCGAACCGTCCTGGATGAAGCTGCGGGGCAAGCTCATTGATGAGGACAAGCGCATGACCTTCCCGCCCTTCGAGATGATGAGCGCGGCGCTTCAGGACCAAGGGAATATCTGGGCAGGGTATCGCCGCAATCGCGACGACTGGTTCCCTGAAGATCTGAAGGCTGATCACACGGACAAGTCCGCGAAGGCGGTCTATTTCGCGGGCTGCACAGCCAGTTACGTCGAGCACGACATTGGGATGGCAACGACGCGGCTCCTCGATGAGGCCGGCGTCGACTTCACCTATCTCGGTCCCAAGGAGAACTGCTGTGGCACGCCGATGCTCGTGGCGGGGAAATGGGAGGTCTTTGCCGAGACGATGAAGAAGAACATCGCTGCGGTCAAGGCCGCTGGCGCCGACACGGTGATCACATCCTGCCCCGCGTGCAATATGATGTGGCGTCACACCTATCCGGAATGGTGTGAAAAGCTGGGCCTCGACTATGACATTGAGTCGAAGCACTACAGTGAGGTGATTGCGGAGCAGCTGGAGTCCGGTGAATTCGCTTTTCCTGAGAGCAACTCCGAGCCTATCACGGTCACGTGGCACGACTCCTGCCATATGGGACGGGTCTCCCACGTCTATGAGGAGCCGCGTCAGGTCATCAAGGCGATGTCGAACGTCAACTACGTTGAGATGCCTTACAATCGGGACGAGGCACACTGTTGTGGCAGCGTCTTAACGCTGATCAAGGAGCCGCCGATTGCAGCGGACATCGGCGAAACGCGTCTGGAGGAGGCTACCGCGGTGGGCGCTCAGACCGTGCTAGCTGCCTGTCCCTGCTGTGAGTTCCAGTTCCGCGTCACGCGGGAGAAGAAGGGCCTCGACGTGGAGATCGTGGACCTGGCGAGGTTTGCTGCTGAGAAGCTGGGCTATGAGTTCCCGGATCCCCATCCGGAGGTGCAAGCGCAGTGGGCGGTCTTCGAGGCGATGATCGCGTTGATGACGCCCCAAGGTTTCGCCGATCTGATGGACACGATGTGGCCGGAGCTCATCGACGCGATGCCGTTCGGGATGGGCGGGATGATGCGCGCCATGGGTAAGGTTCCCGGCGCCCTGGTAGCGATGAAACCCATGTTCCCGATCCTCTTCCCCAAGCTCCTGCCGATGATGATGCCCAAGGTGATGCCGACCATGCTCGATCGCGTCGCTGCGCGCATTCCCATGCCGGCCTACATGTCGGAGCAGATGCCGGACTTGATGCCGCGGGTGATGGATAACCTGATGCCGCATATGATCGACGATCTGGTGCCGTTGGTCACGGAGCCGATGATCGCCTATCTCGAGGCGGCGGCGTAGAGACACGCACGACGTCGTTTAGATAGAATCACAACACAGGCTCAGATGGGTGGCTGTCTGAGCCTGTGTTGTCTATCTTTTCCCTGATGTATCGCTGCAATCCTCAAACGCGGACAAGACAACTGATAACAGGGCGTTGTTGTGCGGCGCGAAGTCCTGCACCCAGCCCTCCACCTCTGCGGCTTGAGGCCAGCCGGGGTCCTCGCCGCGCAGCCTGCGCCAGGCCTTAGGAAAGTGCTCCCATACCACGTAGCCGTCCTGCGCGGGAAGCTGCTGTCCTGACGGCGAGGGTCGGAGGGCGCTGGCACGCACGGCCTCGCGGAGATAATGGTCGACGTAGCGAGAGACCAGACGCTGGGTGCGGTTGACTTGGCCCAGCAGGAGCTCCTGCGCGTAGAGGCGCGCGAGCGGGTGGATCTCATAGGTGACTGAGCCGGCGCCGTGGTCCAGCAGCGCTGCGGCTGTCAGCTCCCGTAAGACCCCTCTCGCTGCATCCAAGGGAACGCCCCATATAGCGGCGGCGGCCCTCGACGTGAAGGGCGCCGGGAAGACTGCCAGGGCTTCAAAGTACGGCTTGAGCTCGTCCTTCAGCAACTCGTAAGCAACCTCCAGGGCATTACTCACGGGGATGTTGGGCGTATAGGCGCCTCGCAGGGCCACGATCCTCCTCTGAGCGATGTCCAGGTGTGCCAGCAGCTCTCGCGGTGTCCTCCGAGGCTCGCTGCTTAAAAGAGCCGCCACGATGCGCACGGCCATCGGTATGAATTCCAGGCGCGCGGCGAGCCGATTCAGCATACGGCGGGAGAGGGTCGTCGCGTCGGGGGCGACTTGGACCATCAGGTGCAGTGCGTCGTCGGGATCTAGGCCGCCCAGGGTCAGCGGGTGCAGCCCGGAAAAGGTCGTCGCGAGGTCCGCTTGTGATGTCACGATCACGGGGGCGCCGCCCCGGGGAAGCAGGTGACGCAACTGGGCCGCGCTGGCCACGTTGTCCAGAATGACCAGCGCTTCTCCTGATGAGATTGCCCTAAAATACCGTTCGCGCAGCAGTCTAGGATTCTCCGGAAAGGGCGGCGGGGCCGCGGCATCCGCTTGAGAGAGGCGGGGACTCTCTTCTGTTGACGGGAAACCATCGAGTGTGTAGAGCACCCGGCTCTGGACCTGGGACGGGGTCAGCGGCTCGCGAGACGCACGATCGCCGGCTTGCAGGTTCACCTCGATGCAGCCGTTCGGATAGTGCTCGACCACCTCGGCTGCTAACGCCCGCGCGAGAGCCGTTGCGCCGATGCCCGCGCCACCCGGCTCACTGAGAATCAGGACGCCGGTGTCGAGATACTCGCGCAGTGCGTTCAGCTCTGCCTCCCGTCCGATCAGTCGTGGCGCCCACGGAGCGGTGCGCGCTCTCCGCTCCGGCGGGTACGGGTTTCGGACGTCAGGAGATCTTTCGGTCATCGCCCTTTCATTCTGCTAGCGACTCACGCACGGCGGCGCTGATGTTGGGCAAGTCCAACCGCGCAGACCGGTCTTCGGAGAGGCTAACTGCGGACGCTAACGTCACAGGGGCCAGAGCCAGAGCAAAATCGGCACTGTGACAGCGGTGATAAGCAGCTCCAACGGCAATCCGAGACGCCAATAGTCCCCAAACTCGTAACCTCCCACGTCAAATACCAGCACGTTTGCCTCGTGGCCGATCGGGGTCAGGAAGGCACAGGCACCACCAACGGCAACGGCGACCAAGAAGGGGTCCACCGAGACCCCCAGTCCTCGAGCTACGCTGATCGCAATGGATGCCATCAGTACAACGGACGCCGCATTGTTCACGATATCGGAGAGCATCATCGTCGCAAGCATAATGACGACCAGTAGAATGGTTGGGGATGCGAAACTTGAGGCTCGCAGAATCTGATCGGCGATGAGTTGGTCGCCCCCAGTGTGTTCCAGGGCCACGCCCATAGAGAGCATTGCGCCCAGCAGTACGACGATGGGCCATTGGATATGTCGGTAGGCTTCATGCAGCGTCAATACACCGGTCATGATCATCGCCACCGCGGCTACCGTCATAGCTGTGGGTACGGGCAAGATATCTAGACTGGCGGTGAGCAGCGCCGCCACGAAGATACCAATCCCCAGGATGACGTTGTGGGGCACCAGGTTGATCTCGCGCTCTGCCAACGGCAAACACCCCAGGCTTTGCAGCGTTTCCGATAACTGCTTGTGATGTGTCTGCAATAGCAGTACATCACCGGGCTTCAGCGGAGTTGAACCAACCGACTGTCGAAGATTCTCGTTGCACCGCGAGATTGCCAGTAGATTTACGCCATACCGTGCCCGCAGATCGAGTGTGCGTGCCGTTCTATAGACCATCGGCGAGTCGGGACTGACGATAACCTCTACGGTCTCGATGTCGTCAGCGTGCATCCTCGATTTCAGCTCTTCCCACAGGCTTTGGGGAGGTTCGACCTGTGTCGTTTCCTGCTCCTCGTCAATCGGCTTGGATTCGGTGAGCTCTACCCCGGTATCGTAGATGAACTGCCGGAGATCCGGAGCCTCAGCGCGCACTAACAGGATATCATCGGCATATATTCGGTCAGACCCTGTAGGTGAAGAAACGCGCTCTGCACTTCGCAGGATCGCAACGACCCAAATCCTGGCGTCGGTCGCCGAGTTGAGATCGCGCAAGCGTATGCCTACGAGTTTGGAATTCGCGGGCACTCGTATCTGAGTAAGATAGTCTGCGATATTAAAGCCGTTTTGTGCTGACGTCTGTCCTTCACGTCTTGGGATAAGGCGCCAACCCGCCAGTGCGATGAACAGGACACCGACCACCGAGATGCCCAAGCCTACGGGGGCAAAGGCAAACATGCCGAAACGCGATCCCACTTGCTCGAGACGCAGTGCCGAGACAATCAGGTTTGTGGGTGTGCCGATGAGCGTGATCAGGCCCCCAAAGTGGGAACTAAAAGCCATCGGCAGGAGGTAAAGCGAGGTTGGCCGATCGCTCTTCATCGCGAGTCGAACAGCCACAGGGATGAAGATCGCGAGCGCTGCGATATTGTTCATAAACGCTGAGCTCACAATCACCAGCGTGCACAGGATCGCTAACTGCAGTGCCAGGCGATCTCCCACCTCTGACATCCATCGGGCTACCAGATCGGCTACCCCCGTATTTTGCAGCCCACGACTGACGACCAGCACGGCCGCGATGGTTACCACCGCCGGGTGTCCGAATCCTGCAAAGGCTTCATCAACAGAAATTGCCCCAAAGAGAATGAGCAGTAACATCCCCGCGACAGCCACCAAATCATAGCGCCAGAACTCAAATGCGAGCATCACCAGGGTAAGCCCAATGACAAGGTAAACTAAAGCTTGTTCGAGAGTCAAGGCTAACTCCTTTCGTTCGACCGTTCAGGATACATCATAGTCATAATAGGCATACGCTCCGATATCACCTTGCCGTGTAGTCCCCAGAGGGTGTTGTGTGCAGTTCTATGTGTCCGCAGTCCTCGCAGACCATGCATCAACAGGTCGATCGCGTTCCCTCTGATAGTCCTTGGACTCGATCTCGACGAAGACGTGCGCATCTAGCCGTCCCGGCGTCCGGAGTGTCCCATGGTGCATTCTGCCGTTGCAGTTGGGACAGGCCGTGGGACGGGCGCGAGGCAGACTGCCCTCTTCTATTTCGAAGCGGCGTTCATTCACGTGAAAGTCATCCTTTCATCTGCAATTCGTTTCACACACACGCTAGATGACATCGACATATGGCTAACGCTGGCAGGGTTCTATCCAGTATTAGGTTGTAGGGAGAGCTGCAGGTGGGGAGAACCATTTCGTTTGGCGTCATCTTTCTATACCGTGGCGTAGCATACCACTTCGCCGACGAGAGGGCAAACAGAGAAGGCAACGGCCCGGCGAGAGCGCGTTAGAATCCGAAGTGTGACCACATTCGCCGAATATTCTTTTGACGCGCGGATTCCCTATGCTATAATCAGGTCGCGAGTTTCGAGACGGATACTGAGGCCACTTTGTCAGATATTTCCAAGGCAAACTTATAGTAAACCCCTAGGAGGTTCTTCATGGCCGAACGCAGAATGGTCACGATAGATGGCAACACCGCGTGTGCCGGTGTCGCGCATAAGATTAATGAAGTCATTGCCATCTATCCCATTACGCCCTCCAGCCCCATGGGCGAGTTGGCCGACGAATTGTCGGCTAAAGATGAGACGAATATCTGGGGCTCGATACCCTTGGTTGCCGAGATGCAGGCTGAGGGAGGCGCGGCGGGCGCGATTCACGGCGCCCTGCAGACAGGAGCGCTGACCACCACCTTTACGGCATCACAAGGCCTGCTGTTGATGATCCCTAACATGTACAAGATTGCGGGTGAGCTGACGTCGACCGTCTTCAACGTCTCCGCACGCAGCTTGGCCGCGCAAGCCCTGTCGATCTTCGGGGATCATACGGATATCACTGCCGCCCGGGCGACCGGTTTCGCCCTGTTCTCGAGCAACTCCGTTCAGGAGGCTCAGGACTTCACAGTTATCGCCCAGGCTGCGACTCTCGAAGCGCGCGTGCCCTTTGTTCACTTCTTCGACGGGTTCCGCACCAGCCACGAGATCAACAAGATCGAGGAACTGTCGGATGATACGATCCGCGTTATGATCAACGATGACCTGGTGCAGGCGCATCGGGAGCGCGGGCTTAACCCGGACCATCCGGCTGTGCGGGGCACCTCCCAGGGGCCCGATGTCTACTTCCAGGGCCGCGAGACGGTCAATCCCTACTACCTCAAGGTGCCAGGCATCGTTCAGGACGCGATGGACAAGTTCGCCGAGCTGACCGGGCGATCTTATCACCTCTACGACTACGTGGGCGCACCCGACGCGGAACGCGTCATCGTTTTGATGGGCTCCGGGTGTGAGACCGCCCATGAGACGGTTGAATATCTGGTCGAGCAGGGCGAGAAGGTCGGCATGATCAAAGTCCGCCTTTTCCGTCCCTTCAGCGTCGAACACTTCATGGAAGCGCTGCCTGAGAGCGTCAAGGTCCTTGTGGCCCTCGATCGCACCAAGGAACCGGGCAGCGCCGGCGAGCCGCTCTATCAAGACTGCCTGACAGCGGCAGCCGAGCTCGGACGGAACGTCAAGGTGATTGGCGGTCGCTACGGCCTCTCCAGCAAAGAGTTCACGCCGGCGATGGTCAAGGGGCTCTTCGACGAGATGACGAAAGCGTCTCCCAAGAACCACTTCACCCTCGGTATCTACGATGATGTGACGAATACCAGCCTGGACTACGACCCCGACTTCATTATCGAGCCCGATGACGTCGTGCGGGGGCTCTTCTTCGGCTTGGGTTCTGACGGCACCGTCGGCGCCAACAAGAACAGCATCAAGATTATCGGTGAGGAAACCGACAATTACGCTCAGGGCTACTTTGAGTACGACGCGAAGAAGTCCGGCGGCAAGACGGTGTCCCACTTGCGCTTTGGGCCCCGCCCGATCCGCTACACGTACACGGTGAACTCCGCCAACTTCGTCGGCTGCCACCAGTTCGGGTTTATGGAGCAGTTTAACGTGCTCGCGGACGCCGAGAAGGGGGCCACCTTCCTGCTGAACAGCCCCTACCCGGCCGAAGAGACCTGGGATCACCTCCCGCGCATGGCACAGCAGCAGATCATCGACAAAGAGCTCGACTTCTACGTCATCGACGCCTATGATGTGGCGCGCGACGTCGGTCTGGGCGGTCGCATCAACACGATCATGCAGACCTGCTTCTTTGCCCTCTCCGGAGTTCTTCCAGAGGACGAGGCGATCACGAAGATCAAGGACGCGATCAAGAAGACCTATGGTAACCGCGGTCCTAAGGTCGTCGAGATGAACTACAAGGCCGTCGACCAGTCGCTTGAGAAACTCCACAAAATCGAGGTGCCCGCGGAGCCCACCAGCGACATCGAGATGCGGCCTCCGATCAAGGGCGATGCACCCGAGTTCGTCGAGAAGGTGACAGCCAAGATGATTCTGGGTGAGGGTGACGACCTCCCCGTCTCGGCGATACCCGCCGACGGGACCTTCCCGGTGGGCACCACCCAGTACGAGAAGCGCAATATCGCGCTCGAGACACCGATCTGGGAGCCCGATGTCTGCATCCAGTGTGGTAAGTGCGCGATGGCGTGCCCGCACGCCGTGATCCGCCTCAAGGTCTACGACCCTGAACTGCTCAAGGATGCGCCTGAGGGTTTCCGCTACGCGGATGCCCGCGGTCGGAGCTTCTCCGATCTGGCCTTTACCGTTCAGGAGAGCGTCGAGGATTGCACGGGCTGCGGCCTCTGTGTCGAGGTCTGCCCCGCAAAGGACCGTGAGAACCCTGAGCGCAAGGCCATCAATATGACATCGGTGTTGGATATTCGCGAGCGCGAGGCCGAATACTGGGAGTTCTTCCGCAACGAGATCCCGGACTTCGACCGCACTAAGCTGAACCTGAATACGGTCAAGGAGTCGCAGCTCTTGCAGCCCCTCTTCGAGTTCTCCGGGGCGTGCCCGGGCTGTGGTGAGACTCCCTACGTCCGGCTGGTCAGCCAGCTCTTCGGTGACCGCTCGGTGATCGCGAATGCGACGGGCTGTTCCTCGATCTATGGTGGCTATATGCCCACCACACCCTATACGACCAATCCTGAGGGCCGCGGCCCGGCTTGGAACAACAGCCTCTTTGAGGACAATGCCGAGTTTGGGTTCGGCTTCCGCCTCACCCTGGACAAGCAGGAGCAATATGCCCACGAGCTGATTGAGCGCTTCCGCGATAAGCTCGGGGATGACTTGACCGATGGGCTGCTCAATGCTGAGCAGATCACCGAGGAGGACTACGCTGCGCAGCGTGATCGCGTGGCGCAGCTGAAGGCGCGACTGGCTGAGCTAGATGGCCCTGAGGTCAAGGATCTCCTGAGCCTCGCCGACGTCCTGGTTCGCCGCTCGGTCTGGATCTTGGGCGGTGATGGCTGGGCTTACGACATCGGCTACGGCGGCTTGGATCACGTGCTGGCCCAGGGACGCAACGTCAACGTCCTGGTGCTGGATACACAGGTCTACTCCAACACCGGGGGTCAGATGTCGAAAGCGACGCCCCGTGGCGCCGTGGCGAAGTTCGCCTACGCCGGGCGGTCGCTCCCCAAGAAGGACCTCGGTATGATGGCGATGACCTACGGCAACGTCTACGTCGCACAGATCGCGATGGGTGCCAATGATGCGCAGGCGCTGCGCGCGATCCGCGAGGCCGAGGCCTATGATGGACCGAGCTTGGTCATTGCGTATAGCACCTGTATCGCCCATGGAATCCCGCAGATGAAGCAGGGTTTCAACCAGATGAAGCTTGCGGTGGATTCCGGTGCCTGGGTTCTCTACCGCTACGACCCGCGGCTGGCTGATGAGGGGAAGAACCCCCTGCAGCTCGACTCCCGCGAGCCGAAGACGGACGTCAAAGAGTATATGTACAACGAGGTCCGCTTCCGCACCTTGCTTCAGTCGATGCCCGATCGGGCGGAGGAGCTGCTCAAGCTGGCTCGCGCTGACGCTAAGGCGCGTTGGAACACCTACAAGCAGATGTCCGAGATGGATTACAGCTGGGCGGCTGCTGACTAGGTCCGGCTCAGTACGCTAACAAAGCGCCCGCCAAGTCATTGGCGGGCGCTTTGGCATGAATTCTCAGCGCGCTCAGCTTGCTCGATCAACGGTCGCTGCAAGGTGGAGCGGATTGCCAATCCGACCTACGTCCTTCATGTGTGGAAGTCTACTCGGTCAACAGACGCTGCAAGGGACGCTCCGCCTCCAGAATGTGGTCGACGGCAAAGTCGACGCCGTTCATCGCCTTTCCCCCTCGTCGGACCAGAATGGTTCGCATGCCGGCATCGGAGGCGCCTGTCAGATAACTGACCTGGTCGTCGAGCATGACACATGCCTCGCCGGGCAGATCTAACGTCTCCAGCACCCAGGTGTAGGCGTGCGGATCGGGTTTGCTGCGATAATTCACAGCACGGACATCGAATATGTGTTCGAAGCACTCGCGGATGCCCAGCTGCTTGGTCACCCGCTCCGCCCAGCTTTTGATGCTGTTGGTGAAGACAGCCTTGGGGACTGGCAGATGATCCAACATCGCCGCAAGTGCCGGATGCGGACTCAGGTAGCGCGTGACGTCCACGTCGTGGACGTAGTCCAGGTAAGCATCAATGGCCACTTCGGGATGCTCGCGCACAAGCCCGGCCATAGTGGTTCCGTACGTGTTGTAGTAAACACGTCGCAGCGCCCTGGCCTCCTCCAGCCCGACGCCCAGGGCTTCCGCCGTCCACCTCTCGATGCGCTTGCCGACCTCTAGGAACAACCCTGAGGCGTTCGTGTAGAGCGTATCGTCCAGATCGAAGAGCAGGTATTGGATCTCTCTCATAGGGGTCTCAGTATAGCGCGGTGTATGAAAAAGGCACCGGGACACCTCTCATGCCCGTCCCGGTGCCTTGGCTTCTGGCAATTCGCTGTGTGGATCCTCGGGAGACGCCCGGCCCTCGCTGGGCCGTCTCCACGCCGCCCGCGTGCGCGTAGCTACACTAGAGCGTGTTGTGCAGCGGCAGCGCGACCAGCCCGCTGACCATCTTCGGGTAGAAGTCCGTAGACTTCTGCGGCATTCGCTCTCCAGCTGAGGTGCAGGCGGAGATCTGCGCCATCCTTGTGGGATTGAGCACGAAGATGAAGTTCGCCTCCCCCTCGTCCACCGCCTCAAGGCCGGTGGTGGGATCCCGCAGATAGGTGAGATTCTCGCGCCGTAGCACGCTCTCCTTGCTCAGTCCCATCGTCCGCTCGAGGATCAGCTCGTGCAAGACCGTCACGTCGAGATGGCGAAAGTTAGGGTCGCGATCGGGCAGTATGTCGTCCATCACAGACAGATCCTTCAGGGTAAGCAGAGCGTATCGGCCATCATAAAAGCCATAGCGGGGATGCTCGGGCACAGCCTCCGCCATAGCACCCTGCAGCTCCCCGAGGGAATCCATAGGCTGAATCTCGAAGTAGGCGTCCAACGCGCTCAGCAGTTCTTGGCCATCCATGTCCGTGTAGGAGTGGATCAGCCGATGCGTTGGCAGGACGACCAACCCGGGATCGTTCATGCTCACAAAGGTCGCAAGCACGTAGTTGAACGCAGCGTCGGTCGGCGCTTCTGGGTGTTGCTCAAGCATCTCATCCCGATATCCTAGCGCCGTCTCGTAGCGGTGATGACCATCGGCGATGATGACCGGCTGGATCGACGCCATAGCCGCGGTGAGGTTCGCCACCATCTCAGGATCGTTGAGCACCCAGAAGTTCTGCTCCACGTCGGGTTCGATCACAGGCTCGTGCAGAATCCCCGGCATATGCGTGTCCAGGAAGGGCTGCAGGAGATTGTTGATGGTCGAGTCCGGGTCGGAGTAGAGCATAAAGATATGGCCCCAGGCCGTCTCAGTGGCGACCGTCAGATTCAGCCGATCGACCTTGGGACCTTTCAAGGTGTGCTCGTGAGGGAGCACAATGCCCTCGTCAAACGACGTCAGCTTCAGTGCTGCCGTCAGCCCTCGTCGGATATGCTCGACACCATCCGGGGTTGTGAAACGCTGCTCCAGCACGTAGAGCGAGGGCTCTGGATCGCGAATGAGCACGTCCTCAACGATCCAGTTTCGCATATAACACAGGGCTCGGGTGTAGACGTTGTTGGCGGCGTCATCGTCGTCGGTGTGCTTGCCCTGAATGATACGCGTGATGTTATAGGCGGATTGTTCGTAATAGAGTTCCCGGTCATCCTCGTCGATTCGATCATAGGGCTGAGCGATCACGTCGGATAGTTCGCAGAACTTGTCAGGATTATAGCGCAGTCCCCGGAATGGGCGGATGTTTACCATAGGATCTCCAATCGAGAGCTAAGCGAGATAGGAGGTGGCTAACGCCACGACCTCTTCACCGACGCGGGCTTTTGCCTCATCGGTCGCAGCACCGAGGTGGGGCGTGGCGATCACCTGCGGCAGCTCCACAAGCTTGCGCAGGACCTCGCTCTGCGGCGGTTCCTCCGTATAGACGTCGAGCCCCGCTCCGCCAACCTTACCGCTGACCAGTGCATCATAGAGGTCCGCCTCATTCACGGTGCCGCCACGGGAGGCCTGAATGAGATAAACGCCATCTTTCATCTTGGCAAAGGCCTCAGCATCGACGAGGTCGTGCGTTTCGTCGATGTGAGGGACGTGCATGCTGATGAAGTCGGAGACCTCCAGGAGCTCATCGAATGAGACCACGTCAGCGTGCTCGACATAGGGATCGTGTGCGACGACATCCATCCCGAGCGCTTTTGCTTTTTCACCCAGCAGTTGCCCGATACGCCCGTAGCCCACGATGCCGAGCGTCTTGCCCGCGATTTCGGTCCCCTGCAATTTCCTCTTGTCCCAGCGCCCGGCCTTCATCGAGAGGTCGGCCTGAGGGATGTGGCGCACTAAGCCCAGCATCAGGCCCAGCACCAGTTCGACAACGGCGTTGGTGTTGGCTCCGGGGGTGTTGCGAACATCAATGCCCTGGGACTCGGCGTAGTCCACATCGATACTATCCAGGCCAACCCCGCCGCGAATGATCACTTCCAGTTGGGTCGCGCGGTCGATCAAGCTGGATCGCACTTTCGTGCGGCTGCGGACCACTATGCCCTCGTACTCACCGATGATCTCGGCCAGGGCTTCCTGGGTGATGTCATCGCGCACATCGACTTCGATGCCGGCTGCGCGCATATCCTCAATCGCCGAGCGATCGATAGGGTCACATACCAATAGCTTGCTCATGGTGCGCTCCTTTCGTTGGTTAAGGAGAGATCACACAGGTCTGTAGCGGCACAGGGGACCCTGCCTGAGCCCACCGCTGGCAACTGGTCCCCCTGCGCCTGTGTGCTCACTCCGTGTTACGCCAAATCCAGAATGTCGTCGATCTGCCCTAAAACCCACTTGATGTTGTCGACCGTCAAGTCTCCCATATGGGCAATGCGGAAGGTCTTCTCCCTGAGCTTGCTGCCGTAGCCATTGGAGATCATCGCGCCACGCTTGCCAAGTTCCTTGTTGAGGTCGGCGATGCTGACGCCCCGCGTGTTCTTGATGGTGGAGACCGTGTTGGAGAGGAAAGCCTCGTTCGGGAAAAGCGCCCAATGCTGTCGGGCCCACGCGCGGACCACCTCTGCCATCTCGATGTGGCGCGCCCAACGATTCTCAAGCCCCTCCTCAAGAATGTCGTCCATCTGTTGGTTTAACGCTTGGATCAGGCTGATCGCGGGCGTGGCAGGTGTCTGATTGCGCTTGTAGTACTTGAGCATATTGAGGAAGTCGAAGTAATAGCCGCGATTGGGCGCTTGCTCCGCCCGTTGGAGGGCCCGCTCGCTCACGGGCACGATCGCCAAGCCGGGCGGCAGGGCGAAGCATTTCTGCGAGCTGGAGATGACGACGTCGAGATCCCAGGCGTCGAACTCGATCTTGACGCCGGCCATCGCGGAGACGGCATCGACCAAGATAACGACATCGGGATAGCGCTCGCGCACCATAGCGGCGATCTCTTGCAGCGGATTCATCACGCCGGTCGAGGTCTCGATGAGCGTGACCGTCAGCACGTCGTAGTCGCCTTGGCTCAACGCCTCATCGATCATCTCCGGCGTGAACCCCTCGCCCCACTCGATGTCATAGCGGTCGGCGGGCATACCGTTCGCCTCGGCGATGTTGAACCAGCGTTCGGAAAACGCGCCACAGACGGGGATCAAGGCACGCTTCAGGACCGTCTGACGCAGCGACCCTTCCATAACGCCAGTGCCGGAGGCTGAGTAGATAAAGACAGGCTGCTCAGTGTAGAGCAGTTTTTCCAGCTTTGGCGTGACCTCAGCCTGCAGATCGGAGTATTCAGTACTCCGATGGCCGATCATTGGCGCCGTCTGCGCCTCGAGGATTGACTCGCGCACGTGGGTGGGTCCGGGTATGAAAAGCTTCTTGTACATTTGTGACCTCCTGATAGGCTCCTGGATGGTTGGTCCAACGGCTTATAGGGAATTCGAAATGATGCAGGTTCTACATCCCCTTCGAGGGGGTCAAACGATGCCGATGAGCTTACCTCCCGTGCGTGGCGCCTGTGTGCACGGTGCCCGAGTGCGCACCGATTGAAGTGCCTAAGCAATGACGCTGCCTAGATCACTCCAGGCCCGGAACGCCATCAATTGTACCGGTCAACCACAGCCGTATCGAGTCCATAGCCGCCACGACCAGCAGCGCGAAGACGAGCCCCCAGATCATAGGGATCCAGGCACCGCGCCACCCCCGAATCCCAGCGTCGCGATGGCTCAAAAGCACGAACGCCATCGCGCCCAGCAGAACGAACATAGTCAGCACACCTACTATACTGTAGATCGTGACGCTCCACAATGCAAGTCGGGAATCTGAGGACGTCATAAGATAGATCAGCCCAGCCATCGCTAACTCTACAGCGATGAGCAAGCTCATCTCGTGCCACGAGCGCAGCGTTGCGCTCTCCTCACCATCGGACCACAGGGACTGGTTAAACGCCGGAACGAGAATGATGCTCATCGAAAGTCCCATCAGGGATCCGGAGAGCAGCCGCAGCCATGGCTGCGGGGCGTAGCCCAAAAGGCCTACACCGGCTGGACGCTGCACCCACTGCTGCATCAGGCCGTAGAATTGGCTGTCGGCGGTTGTCGAGTTGATCCCATCCAGCGCCCAGAGAGCTGCGAAGGCAAAGACGGGGATGAAGAACGTCCAGCGTGGAAAGCGAATCGAGCGCCGTCGTCGCCAGAGGCCCCAATGGATCAGGACCCCCGTAAGGGCCCCGGGAAAGGTCCCGCTACAGCGCTGGCAGAGGGGGAGCTGATGGGCGTCGATGGTGAAGGAATGACTCAGCCGTCGATGACAGACAGCTGCCCCCACGTAGTCGGCCTTACGAAGGATGCCGCCCGGGGTGCCCAAAAGGAATGCGACGAGGCCTGCAAGAGCCAACACGATCCCCAGCCATTTCACAACGGGAGGAAACGGCCTTGGCACTAAGATGTCCTCATATCGGCTGGAAGGTACTCCATCAAGTTGGTGTACTGGAAGACCCAACCTCGCCCCCAACCTGGCTTCTGCCATTCGACCTGATGCAATGCCGCGTTCCAGGTCCAAAGTCTCGGCGTGTCCGATCCCAGCAGGATTCGCCATATTGTCCCGATGGAGCCGCCATGGGCCACGATCATAAGGCTATCATTGTCACTGTGCCGGTCCACGATATGGCGCAGGGCGGCCTGGATGCGGTCGCGGAAACGGCGGTAGCCCGGTGAGAGATTGGCATCAACCGGCGCTGGATCCCATTTAGAGACGGGCTCGGGCGCCCAGCCGGCTTCCCACTCCTCGAACTCCCTGAGTTCCTCTTCCACGACCATAGGGATGTCCAGATGACCGGCGATGATCTCCGCTGTGCGCTGTGCCCGTTGCAGATGGCTGGTATAGAGGGCATCGATGCTGTAATGGTGCGAGAGATACTCGCCTAATCGGTGGGCTTGAAGCTCCCCTAGCTCGGTCAGGGGCGCGTTGGGACCTGCCGAGTCCCCACGCACCTGCCACACGGACTGTCCGTGTCGGGCCATTAGAAGTTTCATGGGGGCCGATTATAATAGGCCGAGACCAAAAGACAAGCATGCGTCGGCCTCCGGTTGGCGTCCGTCGGCCCCGATACGCACGTGTCGGCCCCGACAGGTACTCGTCGGCCCCGACAGGTACCGGTCGGCTCGTGCACA
>CAZPJP010000004.1:29717-33370 GCA_964586915.1 uncultured Anaerolineales bacterium
GTCGGCCCCGACAGGTACTCGTCGGCCCCGACAGGTACCGGTCGGCTCGTGCACAGCCATCGAGCCCTTTTCCAGGAGTGGGATATGAGCGATACGCTTTCAGACCTAATAGCACAAGTGATGAACACAGCCAGCCGAGCGGCCCCGGTCGAGATTTGCATCGGCGCTCATTGGACCTTTGCAGCCCTGAACCTTGATAGCCGGACCCGTGGAGGCTTGGCATCCACGCTCTCTGGTGGCGACGATCATCATCACGGTGGAAGTCCACCTGTCAAGGCTGCGGGGCGCCTTCTGGAGGCTGGCGCGTCCGAGCTTGCGGCGATGGCGCTAAGCGACAGCCTGCTGGAATCGAGTGTCGGGATGGCGGTCATCAACGCCTTGCTCGATGTGAATGAAAATCGGTATCGCGAGGTGAACGCTGCCGACGTCATCGCCGAACGCGGTGCGGGCGGCAACGTGGCCGTGGTCGGGCATTTCCCCTTTGTCGCCAGCCTGGGCGATGTCGTCGAGACTCTCTGGGTTCTGGAGCTCAATCCACGAGACCACGACCTCCCCGCCAGTATGGCTCCGGAGGTCCTGCCTCAGGCGGACGTCGTGGCGCTGACCGGGACCTCTCTGCTTAACAAGACCTTTGACGATTTGATGGCGCTCTGTCGCCCCGAAGCCTACATCGTGGTGCTGGGGGCGACGACCCCGCTCTCCCCCTTACTCTTTTCCGCCGGCGTCGATGCGATCTCAGGCACGCTGGTCCTTGACTGCGACGAGGTCCTGGCGGCCGTGAGCCAGGGCGCGACGTTCCGGCAGATTCCGGGCAAGCGCCTGGTCACGATGTTCAGGAACGGGGCTTAGTGCCGAGATCCTCTGAGACGAAGGGCACGAACGCGACCCCGCCCAGGTCGATCTTCTGTATCTGCCCATCCTCTTTGATGACTTTCCACAGGGTCTGGAAGCCACCTGGCCGCCCCACGGGAATGACCATCCGCCCGCCGTCGGCCAGCTGATCGATGAGGGGCTGGGGGATCTCCGGCGCGGCTGCGGTGACGATAATCCCATCAAAGGGTGCGAAGTCTCGCCACCCCTCATAGCCGTCGGCGCGCTTGCAGTTTACATCGTATCCCAGCCGATCGAGGCGCTCCCTGGCTCGTTCGTAGAGCTCGGGGATCCGTTCGATGGTGTAGACTTCCATACCCATCTCATCCAGCACGGCTGCTTGATAGCCCGAGCCCGTTCCGATCTCCAGCACTTTGTCTCCCGGCTTCAGATCCAGTGCTTCGGTCATCAAGGCTACAATGTAAGGCTGTGAGATTGTTTGCTGATGGCCGATCGGTTGCGCGAAGTCCCCGTAAGCGCTTCTGGCCCGGGACTCAGGAACAAACTCGTGGCGCGGTACGGCAGCCATCGCACTCAGGACCCGCTCATCCTCGATTCCCCGTCTCTTGATCAGCTCTATCATTTCTTGTCGATCCATATCGTCCTCCCTCTCAACTGCGACGTACACCCCCGTGCGTGAGCGAGGATCGGTGACATGATCCCTGACCGTAAGTTGCCGCTCAGACCTCCGAGATGCGCCACCAGCCAGCGCTTCCGCGCGAGCTCTACTCGCATGTCTCTGGCGCCGGGAAGGGAATCTCCCCCTGCCAGCTGAGGGTTTCCTCCCCGGATAGCACCCATATGTTGACTGGAAAGGGCTCGCAGCGGTACCACTCAAAGGCGATCTCGCCATCTGGTAGTTCTGTTGATGCCCGGATCTGCTGCTCATAATAGCGAAGCTGCCCACTTCCACCGACGGCCTCGATCCGGGCCGTCCCCGACCAACGGTTTCTGTCGGGCGCATCCTTCCAGCTGAGCAGTATGGGTTCCATAACCTCAAGAGGCTGAGAGGTTGCAGCCTGCAACTCGAGCGCCTCAGTGGGAGTGGGCGTCAAGCTGGGAAGCTCCTCGACGGAGATCTCGAACGTCATCGGGCTGCCAAAGACCGTTCCGTCCTCGCGGCGCATCTCCCAGGTTGCTGAGTACGTACCCAGCTCGTCGGGCGCTGTGGTCGGTGCCAGAACTTGCACCCCCTCGCCCGGCGCTAAGGCTGCAATGCGAAAGGCGTCAGGTGCGCCGAGCTGGTGTCCGCTGGCAAAACGGAGCGAGGAACCGCTCGGCCATGCGCATTTGCCGCTGTTGCGCAAGGAGATGTAGACGAGGAGGGGCGTGCCCGGCGCAACGATGTCCCCCGGTTCTATCCGTACTTGGTCCAGTTTCACCCGCAGCGTGCAATCCGGGGTCGGCGTCGGCGACGGCCTTGAGACCGCGAGTGAGCGCACCTGCGGAGCGGTTGGGATCGGCGTGACCGTCTGCGACGGCGGGGTCGGCGTTGGCGTTGGCTCAGGCGGGGGGACGGTGCGCGTCGCCGGGACAGCATCAGCCGCTCCGGGGGCGAGCAGATCGCGAACGCCCGGGGGCAGACGTGTGCCAAGACTCAGCCAGAGCCCCCTGCTCGCCACCAGGACCAGCACGGCCAGCAAGCTGACGCGAAGCAGCCTCGCCATGCCTTTGAGACGCTGGCGGGGCGAGGTTGACGTCTGCTCGGTCACAATCCCCGCTTCCTCAAGGATCTCCATCGGGGCGGGCTGCGGCGATTCGCTGCCCTCGTCGCTTCCGCGTGAGGACGCGTCGTCGGGCGACGTCAGGGCCTGAGGAGCACCTTCCTCCTCGCTTGCCTCCCCACGAGACGCTGTGCCGGAGACCTCCCCCTTTGGATCGTCAGGCAACTCTTCAGACGACGCTGCCGCCAAAGGCACCGCCAAGCGCGCGGCGGGGCTCTCTGCCTCTTCCGGCTCCTCACTCGAATCCTGTGCCAGCACCTGACGCAATGCGCTGGCCATATGGCCGGCCGTCTCGAAGCGGCGAGCCGACTCCTTCTCCAGGCCCCGCAGGATGATGCTCTCGAGCCCCTCCGGTATCTCGGGTTTCCAGAGGCAGGGGCTGGGGGGTGTGGTGTTGATGTGCTCCATCACCATGCCCATCGGCGATTCTGCGGTAAAGGGAAGGCAACCCGTCAGGCTATGGTAGATGACCACCCCTAGAGAGTAGATGTCGGAGGAGGCCGTCCCCGACTTGCCGATGCCGATCTCCGGTGCCATATACGCGGGCGTCCCCACCATCGCACCGCTTGCGGTCAGGCCCGAAAGCGTGATCATCTTGGCGATCCCGAAATCGGTGAGGACCGGCTCCTGTTCGTCGAGGAACATAATGTTCGCGGGCTTGATATCACGATGGATCATCCCGCGTTGATGCGCATAGTCCAGGGCGTCCGCGATTGCCGCGCCAACGCGCACAGCCTCCTCGCAGGAGAGACAGCCCTCCTCCATGCGGTCTTTGAGCGTCGGCCCCTCGATGTACTCCATGACCATGTAGTAAATGCCCAGTTCGTCATGGTAGTCGAAGTCGTAAACCTGAACGATGTTGGGGTGGCGCAGCGTGGCGACGATTCGGGCTTCGCGCTGGAACCGGGTGACAAACCCCTCGTCATCGGCAAGGAACGGATGGAGCACCTTGATGGCCACCATACGGTTGAGCTGGGCTTGCTGGCCCTTGTAGACCTCTGACATACCGCCGTGGCCGATATGCTCAAGGACCTCATATTTGCCCAGAATCTTGCCGAT
>CAZPJP010000004.1:33470-55693 GCA_964586915.1 uncultured Anaerolineales bacterium
GATGGATACACCAAGGTCGATCCGGTCAGACCGGGGCTCTGGGTATTCCATCGAGGTCATTATACCGTCGAATACCGCGCTCACAAGAGTTCGCGCCACCTCACGCCTGGCGTTAGTCCCCAATGCGAAACGCCTTCCGCTCTGTCGGACCGGATTCGAATTCTGGTATAATCTCTCTTACTATGGCATTGCTTGCTGCAGCGCATCTGTGGAAGTACTTCGGCGTTGACGATATATTCACCGATCTCTCCCTGGAGCTCCATGAGGGCGAGCGTGTCGCGCTGGTAGGGGCCAACGGGTGTGGGAAGAGCACGCTGTTGGATATCTTGGCGGGACACGTCGAATCCGATGGCGGTAGGGTCACGCGAGCACGGGACAGTCGCCTGGGGTATCTGCCCCAGGAGCCCGATTTCAGGGGCGAGGGAACCTTGTGGGAGGCGATGGAGGCCGTTTTCGCCAACCTGATGGCCCGGCAGGATGAGCTTCACCGCCTAGAGGCCCTGATGGCTTCGGGTGACGAGGTTGAGCGTGAGCGCGCTATAGAGCGCTATGGTCGCGAGCTCGAGGCCTTTGAGCGGGCGGGGGGGTTCACGTACGAGGCGCGTATCGGTCAGGTGCTTGGCGGCTTGGGATTCCAGGAGCACGAATTTCACCAACCCGTGGCGTATCTCAGCGGCGGGGAGAAGACGCGGGCCCTGTTGGCCCGTCTCCTGCTCGAGGAGCCCGATGTCCTGCTGCTGGACGAGCCTACCAACCACCTCGATCTCGGGGGAATCGAGTGGCTGGAGGATCAACTGACCGTCTGGGACGGTGCCATGATCGTCGTGGCGCACGATCGCGCCTTCCTGGACGCGATCGCCACGCGAGTTCTGGAGATGGCCCAGGGGTCGTTGGAGAGTTATCCGGGGAACTACAGCGCTTATGCTATGCAACGGGCCGAGCGCTGGGCCCGGCAGCAGGCCGAATATGAAGCGCAGCAGCGCCACATTGAGGAGACGGAGGACTACATCCGTCGGTATATGGCGGGGCAGCGCTCTTCTCAAGCCAAGGGGCGGCTGAAGCGCCTGGAGCACCTGGAGCGAGTAGAGCGCCCTACCGAGGGGCAACAGATCCACGTCGATCTCCAGACCTCTCTTCGCAGTGGGGATCTGGTTCTGGGCCTCTATGATCTCGCGGTCGGCTACGAGCAGGACAAGCCTCTCGTCGAGGTGGAAGAGGCTGAGATTCGCCGCGGGCAACGGGTGGCGTTGATGGGGCCGAACGGTTCCGGCAAGACCACGTTGCTGCGCACGATCCTTCGACGCTTGCGACCGCTGGAGGGGCGTGTCCGTATCGGCGCTGCCGTGCGGATTGGGTACTTCTCTCAGGTTCAGGATCATCTGCGTCCCGGCAAGTCCGTGCTGGAGACGCTCCTGGATGCCGGTATGGATTCGATCGCCGAGACCCGCCATTTCCTGGCCCTCTATGGCTTCCGCGGCGATGATGTCTTCAAGGACGTCGGCGTTCTATCGGGCGGGGAGCGCGCTCGGGTCGCGATTGCCATCCTCTCGTTGGCCAAAGCTAACTTCCTGTTGCTCGACGAGCCGACAAACCACCTAGATATTCCCTCCCAAGAGGTCTTGGAGGACGTCCTGCTCAGCTTCAACGGCACGATCCTGATGGTCAGCCACGATCGCTACCTGATCCGGAAGCTCGCCACGCAGGTCTGGGCCATCGGTGATGGCGTCCTTCATGTCTTCTCGGAGAGCTATAGCGAGTACCAGGCTTGGCATCAGCTATGGCGGAGCGCGCCGCGCCAGGCGAAACAGCAGGAGGATGCGCAGCGGGTCCGACGCGAAGCTGAACGTCAGGCTCGACGCGAGCGTGAGCGGGCCCTTGCCCGTCAGAAGGCCCGGCTCGATGAGCTGGAGGCGGAAATTCATGGTTTCGAGGCTCGCCTTGAGAAGCTGACCCACGCGCTTGATGCAGCCGGTCGTGCTCAAGACGTGGCCCGCGTCTCCAAGCTCGGGGCGGAGTATCGACAGGTCGAGGCCAAGCTGAGCCAGCTCTTGGAGGAGTGGGCCGAGGTGGCTGACGCGCCGGTGGCCTGAAGCGTGCCCGCCGAGCTGGGGTTTCGTGGATCGGAAGGCGCTATCTCAGGACCCCTGTCCTCGTCCAGGGCAGCTGTGCTCGGGCGATCGCCGTATCATCGTCACTAACGGAGCATCTTCGAAAATGAATCTGGGCGGCAAAGCTGACATGCCCTACCGCATAGGCCTGACGGGGAACATCGCCACAGGCAAGACCACTGTCGGCCATATGCTTGTCGATCTCGGCGCGGAGCTGATCGATGCGGATCGGGTGGCCCACGCGGTCATGGCGCCGGGAGGCGCGGCCTACGCATCCGTGATCGAGGCTTTCGGTCCCGATATCCTTGCCCAAGATGGGACGATTGATCGCGGAGCACTCGGTCGCCGGGTCTTCTCCGATCCCGCGGCCCTGCGACGCCTCGAGGCTCTTGTGCACCCTCCGGTGATTTCGGCTGTGGAACAACGCATTGCGAACAGCTCCGCATCGGTCGTCGTCGTTGAGGCGATCAAGTTGCTGGAGAGCGGGATGGCCGTCTCCTACGAGGCGATCTGGGTCACGACCTGTTCGACGGCGACGCAGCTCGAGCGGTTGGTGGGCGGGCGTGGCATGAGCCGTGACGTTGCCCTGCAGCGCATCCGCGCGCAGCCCCCCCAGGAGGAGAAAATCGCGCAAGCAGATGTCGTGATTGACACTGAGGGAACCCTTGAGGAAACGCGCTTCCAGGTCCGCGCTGCCTGGCGTGAGATCCAACACGAGGGCGCGAGCAATCGCTGGGATGACCGATGAAACGCCCTTATCTCCGTACCTCCGAGGTCGCAGCCGCGGTTGGCGTGCATCCCAACACCGTCCGTATGTATGAGGCGTGGGGGCTTCTTCCCCAGATCCCGCGTACGAGCAGCGGCTACCGCACGTTCACCGAAGCGCATGTCGATCAGATGAGGTTGGCCCGCATGGCCTTCGAAGGCCCGTGGCCTGGTCGGGCGATACGTCGGTCCGTCGTCGATCTCGTCAAACAGGCTGCGTCAGGTGACCTGGGTGGCGCGTTGGAAAAGGCCTACGAGCATTTGGCCCTCGTCAGGGCGGAGCAAGCGCACGCCGAGAGCGCGATCAAGCTTCTGGAGCGCTGGGCAGGCGGAACCGCGGCGGACGCGACGACAACCCAACTCCGCATCGGGGAAGTCGCCGAGCTTCTTGGCGTGACGCGCGATATGCTGCGGAATTGGGAGCGCAATGGCTTGATCCGGGTCCCGCGAAATCCCACCAATCGCTATCGGCGCTATGGTGCTGCCGAGATCAGCCGTCTCCGCGTGATCCGTATGCTGCGTCATGCTGGCTATAGCATGATGGCGATCCTGCGGATGTTGTTGCAGCTGGATCGCGGCGAGGCCGAAAATCTGCGCCAAGCGTTGGATACCCCTCGACCGGATGAGGACGTCTACTCCGCGGCAGACCGGTGGCTCACGACCCTCACCGGTTGGGAGCAGCGCACCTATGACCTCATCGCGCTCCTCGAGACGATGATCCAGAAGCGCCACATTCGATAGACAGTCCTTCGTCAAACCCTCCATCTCTCCCCCAACCTTGTAGGCTGAGAGAAAAGATCAGGAGGTCGACAAATGGATTTTGACGCGCTTGGCGGCGCGCTCGACGCGCTCATTCGGCAAGCTGTGCGCACGCATCTGCCGGGACGTGAGGTCGCAGCGATACGCGATCGCGGGATGTGGGTGCGCCGGATTATAGAGGTCACGCTCGACGACGGGAACGTTGTGTTCTTCAAGATCTCCGTGCCTCACGATGAGCCGGGTTGGCTGGAGGGTGGGGAGCGCGGCGAGCAGGACGTAGCGGAGCTTCTAGCGCCGCGTGGGATCGCGGTGGTGCCCTCGATTCTGGCCATGGATGCGACCGGCGAGATTCTGCCACATCCCTATGTCATTCAGACGAAGGTGGGCGGCACGCGGCTGGCTACGCTTCTGGAGCGCGATCCCTCAGAAGGTCCGGCAATCTACGCCGCCATCGGTCGTCTCTACGCTGAGATCCACGCTGTCCACAGTGAGCGTGACGGCCTCTGGAGCGGCACGTCACCTGACCAGCCCTGGGGCTCGCCCACGGACCATATGTATCGGGCAGAGATCGTCGAGGGCAGCGGTCGGCGAGCCCTGGAGGCCGGGCGGATCTCGTCCCGGACGTACGAGCGCGCCGTGGATCTATGGGCCACGAACCTCGATTATCTCAAGGACCATCAACCCTCCCTCGTGCACGTGAGCGCATTCCCCTGGACCCTTTACCTCGATCGGGAGGGAGATCACTGGCGTATCATCAAGCTGACGTCGGTGGGTGACTTCCTCTGGTGGGATCCGGCCTACGATGTGGCCTGTCTCCGGTACCCTCCTTTTGGCAAGATGGTGCCCGCGTGGTGGGCGGGCTTTCTCGAAGGGTATGGGGAAGCGCCGGAGCGCAAACGCCTCCTGCTCTATGCCGTGATGCAACGCCTCTGCGCCTCAATGGGAGTCTACATGGCACCTCAGACCCCGCAGAACGAGACCTGGGCAGCCAACGCCCTGGACGATCTCGACACCCTCCTCGACGAGATCGCTGCCATGACAAGGTAGCATCCTCAGGCATTCTGGAGTACAGTAGGCGCAGCCGTCAGCCGTCAGCTGTCAAGAAGGAGTAAGGAGAAGGAAGTAGGGAGTAAACGCCAGACGCGCGCTCAGCACGCCTTACTCCTTACTCCTCTACTTCCTACTCCTGCTGTAGTTGGAGGCTGAGTGCTAACAGCTAAAAGCTATCGTCCCAAGATACATATATCCAGCAACAAGGAACTCACAATGAGCACAGACAAACTCCGTGTTGCAATCATTGGCACTGGCATGATCGCGCAGATCGCGCATATCCCCGCGTGGCAGGCGCTCTCCGACGATGTCGAGCTCGTTGCCGCCGCCGATGTCCTGGAGGATCGGGCGCAAAAAGCTGCCGCTCACTTTGGCATCAAGCATGTCTACGGCGACTGGCAGCTTATGTTGGACGAGACCGCGCCGGACATCGTCTCCGTCTGCACGCCAAATGTGTATCATAAGGCCCCGACCATCGCGGCGCTGCGGGCCGGCGCGCATGTCCTGTGCGAGAAACCGATCACCACCAGCGTGGCGAATGCCAGGGAGATGTTCGAGGCCGCCGACGCTGCCGGGCGAGAGCTCTTTGTCACCCAGACGGCCCGGTTCAACGCGGGCAGTATGGCGGCCAAGGAGTTCGCCGACGCCGGCAAGCTGGGCGAGATCTACTACGCCGAGACGGCGGCGCTTCGCCGCCGCGGCATTCCCAAATGGGGGGTCTTCCATATTCAGGAGCATAATGCCGGAGGGCCGGTCTATGACTTAGGCGTGCATATGATCGATCTGCTCTTCTGGATCATGGGAAATCCCCGGGCTGTGGCCGTCACCGGCCAGACCTACACCAAGTTTGGCGACCGCGAAGAGGACCTGGCAACCTCCCTGGCCGACAGCGGCGCGCCGGCGGGCGTTCTCACCCCGCGTCCGTATGACTATCGGGAGTTCGACGTGGAGGACTTTGCCTCGGCCTTTATCCGTCTGGAAAACGACGCGACCGTCGTGCTGCGCACGTCCTGGGCGGCCAACGTCCCCGACGACCCGGGTAAGACCTTCATTCTAGGGACGGAGGGCGGCCTGCAGCTTCGCCCTCTCCAGCTGATCACCAACGTTGGACGGTATCAGGCCAACGTCGATCTTAAGGTCCCCCGCGATCGCGACGTGCCCTTCTCGGGACACCACTGGGCGATGGAGCACGCGCTCCGCGTCATCCGCGGTGAGGAGGAGAAGATCGTGAAGCGTGCGGAGGTCCTCAACGTCATGGCCGTCCTGGACGGCATCTATCGCTCCGCCGAGTTGGGCCGCGAGGTGCAGCTCGATTAAGCTCAGCACATCCTAACTGAGGAGGAAAACCTAATGCCTGATTACAAGCCCTACACCAAACACCACCTGGATATTGCGCTACGGATGATCGGTGAGGCGGTCTACGTCAAGGTCGCGCCACTGACGATCCGCGCCTGGCGCACCCACGAACCGTTGCCCTTCGACGATCGTCAGAGCGGAGAGCTGCTCGAGCTTGAGATCGGCGACAAGTGGGGCGACCTCTTTGACAGCGCGTGGTTCCATTTCAAGGGTGAGATACCGGCCGGTGTTGCCGGCAAGCACGTCGTCCTGCTGCTCGACGTGAATGGAGAGATGGCCGTCTTCGACGAGGAGGGTGTCCCCATCCGGGGGCTGACCCCTGTCGGATCGGGGTTCGACTACAGCCTCGGCACGCCAGGCAAGCGCGTCGTTCAGGTCGCGCAAGAGGTCCGACCGGGAGATCCCATTGACCTATGGGCCGACGCTGGCTGCAATGATCTCTTCGGTCGCCTTTCCGGCGAGGGGACCGTTCGCGAGGCGAGCATCGCCCTCTGTCGCGACGAGGTGCGGGCGCTTTACTATGACTTCGAGGTGCTTCTGGATTTCCTCAAGGTCCTCGATGAGGAGAGCCCGCGCTACCAACAGATCCTCACGGGCCTCATGGACGTCACGCGCCTGATCTACAGGGGCATCCCTGAGAACGCGGTGAAGGCGCGGACGATCCTGGCCCCCCTCCTCGCGCAGCGTGGAGGTGATCCCTCACTTCAGATCAGCGCCGTTGGCCACGCGCATATGGACCTCGGCTGGCTCTGGCCTATCCGTGAGACGATCCGCAAGGGGGCGCGCACCTTCTCCACCGCCCTTGAGCTGCTGGATCGCTATTCTGACTACGTCTTCGGCGCGAGCCAGCCTCAATACTATCTGTGGATGAAGGAGCGTTACCCTGAGCTCTACGCCAAGATCAAGGCCAAGGTCCAAGAAGGTCGCATCGAGCCGCAGGGCGCGATGTGGGTGGAGGCTGACACCAACGTCTCCGGGGGCGAGGCGCTGGTGCGCCAGCTTTTGGAGGGCAAGCGCTTCTTCAAGGAGGAGTTCGGCGTCGAGCTTGACTACCTCTGGCTGCCGGACGTCTTCGGCTACACGGCGGCGCTGCCACAGATTCTCGACAAGGCCGGGGTGACCATCTTCTCGACCCAGAAGCTGTCGTGGAGCTTGATCAACACCTTCCCGCACCACTCATTCTACTGGCAAGGGATCGACGGGACGACGGTCCTCACCCATATGCTGCCGGAGGAGACCTATAACAGCCCGGCTGCGCCTCGCTCGGTGCGCACGATCGAGCGCAACTACAAGGACAAGGATGTCTCGCACCACGCGCTGATGGTCTACGGCATCGGCGACGGCGGTGGGGGGCCTGGCGCTGAGCACCTGGAGCGGCTGGACCGCATCAAGAACCTCGCCGGTCTCAGTCCCGTAAAGCAGGAGCCGGCGGCGGCGTTCTTCGAAGCCTGGAAGGAGGAGGCCGCCCGCTTCCCCACGTGGGTCGGGGAACTCTACCTCGAGCGCCACGAGGGGACGCTGACCACCGAGGCGTGGAACAAATGGTACAACCGCAAGATGGAGCTCGCCCTGCGCGATCTTGAGTGGAGCGCCGTGGTGGCTGGCCTATTAACGGGCGCCGACTACCCGGCCTCGCAGCTCCAGAAGATCTGGCGTGAGGTGTTACTCTACCAGTTCCACGATATCCTACCCGGCTCGTCGATCAAGCGAGTCTATGACGAAAGCCTCGCGCGCTACGAAGCGATGTACAAGGACGTGCAGGCGCTTACCGCAGAGGCGGATGTGCTGCTCGCCGACCAGGTTGACACGGCGGGTATGGCGGCGCCGGTGGTGCTGCACAACGCCCTCTCCTGGCCGCGCAGGGAGTGGATCCGGGCGCGCGATCGGTGGATCGACGCCGAGGTGCCTGCGATGGGCTACGCCGCCGTCGATGCTCACGCAGCTGTGGATGAGGTCCCGGCATTGTCGGCCACGGCGGAGGTGCTGGAGAACGATGTTCTGCGTGTGAGCTTCGCCGAGGACGGGAGCATCGCGTCGCTCTACGACAAGCGCTTCGATCGCGAGGTCGTACCCGAGGGGCAGACCGGCAACCGTCTGGCGGTCTTCGCGGACCCCGGAGATGCTTGGGATTTCCCCATGGACTATGCGGAGCAGATACCGCGACGCATGGCGCTCGTCGACGTCGAGGCCCGCGTGGAGGGGCCTAAAGCGATCGTGACCCAGACCTACCAGCTGGGTCACTCAGAGCTCGTTCAGGATATCGTGCTGACCGCCGGTTCCCCCCGATTGGACTTCGTGACGCGTCTCCACTGGCGGGAGACCCGGACGATGTTGCGCACGCAGTTCCCTGTCGCCGTTCATGCCGACGAGGCGACCTACGAGATCCAGTTCGGGCACATCCGGCGCCCGACGCATCGTAACACGACCTGGGACCTGGCTAAGGACGAGGTCGCCGCGCACAAGTGGGTCGACGTCTCCCAGCGGGACTATGGCGTCGCGCTGCTCAACGACGCCAAGTACGGTCACAAGATCAAGAGAGAGGGCCAGAGGCCCGTGATCGACCTCAACCTCCTCCGCAGCGTGCCCTACCCCGGCGCCAATCCCCACGTGGATGAGGAGTTCCCGCCGGGCGAGCCTCATCTCGGGTTCACGGATCAGGCCGACCACGTCTTTACCTACGCCCTCTATCCCCATCCTGGCGATGCCATATCAGGCGGCGTCATCCAGGCTGGCTACGCGCTGAACGTGCCCCTGCGTGTCACGCCGGTGGACGTCCACGAGGGTGAGGCGCCGCGCACGGCTTCGTTGCTGCAGCTGGACACGCCCGCCGTCATCGTCGAAGCCGTCAAGCAGGCAGAGGATAGCACAGGCGGTGCCGACGCCGATATCATCATCCGCCTCTACGAGGCGACGGGCGCCTCCGTCGACGTGTCGCTCCACTTCGGCTTTGACATCGCCGCAAGCGCCGAGGCGGACCTGATGGAGAGTCCGCTCCGGGATCTCACCGTGTCGGACAACGCCGTTGAGCTGGCCTTTGCCCCCTTCGATATCAAGACACTCAGAGTCAGCCCTGCCGCCGACTGACGCCGTTAGCTTTGGCCAAGGCCCGCCCGGAGAATCCATCGGGCGGGCCTTCGGCGCTCCGTCGGCTTCTAGTCGGACATCGCCGGGTTCAGGACCCGCCCCACAAAGAGGATGACGTCCAGCTCGGCGTCATAGATAAAGAAGATGAAGGGCCGCTCCACTCGCACAGTGACCGGCATCGACTCTTCCTCGACGATGACACCGGTGGCTGCGGCGGCCTCGGTGCCCTCTTCATCCACCGCGACGAAGGCTTTGTGGGCGACGCGAGAGATGTAGAGCAGGTCGGTCCCATCCATTCCCGACAGATCCGCTAGATCCGCGTCGAAGGCGTCGACCATCCCCAGCCCTATCAGCGTGTCCTTGAGCGCTAGCCGTGCGTCGTAGGAGAACTTGGGCATGTAGAGCTTCACGTCCTTGGCCTCAATGCTGTCGATGAGCCCCCGCGCAAAGCTGGCATCCAGTTCCGCCTCGATCTCTTCGAATTCACCTTCCGCCGGCATCAGCACCATCATGTGCATGCGCTCTCCCTCGTAAGGGAGATCGATAGCCTGATATCTCTCCGTCTCAGCATGGAGGGTCGTCGCCCTGCGCGCCATCATCGGAACCGTGACCTCGGTGCCGTCGAGCAGGAAGAAGGTGTCGTCCTCCGTGCTATGTTGGAAGGGATCCGCCCAGTCGGCCTCAAACGCGATGGCGTTAGCCAAGACCAACCGGGTGAGGTCGGTGAGCATATCCTCCAGGATCAACTCCTCCACCTTACCGTTTGTCTCATCCAGCACCCAGTCATTAATGGCCTGACGTGCCTCCTCGCGAGCCGCCGGGTCGATGTAGTCGACGAGCCGCACGCCTGCCCCGTAGTTGCGGGCCAGGGTCTCGAGAAAGGCGTCCAGAAACGTGTAATCCTCCTGGGCCCAGAGCGAGTTAGCGACCGTCAGGGTCAGGCCCTCCTGATGCGTCAAACTCTGTGCCACCGCGTTCATCGCCGGGTGGAGGCGGTCCTGCGGCAGACCGTAGTGGAGCACCTCCGCCATCTGTTGAGCCGTCTCACCTCGCGCGCCGGCGTACGTCATCGCCAGGGCCACCGAGATGCTATATGGAGAGTAGAAGAGGTTCTCATCAGCCTCCCGTATCGCCTGGTAGAGGTCAAACGCGAATGCGTTTTGGCCCTGCGCCAGAACGGAGAGATCGTCGATTGTCACGTCTGGGTCGCTCTCGCGCTGGACGCTCGCTGCAGCGACCTTGACGCTGCCGTCGGCTGGGGGCTCCGGCGTAGCCGTTGCCCCACAGGCGGTGATGAGCAAGCTCAGTAGGAGAATCGCCGCCGGTACAGACCAGCGTCTCACTCTTAACGTTTTCACTATGCCTCCTTCTTCCTGGGTCGAAATGCGCGTCCTGTGTCAAGACTCCATCCTATAGACGCGGTTGTGGGACGGAAGGTTCCATCTGTCTCAAACCCTCCACCTATACACCAATGTTGTACGATGAGTGTAGAGTCAGACTTCGTTGAGAGCCGTTGCGCATCACGACGAGCTCGATGGACGGAACTCGTTTGTCAGATGGGATGATGGAGTGAAGGAAGAAAACCTAGAGGAGGTGAGATGCCGCATATCTCCGTGACAAGTCTGTCCAAAACATACCGCGTGCCCGAGCGCGCGCCCGGCTTGGGCGCCGCGCTCAAGAGCCTGGTGCGGCGGGCCTATCGCGATGTGGAGGCCGTCCGTGACATCAGTTTCACCGTCGAGCCGGGCGAGATGGTCGGCTTCATCGGACCGAACGGGGCCGGCAAGACGACCACGCTGAAGATGCTCTCCGGGTTGCTGCATCCATCCGCGGGCGAGGCGCGGGTCCTGGATTTCACACCCTGGGAGCGCAAGCCCGCCTATCTGCGGCGGATCAGCATGGTGCTCGGTAACAAGAGCCAGATGATCTGGGACATTCCACCGCTGGATAGCTTCCGCGTGCTGGGCGAGATCTACGGCGTTCCCCCGGCCCAGTTTCGGGAGACCCTGGATGAGTTGGTCGCGCTCCTCGATATGGAGCCGCTTCTGACGAAACCGGTCCGCAACTTCTCCCTGGGGGAGCGGATGAAGTGCGAGCTGGTCGCCGGGTTGCTCCATCGTCCCGACGTGCTCTTCCTCGACGAGCCCACGCTGGGGCTTGACGTCTCGATGCAGGGGCGGCTCCGGCGTTTCCTGGCAGCGTACAATCGTCGCCGGGAGGTGACGATCATCCTGACCAGCCATTATATGGCTGACGTCGTCGCGCTTTGCTCGCGCGTCATCCTGATTCACCACGGGCGCCTTCTCTATGACGGCGAGCTCGGGCGTCTCGCCCGCAAGCTGGCGCCCTTCAAGCTGATTCACGTGAGCCTGGGAAATGGACATCAGGCAGAGGGGCGCATCGCCGGTCTGCCCGAGGGCGCCGAGGTCATCGAGCAGGAGGCCAGCCGCCTCACGCTGCGCGTGGACCGGGCGACCGCCCCGGCGATGACGGCTCACTTGCTCAATGCATTCCCCGTGGTCGACCTGACCGTAGAGGATCCCCCGATCGAGGCCGTGATAGACCAGGTCTATTCGGGCGAGGAGACCGAACTGCATCTTGAGGATGAGGCCGGTCGCGAGGCTACCCGTTCAGTCGGCACCCATTGAAGCACACAGGAGGAAAAACGATGCGACCTAAGGTCATAGTGCACACAGAGGTTTTCGTCGATGGCCGAATGGATTGGCTGAAGGACGACGAGGTTCTCTACTACCGGCTGCTCAACCCGTGCCTTGTCGGCGGGCGCTCGCCCCGTTCCCTTTACGTCGCCCCTGACCTCACCTCGGAAAACGGGCTCATACCCCTAAGCCTGTTGCACGTCGAGAACGTGGAGGGGGAGGTCGTCTGGCTCAGGTACGCGGTCGGGGAGGCATGATGGCGCATCGGGAGCGGTCGGTGAATCTGCGCACGCAAGACCTGCGCACGCAAGACCTGCACACGCAAGACCTGCACACGCAAGACCTGCGCACGCAAGGCCTGCACACGCAAGACTTGCGCACGCAAGACCTGCGCCGGGGCTGGGCGCTCATCAAGGCCACGTGGCTGAGTTGGCTCCAGCACCGCAGCTTTTTCTTCCTGCTGGCCTTCGGCTGGATGATCCCGCCGCTGATCTATCTCTTTGTCTGGTCGACGGCTGTTGGGGGTGGCGAGATCGGAGGGCTTACGCGGGGCGGGTTCGTAGCGTACTACCTGATTCTGATTCTGGTCAATCAGCTGACCTACTCCCAGACCAACTGGACGGTGGGCGACACCATCCGCTATGGGGGCTTGAACAGGCTATTGCTGCGCCCGCTGTCACCGGTCTTTGACGTGCTCGCCAGCGAGGTCGCGGGCAAGGTCGTCTATATGATCTTTGTAGTCCCCATCACGGCGATTCTGGCGCTGCTGCTTCGTCCCGAGCTGCACCTGACGATGGACCAGGTCCTGGCTTTCCTCCCAGCCCTGGTTATGGCCTGGGGGGTGCGTTTCCTGTGGGGATATGCGCTCGCGCTTCTTGCCTTTTGGGCGACCCGCGCTGACGGCTTGCTGGCGCTGCAGGATGCGCTCATTTTCCTGCTGGCGGGGCAGGTGGCCCCTACACGTCTTCTGCCGGGTCTCTTGCGTCAGAGCGCGGCGGTCTTGCCCTTTCGGTATATGTTGGGCTTTCCGGTTGAGATTCTGACCGGCCAGCTCGATACCCCCGCGTTGCTCGTAGGGTTCGCGTATCAGATCGGATGGTTAGCCGTCGCCGCCGCGCTCTTTCTCATCCTGTGGCGCGCCGGGGTCAAGCGCTACTCAGCCGTCGGTGGGTGAGGGTGTCGTGGTTCAGTCATCTCGTGCTTACGGAGGGGGCCATGCGTTATCTTAAGCTTATCGGGTCGTTCATCGGCCTCGCGCTACAGAACGCGCTGGCCTATCGAGCCAATTTCTGGATCAGTTTGCTTCACTCCGTCCTTAACCTCGCCACGGGACTCCTTGGGGTGATCGTCCTGTTCAGCCAGGTTGAGGCCGTGCGCGGCTGGACGCTGCCCTCCACGCTGGCGTTGCTGGGAACTTACCTCGCGCTGGGGGCGTTACGTCGCCTCTTTATCGGCCCGAGCCTGGAGGCGCTGGCTGGGATGGATGGCGAGATCTGGACCGGGACGTTTGACTTCACGGTCCTTCGCCCCGTGGATACGCAATTCCTCGCCAGCGTGCGGCACTGGCAGCCTCTGGCCTTGCTCGACTTACTCCTGGCCCTGGGCGTCCTGGCTGTCTCGATGGCGCACCTGGGGAGAGCCTTGGCCTTCGCAGATGTGATCGCCTTCGTCGTCACGCTGATGGCGGGTGTGACCGTCCTCTACGCAATCCTGCTGGCCTTCTCTGCCCTGGTCTTCTGGAGCCCGGGCTTCCTCTTCACGTGGCTCTTCAATGCCGTCTTCCAGATGGCTCGCTATCCCGTGGGAGTGTACCCAGGGTGGCTGCGCTTGATACTGACCTGGGTGGTGCCCGTCGGGGTCATGACGACGATCCCAGCCCAGGCGCTGAGCGGCACGCTCTCGGGCGTCCTGCTCCTGGGAAGTGTCGCGCTTGCAGTGGTCTTCTTCGCCGGCGCGACGATCCTCTTCCGCACGGGCCTCAAGCGCTACGCCAGCGCGTCGAGTTAGCCTCACAACCACGTCTGGATCTCTGTCCGGCTGCTCCATACAGCAGCCGGAAGGCCTAAACCCTCCAATAGCATACCAAGGTTATGGAAAACCCTTTACACCCTCGACCCTTTCAGCTAGAATGCTCGCGGGTGAAGGGGATGGATCTCAGGACATGAACGATCGCACGGTGAACCTAACTCAGGAGGAGCGGGCCTGGCTGGCGGGCGAGGCCGGTCCAGCCCTTCGACGCGCGATGGAGATTGTCGTCGCCTTAGCGAATATCTACGGGGCGCAGCACCTGATTCCCGTTGAGAGCGTGCAGATCTCGGGTGTCTCTTATCGCAACATCGGCGACGCCGGTCTGGCGTTTCTGCGACGCTGGGCCGACGAGGGCGCCCGCGTGCGCGTGCCCACGACACTCAATCCCACGGCGATGGATATGATACGCTGGCGCGAGCAGGGCTTTGGGGACGACTTCGCGGAGAAGCAGCAACAGGTGGTCGATGCCTTTGCCAGCATGGGCATTGGGCAAGGTCAACCGACGCCGACCTGTACGCCTTATCTGATCGGCAACCGTCCGATGATGGGCGCTCATATCGCGTGGGCAGAGTCTTCCGCCGTTGCCTTTGCCAACAGCGTCCTCGGGGCGCGCACCAATCGCGAGGGCGGCCCCGGCGCAATTGCGGCGGCCTTGACAGGCCGCACCGGCGCCTATGGCCTGCATCTCGAGGAGAATCGGCGTGCGACGCTCACCATCGAGCCGCGTGTCCGTCTGTATGGCATCTCCGACTACAGTGCCCTCGGTGCCCTCGTCGGCCAGCACGCGCGCCAGCGGATTCCCCATTTCACGGGTTTGGATCTGGACCGCGCGGACCCCCTTTGGGAGGAGAAGCTCAAGGCGCTGGGCGCGGCTATGGCCGCGACCGGCGCCGTGGCCCTCTATCACATCGAGGGCGTCACACCAGAAGCCAGGGCGATGACAATGCTGACGCCAGACGCTGAGACGCTCATGATCGATGACTTGACGCCGGGCTATGCTTCCCTGAGTGACGAGGGGGGACAGCCTGACTTAGTCTGGATCGGGTGTCCCCATGCTTCCCTCGCCGAAATAGCGTGGGTCGCCGAGCGCTTGGAGGCGAAGGCCGTTCGGATGCCGCTTTGGATCACGTGCGCGCGGCCGATTCGGGTCGCCGCGATTGAGCGGGGGCTGGTGCAGACCATCGAGTCGGCTGGGGGGAGGGTCTTTGCAGATGCGTGCATGGCGATCGCGCCGGTCCGAGACCTGGGCTTCGAAGTTGTTGCGACCCCCTCTGCAAAGGGCGCCTATTACCTGCGGAACCTTGCTGGGGTGGGCGTGCGATTTGGTACGCTGATCGCGTGCGTGGACGCGGCGCTAACCGGGCGCTGGCCAGGCCCAAGCGCCTGAAACGGGACGCCCCAGAGAAGTGCACCGAGATACCGGATTCACAGGATTGCCGATTCACAACCATGAATGTGCAGGAAGGAGACGCCTTGGGTACCCCTCCCACGCTGACCTTCACCGGTCGCGTCATCAAAGCTGGTCTGGCAGAGGCACAAGCTCTGGTCTCGCTCGAGCCCATCGGCTTCCTCGGGGGCGTGGACGGCGAGACGGGTCTGGTCACGGAGCGCGGTCATCCGCTCGAGGGACAGTCTGTGGCAGGGAAGATCCTGGTCTTTCCGACCGGTAAGGGCAGCACGGTGGGCTCCTACGTCCTCTATCAACTTGCCGTCAAGGGCAAGGCTCCCGCCGCGATCCTCAACGCAGAGAGCGAGCCCATTGTCGCCGTGGGCGCGATCATCAGCGACATCCCGATGGTGGATCTTGTTCCCATAGAGGCGATTCAGACCGGGGACACCGTGCGGGTAGAGAATGCGATTGTGACCGTCTGGCGAAATAACGATCACCCGACCAACCACTAGGATCGGCCGGGCGATCGCGCAGATTGAGCGCCTTTCAGACTTACTCCAGGCGCCAGACGCGTAAGTTGTCCAGGCAGATCGTCACATTACTGTCCGAATACGTCGCCCCGCCTAAGCCAATACGTCCGGTCGGGAAGTAGTCACTCGAAACGGCGCCCTGGACGATGCCGTTGACGAGGACGGAGACGACGCCGTTCACGCGTTCCAGGCTCAGATAATTCCAACCCTCGGGGGAGATGTTCTTCGAGACGGTCCACTCAATCAGGCTGGGCTGCCATTCATCGTTGAGGAGCAGGAAGAGAGCGAAGGTTTGGTCGGAGGGCGAGACTTCAAACCAGTAGAGATTGTCCCCATCCGGGCCAAAGCCCAGGCCGCAGGTGGCGCTGCTCCACGCTGGTGCGTAGCACGCAACTTCGGCGATAAACTCATCCGGGCGGAAGGGCTCGTACCATTCCCACGCGGTTAACTCCTCGACCAGGACGTCGATGCAGTACTCACCCCCCGTCGGCGCGTTGTAGATCACCTCGTCTGTCTGGGTGCCGCCCCAGTTGTTGCGATTGTCGGTGAAGTCGTCCTCAAATCGCAGTACGGCGTTGCCGGGAAGGTCCGTTTTCCCTCTGACCTCCCAATAGGCGTCGCCCTGAAAATCAACGCTGTAGACGATCTCGATCAGATCTTCGTTCGCCGCTTCGACCCGCAGGTCGTAAGCGTCCACCTCGAGGTCCTCCAGGAAGAAGGAACCACCTACTGGGATTATCTGCCCTCCCAACACGTCCGGGCCCCACGTGTCATCCACGACCCTCGATACATAGAGCTTGCCGATCGGCGTGTTGGAGCTGTTGATGATCTCCAGCCCTGCCTGGGCGCTGACCACCCACGTCGTGGTGCCTGCGACCTCCAACTCCCAGGCGGTTCGGATCACTTCGTCGCTCTCGTTTCGGGCCTGCAGATCGTAGATGCCGTCGGGCACGCCTGTGAGCTCAAACGTGCCACCCGGCGGGATGGTGTCAGCTTCCAGTTGGTCGTCACCCCACTCCTCGGCGTCCGCTTGGGAGATGTAAAGATACCAGATCTCCTGATCCGAGTCATTGACCACCTGCAGGACGGTCCCCTTGGGGCGTAGCGTTGGGGTCGGAGGCGGCGTGCGCGTCACCGGCACCTCCGTGGTCGGGACGGGTGTGGCGGGTGCGGATGTCGCCGTAGGCGGGGGCGGGATTGGCGTGTCAGCAGCGGGCTCCGGCGTCGTCTCAAATAGCGCGCAGGCCAGGCTGGCGACCATCAGCACAAGAGCGATTGATAAGGCCAGCACTCTATCGGTCATATCTGACTCCTCATCCTAGAAGTATTGTGTTGATCGGTACGGAACCACTTTTCCGGGTGCCTAAATGCAAAGCTCAGCCGAAGGTGCGGTATGGAGGTCAATTATCTACTCAATCGAGGTTTGCGCAAAGGTCAGCGCGTGCGCTTCGTCCTGAGCCAGCTCATAGAGCGCCATTGGAAAACGCCCGTGCAGGGGGGATAACCTCGCGCCGCTACGGACCGACAGGCGCAAGGCCCACGCGAAGGGCCTGCCCAGTCCGCTGATCCTTGTTGCCCTCCTGAGTTCCTCCAAACCGCCGGCGTCCCATCCACCCAGGAGCGCGGTGAGGAAGGCATAGAACAGCAAGGTGGGCAAGAGCAGACCGATGCTGAAGAGAACGCTTCCGCGCAACGTCGCCGGCTCCCACAGCGCCGTCGCGCCGCGCAACAGCTGATAGAGGATCACGCCCGCGCCGGCCGGCGCGATCAGGCTCTGCCAGACGTAGAGTCGGGCGCGGACGAGCTGATGACCTGCCAGAACCCGTCCAATGCCAATCCGCAGTATCAAGGCCCCGAGATAAGCTGCGAGAACGCCCGAAGCGCCCCAGACACGAACCAGCAGCAGAGCTCCACCCAATCGCGCTCCGTGCTCGATCAAGGCGAGAAGCGCGATCAGACTGGGACGCTTGGCGGCTTCGAGCATGCGATCGGGCAGCCACGCGGCCCATCGCAGGGCCCCCCACCCGAGGATCGGAAGAAGCAGGGAGAGGGCACCAACCTCACCTGTGCTCTGCTCCACACCTAGCCAGCTTATGAGGGTCTCGCTACCCAGCAGAGGTTCGCCGATTGCGGCGAGGACTGCAAAGAGGAAGAAGCTGAGCCAGGCGCCATATCGGATCGCTTGGCTGAGGTAATATCGCAGTAGCGTCTTGGTGTTCATAACGTGCGCTTCTGTCAGCGCTGGCATCAGGTCCCTGTAGAGCCCCACCAAGAGCACCTCATAGCCACCGGCGAGCAACATAAGTAGTTGCCAGATCTCGGATCCCACCGTCGAGGCCAGGGGCTCGCTTAATAGCGTGATCTGCAGTAGCGTTCCCACCGCGGGGATCGCGGCGCCCACGGCCCATGGCAGTCCAAAAGCCAACATCTCAGCTCGTGTCTGGGCATCGAAGGTTGGCAGGAAGAGCGCCCTCAACGGTAGTCCCTCGCGTCGATGGAGACCAGCTCCCAAGAGGAAGGTGAGTGCCCGAGCCAGAAGGGTCCCTCCTGCAACGCCGATGCTTCCTGCCAGACCGGGTCCGATGGCGGCGCTCGCCTGGCCCCACGGACGCAAAGCAAGAATGACACCCATCTGGGCCAGAGGCAGGCTGAGAGCGTGAAAGAGGTTGAGAAACTGCTCGTAATCGAATCTCTGGCGGGCTCTGAAGGAGAGGGCGAAGATCTGCAGGAAGCCCGGAAACTGCAGCGCGGCGAGGGCCAGCAGATAATAAGTTAGATGTGCCAGACCCGAACCCGGCAGAGCGGTGGCCACGAGAATGCCGATGATCCCTGCCTGGGCAGTGCCACTCAGGAATTGCCACCAAACATAGAATTGCAGATAGCGTGGGGCTCTTCGCGGGAAGAGGGTTTGATTGGCGCTGAAGTGCCGGACTGCTGCAATGCCCATACCCGCATCTAGTAGGATCCACAAAGCCAGCGTCCCTACGTTCACCGCGGTCCAGGTCTCCAGCCGATCGGGGCCTCCCAGCAGCATCTCCGGCAGCACGTACACGCCATAACCGATTGTGGGAAGCATAAGGAGAAGGCCCAGCGGCAGATACGCCAGGAACCCCGCCAAAGGCCGGTGAAATCCCACCCGCCGCCACGCCTCTGGCTCCGCCGGTTGCGCCGCGAGCGCCGTCAGTGCATGCCACGAGTCGGCAAGGGCAGGATTCAGATAGAGGCGGCGCTGTGCCCCGTAGAAGATGGCAACCGCGCTGAAGATCAGGCTCGCGCCGGCACCGGCGATCGTCCAACGCAGAGAACGCTGGGGAGCCGGAGAATGGGGGTAATTGGAAAATGACAGTGGGCGTCCGGTCCCGGCTGCATCAACGATCAGCCGGTAGATCAGGTAGTTATAGTACGCCCACTCAGGCCAGGCGTTGTTCGAGGGGTGGCTCAGCCACCCCCCGATCAGCAGCACCTGTGTCTCCTCGCGTCCCCGCGCCCGCTGAATGAGGCCCTGTCCCTCGGAGGAAACCACGATGGATCTGAGCAGGTTCGGGTTGGTGATAAGGGTCCGCGCGCGAATGGGAGGGGCCGAACGCCACGTGATCTCTCGCTGGAGAGGATCCTCACGGGTCGGGGTTTGGACGGGCACGGACTCCGCGCTCTCTGCCAATCCGAAGGCGCTCACCCCTAGCAAGGCGCGAAGGTCCTCCACCGCCTGGGGAAAGAGCGGGCCGCAGAAGAGGACTAGGCCGACACGCTCCTGTTGGATCTCGTTGCTGAAAACCTGCAGGGAGTCCCGGAGCGGCGCGTTGTTGATAACGATGACCTGAGCGAGGTCCGGCTGATCCACCCGCACGAGGTACGGCGCTGCAAGGTTGATCGCATCAGCGATCGCGTCCTCCGGTCCGACATAGTAGACGCCTGTCGTGCCCGTCGGCGCCTGAGCGCTGACGGGACGCGGCCAAACCATGAGCACCAACAGCGCCGGAATCGCCAGGGCGATCCAGATTCTGTGTTGCTGGTGAGTCCACGGTCGCCTCATAGATGATCGATCTGCTTTGTCATTGAGGAGAAGTGCACGAGTGCTCGACCAGAACGGCGGTCCGTCGAACGGCCTGAACGACGGCCTTGAGTTTGGCGTGGCTATGCCTCAGGCGCCTGACCGGGCTGCAAGGGAGGGAGATCCTCGGGCCGCTCGAGACCGAATTGTTGAAGGAATTCGAAGGTCGTCCCATACAGGATGGGGCGTCCCAGCGACTCAGCCCGCCCCAACTCCTCGATCAGGCCCGCAGATAGGAGGGTGCGGAGCGTGCTGTCACTGCTAACGCCGCGGATTGACTCCACCTGAGGTCGCGTGACCGGCTGCGCGTAGGCCACGATGGCCAAAGTCTCCATCGCAGCCTGCGTGAGGCGCAGCGTGACGTCTAGGCCGAGCAGGGTCTCAATATAGCTTGCGGCCTCTGGCGCGGTCACGAGCTGTAGTCGCCCTCGCGTGCGCTGCAGCCGCAATCCGCGCCCCAACATCTCGGCCTCCAGATTGGCAAGCGCAGCTTCGACCTCCTCGGTGGAGAGTCCGGTGGCGCTGGCGAGCTCGTCCACAGCGACCGGGTGTGGAGCGGCGAAGATCAGGGCTTCGAGGAGTGCTTCCGGTGCCAGCGTAGCGATATCGTTCACGCCTGATCTCTCTCCTCTTCCTTAGCCTGCTCATCGGGCGTCTCCGTCTCCACACCGACGAGCTTGTCGACACCGACGAGCTTGTCGACGTCCTCTTCGCGCATCACCCTCTCCTCTGCGCCTGTCTCAGACGTCGGTTCGCGCCTGCGCCCAGCCTCAGGCCTGGGCGCAGCCTCAGGCTTATAGGAGGTCGGGGGCGGCGGTGGGGCTGCCTCGGTCCCCTTCGGCGACACCACGGTCACGCGCACCTCGGGCTGACCGGCGATCCGCAATCCCAACTCCTCCGTGAGCGCTGACTGAATTTCCTTGATCAGACGATTGGCAAGCTGTGGCACGTTGGTCCCCCGTGTGACCCCGACCTCGACACGCGCATCGACCTTGTTCCCCTTGGCGCGTATCTGGGGAGAGACTCGGATGACGCCCGGCACCGGATCGAGCCGGTATTCCAGGAGTTGCGTGACGCTGTCCGTGCTGATGTTGGCTAGGCCTCCGGCGACCTGCTGGACCCGTATGAACCGACGGCGCCCCCTGCGGACCTCCAGGTAAATCACAACGAGGAGCAGGATATTGACCACGACGGTGAGCCCAGTGCCGATGATCGTTCGCGTCCAGGGATCCTGCTGTTGTAGGTAATGACCCCAGCCCACCATCCACTGCCCCACGCTGGTCAGGGTTGACTGTGGCATCAGGAACAGGGCGGTGAGCACCCCCATGAGTGTCAAGCATAGAATCACGATCACGATGCGGTTCACGGTGTTTAGAAACTTCATTCTCTCCCTCCTTTGGGATCCGATGATGCATAGCGAACCCTTAGGTAGCCGTCTCGGGGCTCGCCCCACGGGATGGTGGTGTCCAACCCCATCTTTGTGGTGCGGGCCTTCTGACCGGGCGTCTGCCGTGCGCTGGGATCCAGGCTGGAGCTCGGTTGATCCGGAAGCACCAACAGGTCTCGGTCCGCCTGGAAGCGGGTGGCAATCGCCCACTCCACGTCGCTTGGGTCGTCTAGATTGACGTCCGTGTCGACGATAACCACGTGCTTTAACGATGTATGCCCTCGGAACGCTGCCTCAATCGCCCGCCGTCCATCGTCAGGGCCTTGCGGCTCGATCTGCACCACAGCGTGAAGCCAGGAGCATCCACCGGGTGTGATCCGCACGCCAGTGCAGGTCGTCACCTTACTGACCTCGGCGTAAATCGTGGGCTCTCGCGGCATCCCCATCAGGTTCTTGTGCTCGAGGCCGGCGGGCAGCAGCGCGTGAAAGATCGGATCGCGGCGATGGGTGATCGCGGTGACCCGGAAGATAGGTTGCTCGCGCGTGCCGTCCATCGTGCCCGAGAGGTCGGGGAACGGGCCCTCGGTCGTGAACGCGTGAGTCAGAATGCCTTCGAGGACAAGCTCCGCCTCCGCCGGAATGACCAACGGCTGCGTCACGGCCGTCACCGTCGGCGTCGGGGCCATCGCCGCGGCAATGGCCAGCTCATCCACGCCCTTCGGAGGGGATAGCGCAGCGGCTAGCAATATGTGCGGTGCGACGCCGATGCAGATAGCCATCGGCAACCCTTCCGGGCGCTTGCGCCACGCGGTGTGCGTACCCCGGTTCTCGACGATGCGTCCGACCAGGTGTGTGGCATTCATGCCCAGCGTAGGGTCTATGTCCTCGCCCTTGCCGATCCGCATCAGACGGTGGAAGGAGACGTTGCGCCCGTGTTCGGGATCCTCGATCACCGCGACACCCGCCGTGATGTACGGCCCGCCGTCCTTGGGATGGTACCGGGGAATCGGCACCCGATCGAGATCGATGTCGGCCTCGGTGAGCACGACATCCTGACA
>CAZPJP010000004.1:55793-66252 GCA_964586915.1 uncultured Anaerolineales bacterium
CGAGCGCGGCGATAAAGGTGCGTGCGTCCATTCCCTCTAGCCTCCGTTATCGGGAAAGCGGGTGCGACCAAGTTTCGCCCCGTAGTATAGCAGAACGCCTATCCCCGGAAAGCAGCCCGGAGAGCTCAGGCGCGATCGAACTCAATCCTGATCTCCTCAAGATGTCGGGCTAACGTCTCTTGGAGGAGCGGTTCGACCTCGATCTCTTCCTCGACCGCGAGCACCTCCCGTAGGCGCGCCCGCGTTGCGGGATGCTGCGCGTGGAGCGAGCAGGGGTCTTGGTAGGGTTGTATGGACAGCTCGTACGTGTCGATCTGCTTCGCGATCTCGACGATCTCCAACTTGTCCATCGAGATCAACGGGCGCAGCACCGGAAGTGCGCTCGCACGGGCGATCAAGTTGATGTTCTGGAGGGTCTGGGAGGCCACCTGCCCGACGCTCTCCCCGGTCACGAGAGCCGGCGCTTGACGGCGGTAGGCCAATCGCTCCGCTGCGCGCATGATGAACCGCCGGAAGACCACGGTGGCGACCCGCGAGTCCAAGGGGGCCATCGCGGCCTCGAAGGGGGCCGCCGAGATCATATAGAGACGGCCCGACGTGCGATGGGGTGCCAGGACCTGGCGGGCCATCGTCACGATTTTCGCGTTGCGGATGCGCGCCTCACCTCGCAGAAGGTGGAAGTGGACGAAATCGACCGTGCAGCCTCGCTTCATTATCAGGTGGGCGGCGACCGGCGAGTCGATGCCGCCGGAAAAGAGCACCATCACCCGACCGCTCGAGCCCACGGGCAGTCCACCCGGTCCGGGAATACGGCGCGCAAACAAGTAAGCGCCATCATCGTAGATCTGGATGCTTAGCGTGATGTCGGGGTCCGTCAGGTCCACCGGGGCGCCGGTCGCTGCCTGGACCGCTGCGCCGACCTCCCGATCGACTTCGGGCGAGATCATGGGGAACTGCTTGTTGCCCCGGGTGGTCCGGATCCGAAAGCTGGTCTCAGGCGTGATCACATCTGACGCCATCTCGACGGCGACGTCGATCATCGCATCGATGTCCAGGGCTGTGATCGTAACCGGGGCTGAGTAGGCGATGCCTGGTATGCGCCGCAACCGCGACTCGACCTCGGCGACAGGGGCCTGCTCGGGTGCCGTGACCAGGATGTAGCTGTGAAAGCGCTCGACCTTGGGACGCCCCAGGTCGCCCAGCGCCTTCCGGATGTTGCTGACGAGACGGTGCTCGAAGTCGATCCGGTTATGTCCCTTGAGCCCCAGTTCGCCATAGTGTACGATAGTCTGCTTTGTCATACCACCTCCGTCCCTATCTTAACACAGGGCCATGCCCGGTAAAGAGCTCGGAACCCCGAGCTCGCTTGCCCTTTGCATCGAAGCCGTTATGCTCGATGGTGTTTTCCAGGGAATATCGGAGGTCTCAGAGGCGACGTATCGAATGAAGATCATTATGCCGGAGTTCGTGCTGCCGGTTCTCGAATCGCAGGCCTGCGATCTTCTCGAGACCTGTGACATTGTCGTGGTGGACAACCAGGGCCAGGTCGAGGGCGACCCCGAGGGCGCGGAAGTTGTGATGCTGCCGTGGGACCTCCCGCAGGAGACGGTCGAGCGGCTGCTTCGCCTACCTACGTTGCGTTGGGTCCATACCGTGACGGCGGGGATCGACCACGCCCTGCGGGCGTTGCCGCCGGAGCACGACATCGTCGTCACCAATGCCAGTGGCATCTTCGACGTGCCCATTGCCGAGATGGTGTTGACCTATATGCTTGTCATCGCTAAGCGCATCCCGGAGTTCCTCGAACAGCAGGAAGCCCGCCGGTGGCATCTGTTGCGCCTGCGGGAGCTGGCCGGGCTCACCGTTGGCATCGTCGGCCTCGGCAACATCGGATCCGAGATTGCACGACGGTGCAAAGCCCTCGACATGCGCGTGATCGCAACGCGGCGCCATCCAGAGCGCGGCGGGGAGCACGCCAATGCTGTCTTTCCTCCGGACGAGCTTTCCGGCCTGTTGGCCGCCGCGGACTTCGTGGTGATTGCAGCGCCCCTGACGCCGAAGACGCGAGGCCTGATCGGGGCGGCGGAGCTGCGCCAGATGCGTGACCATGCGTGGCTTATCAACATCGCTCGCGGCCCGATCGTGGATCAACCCGCGCTTGTTGCGGCGTTGCGAGAGGGCGTGATCGCTGGTGCAGCATTGGACGTCTTCGATGAGGAGCCCCTGCCCGAGACGTCCCCCCTCTGGACCCTTCCGAACGTCATCCTGACGCCGCACAACAGCTGGAGCACGGCTCACCTGAAGACACGCGAGGCGCAGCTCTTCCTGGACAACCTGCAGCGTTACCTCAGCGGAGAGCCGTTGATCAACCTCGTCGATCCCTCGCGCGGGTATTGATCGCGTGGTTGGGGATGCCGACATGCCCGTATCCGCATTGAGAACCCCAAGCGACGGGATTGGAAGGACCCCGCTGGTGCGCCCGCGGGGAGATGGGTCTCCAGCATGAAGGTCGGGATAGATCTGCGCCTGCATGCCTATGCCCCCGGTGGCATCTCGCGATACGCGCGGCGCTTGGCCCGCGCTCTGACCGACCTGATTCCGCCAGATCAGTTGACCCTGCTCTTGCACCGCAAGGAGCGGGAGGCCTTGGCGATCCCTGGCGTAAGGTCCCGCCGTCTTCTCACACCGCCCCACCATCCGTTCGAGAGATGGCTCCTCGGGGCGGAGGTGTGGCCGCTGGGGCTGGACGTCCTGCACAGCACGGACTTCATCCCTCCGGCCTGGGGCGCGCGGCGTCGGGTCGTCACCGTGCACGATCTCAATTTCCTCCACTATCCCGACTATCTGACCGCCGAGGCGCGCCGATATTACAATGAGCAGATCGAGTGGGCCGTGACCCGCGCGGACGTCATTATCGTCGATTCCTACGCTACTCAGCGCGACCTCACCCAACTGCTGGGTGTCGCACCCGAACGGGTGACGGTGGCGCATCTGGCAGCCGACGAGCGCTTCCGCCGTTTGCCTCGCTCCGAGGTCGAGCCGATTCTGGGACGCCATGGGCTGGCGCCGGGTTATCTGCTCTTCGTCGGCGTATGGGAGCCGCGTAAGAATCTAGGGGGACTTTTCGAGGCGCTCAAGATTCTCCAGGAGCGCGGCGAAGCGCGACCTCTGGTCGTAGCCGGGAGACCCGGCTGGCTCGATGAAGAGATCTACGCTGCGGTCCGGGACCTCAGGCTGGGTGCCCGGATACGCTTTGTAGAGCGCCCGTCCGTCGACGAACTGGTCGCGCTCTACAACGGAGCCCTCCTGCTGGTGCTGCCGTCGTTCTACGAGGGGTTTGGCCTGCCGGCGCTTGAGGCGATGCAGTGTGGCACGCCTACCGTGGTTTCGAACCGTGCGAGCTTGCCCGAGGTGGTGGGCGATGCGGGCCTGCTGGTGGATCCTGACGATCCGGCGTCCATCGCTGACGCGTGCTGGCGGTTGATCACGGATCCCGACGAGCGTGCCCGTCTCCGTGAGAGGGGGGACCAGCAAGCACGAGCCTTCACGTGGCGCGCCACCGCGGAGAAGACGGTGCAAGCCTACCGCGCCGCCCTGAAGCGATAGCATCGCCCGATGTAGCGTTGGCTAGCCCCGGGCGTTAGCCGGGTGTTAGCCCTCCTGAGTGAGCGTCGGCTCCTTGAGCTCGAAGGTGTCCAGTCGCGTGTATTCAGCCCCTGTGGGCTTCAGCTCGCTCTTGAAGAAAATAAGCTCACGCACTGGCACGCGCCCCAACGTCCCCACCTCCATCCCCGCGATCGTCTCGCCGAGCGCGCGTACATCCCGGGACTCGGCCCTGCGCCGGACCCGTCCCAGCGTTAAGTGGGGTGAGAAGCGCCGCGTCTCTGGTTTGAAGCCCAACTTAGCCAGCGCTTCGTTGACGGTGGCGTGGAGGAGCCCGAGCCACGAGGTCGGGTCCTGCACGCCTACCCAGATCACTCTGGGACGCCGGAGGTTTGGAAATGCGCCGAGCTCTCCTGCCGTGAACTCAAAGGGCGGCACGTTGCGCGCCACCACACCGAGAGCTTCCCTTACCGGGTCGACCCGTTCCAGCAGGATGTCGCCTAGGAAGTGTAACGTCAGGTGGATGTTCGTCGGCGGGACCCAGCGCACGCAGCCATCGGGCGTGGTGCGCTTAAGGGTGCGCTGGAGCGCATCGAGCTCATTCGTGAGCTCCGGGGTCAGCGGGATCGCGATGAAAGTGCGAATCGTCTCGAGGTCGGCCATAGGTTTCTTCTTCCGCTGGAGAATCGCTACGGTGTGTCTCTGGTGCCAAACGTTGGGAGAGGGGCCGCGTGCAGTTGGTTGTTGGCGATAAGGTAGAGGACGTGCGGACGCTCGTGCACCGTCAGGGTCTCAATGCGCTCAAACTCGCCTTTGGGAAGTCGGTATTGGTGCATGAAATCCCCTCTCTTGTTAAGCACGATGATCCGCTCTCGCTGTGTGTCGGCCAGATAGACGAGGCCCTGATCTGGATCGTCCTCGATGGCCATCACGAAGGGCACGAGATCGGGATCCGGCAGCCCGTTCAGTTCAAAGGAGTGATCGTAGCTGCCGGCGAAGTACGTCTGCAGCGTTCCATCGCCCATCAGCAAGTAGAGGCGTCCGTCGATACCGATATCCTGTGTGAGATGCAGATCCGGTGCCGTTCCCTCCGCGAAGTAGAATCGGGGGTTCTCGTAGATGCCGTTGATCGGTTCGTAAGTCAGGATCTGATTGAGCTGCCGGTGAACAAGGTAGACTTTCTCCCCGAAAGTCTCCATCAGGGTCACGTTCCCAGGCCCCAAGTCGCCCTGTAACTGCTGCACGGTGATGCTCCCCGGTCCCAAGGCCGGTTCGTAGATGAAAATCGCGCCTCCCTCGCTGTAGATGAAAACAGCCCCATCAGGGAAGTTGCCCCCAGGCCTGATCCAGGCGAAGTCCACCAGATGGTTGACGGTCTCTCCGAGATACGTCTGCCCGCGTCTTAGGATCGTCGTCGGGTTCTCTGCTTGGGACGAAGTATAGTTCGCGTCTACGGGATAGGCCATTACCGCATCCGTAGCGGTGTCGAGGATATAGACCCACTGATCGGCGACCAGAATGCGTCGGGGCGTTGGCGCGGTGCCCAGTTCGAGCAGCGGCGTGACGCTGAGAAGAGCTGCGTTCTCAATGGTATCTACAGCCTGTTGCGCTTCCTTCCTCATGGCGGTGGCCTCGGCGTTTTCCGGGTTCAGTCGCACGATCTGCGTGACCAGGTCCAGATAGCTGTACCAATCGTCTGGATCCTGTGTGTCATAAGCTCTCTCTTGCAGATTCTGAGCCTCGACCATCAACTCCTCAGCTCGCGCCGGGCCCCCTAGTTGCAGGTACTTAGTCATCGTGATCAGCACCACCACGATAAGCAGCCCCATCGCCAATCCAGCCATCACCGGAGAGCGTTCCGGAGGCGGCGTCCGAGCCGGACGCTTCCGTTTGGCCTCGATTTGCCCCGGGAGCAAGGTGCGCAGCGCTTCGCGAAGGCGTGCTCGCTCCGCTGTCGTCGTGCGCTCCTTCGCGCGTCTCTTTCGCATCTCGCGCCGCCATTTCCAGGCCGCACGGCTGTTCACAAACGTGCGGCGTGCCCAGGACCATGCGCGAGATAGGGAGAGACCGATGCGCGGGAGCTCAATCTTGCGCCGGGCTCCCTGGCCCGGTTCTGGTGAGCTTGCGACCGCAGCGGGTGCCGTCTGCTGGGGTTCGGAGTCCGGGTCCTCGCGCGTCTCATCCGTTTCAGGAGCAGGCGCGGATTGAGTAGGATGACCCGCCCCTTGCGCAGCGCCGGTGCTTGTCTTCGGGTGTATCTCCGCAGGTATGGCCCCGGCTTGAGAGGAGCGGCTCTGGGACGCCGAGGTGGGCACCAGTGCTGCCGGTTTCACGGTTGTTGGCGTCGCCGCTGCTTCGGCTTGTCTTTGGGGCTCGACACGGGACTTGGCGCGAGACTGGACCCAGGGGGCTGGTTTGGGCCTGGGCGAGGCCTCTGCGCGGATCAAAATCAAGCTGCCCGAGATCCGTCGCGAGCTGAAGTCCCGGCTCAGTCGGTTGGAGATCAGGTTTAATTTGGTCAATGCCAGCGTCTGTTTCCACGTCTCGCGGGCCCGCGCCTCGGCAATCCGGGTGGTAGCCAGGCAGGCGACGCTGCCCGGTTGCATCACCGTATACCCGATATGGATGACGGGAGGCACCGTCGCGCCCAGGGGGATCAAGAGGCGATCGCGCTTGGGGAAAAGCTCGAAAGTCACCCTGCCCGCCGGGGACGTCTCGGCGTCAGCCGGATGGACGACATAAGCATACGCGGCGCCGACCTGACCGAGAAACAGCTCCTCTTCTGAGAAGACCGCGCAGGTGATCGACCCGGAGCACTTGTTGCCGGCCGAGGCCTTGTCATTGAAGTCGACGAGATGTCGGTTGGCCGCAGCCAGGGCGCGCCGCAACCGCGCTACGATGCTGCCCGAGGAGGTCCAGTAGGTCTTTACAACCAGCGTGCGGATCTCGCGACTGCGGTAAGGCAGCTGCGGTGTCAGGTCCACCATCACGGCAATCTGACTGCCCGCGTCCTCTAGGACGTTGGGCTGTGCAGCAGCAACGGTCGCGTCCGGCGAGGGATGCCGGCTGCGCGCACCTTCCTTGAACCGCAGGATCTCAGTTTCGTATTGCATAGCTTCCTAATGTGCCACCAGTGTAGGACGGGAACGTCAGCTGTCAAACCCGGACCCTGGGCGCGGGCCTTCTAACGCTCGCCCCGCAATCGCTCATCCAAAATCCCAAAATCCACGCGTGATGTCAGGTCCAGGGAAAGTGGTGTCACCGAGACCCGGTTCAGGCTGTGCAGACACCAGACGTCAGAACCGATCTCCGCTTCCTCTGGGTTGTCCCGGACTCGATAGCCGGGCTGATCGGGGTTCTCGGCGCGATTGACGTCCACTGGAACGAAGTAACGATGACGCGAGAGTCGTGTCAGTCGCCAGGGCGTGGTCGGGGTCGCGTTCCGGGGAATGTTGATGGAGAGGACATCCACATCAAAGGGCAGCGTCCGCGCCAACAAGCGCTCGGCGAAGCGTCGAGTGAAGGCCTTGGCGGCGGCATAATCCTCGCCGGCGTCGCCATCGATGTGGTTCTCCACCGGCATCTCGACGGAGACGGCCAGGGAGGGCACGCCGAAGGTCGCGCCCTCCAACGCCGCGCCAATGGTGCCGGAGATGGTGATCTCGGAGCTCACGTTTTCGCCGAAGTTGATCCCGGCGACAATGAGGTCTGGGAGGCGTGGCGCCAATCTGGATATCGCCCCGATCACGCAAAGCGCTGGCGACGCGTCGATTTCATAGGCTCGGATGCTCCTCTGATTGGATAGGGGATAGGCAACCTCGCGGATCTCGCCGGAGACATCGCGGGGCATCGAGCGTCCGGCGCCCGACCACTGTCGATCCGGGGCGGCAACCAACACGGTGCCCACGGAGACCAAGGCTTCCGCCGCTGCCCGCAGGCCGGCGGAGTGTATGCCGTCATCGTTGGTGATGAGTATAAGAGGATCGTCCAAAGCTGGCCTCCAAATCCATACGCCATCGTGCGCTATCGCTTGCCTCACACGCGCTGTCCCACCCGTTGGGCTTCAACGCCGCGAAGCCCAGTCAAAGATAACATGCAATCCAGAGGGGACAAACAAATACCTGGCCGACGAGCTCAAAAGAGAGCCGCCGACCAGGTGGCAGGCGTGACCGTGCGAAGCTAACGCGAATAGTATTCGACGACGAGCTGCTCTTCGATGTGGTCGTCAATTTCGCTGCGCTCTGGCGCACGCAGGATCTGACTCTTCCCACCCTCGCGTGCGAGCCACGCCGGCACAGGCTGGGACACCTCCAATAGCTCGCTCACATCGGGGGTTCGCTGTAACTTCCCACTTAGCGCGACGGTCTGGTTGGGTTCAACCAGATAGGAGGGGCTGTTGACGCGGTGCCCGTCGACGGATACGTGACCGTGGGTCACAAACTGCCGAGCCTGGGGGCGGGTGCGCGCCCACCCCAAGCGATAGATGACGTTATCCAGCCGGCGTTCCAGCAACTTTAGGAGCGCCGGCCCCGTGAGGTCGTCCGACCGCTGGGCCAAACCGTAGAATCGCCGGAATTGCCCCTCGCGCAGGCCATACATCCGCTTCACCTTCTGCTTCTCGCGAAGCTGCCGATCGTAGTCGCTCTGTCGCCGCCGTCGATAAGCAGCGGCGCGCCCGTGTTGCCCGGGCGGCTGGTTCAGACGTCGCTCCAGGCTCTCACCGCCATTGCCAAAGAGGTCTACCCCCTCACGACGAGAGAGTTTGTTCTTAGGACCTGTATATCGCCCCATGGATGTTATTGCTCCTTAAGCTTTCGTTGTCGCATCACAGTATCTAGAACTATACCAGGAGCGGACGATTTTTCAAGACATGTATCTTTTAAAATGATGCGTGCACCCATCGTAGCCGTAGCGTCGGCGATTGCGCCGGGAGGGTGCAGCGAATGAGGAGCTGCGTTTGTCGTTTCCAGCGAGAGACCGGGCGCCAGACAGATGGCGCCCGGTCGATCATATGCGATCAGCGGAAATCTGAAGTCGTTATGCGCCTGATGCCTCCCGAGCCAGCGTGGGCGAGTGGCCGGCCATCGCCTCCTCCGCAAGCGCCGCCACGAACATCAGCGACGACAGACGATTCACATAGGCTAGATTGGCGTCGCCGATCTTAGGCTCCCGCTCGACCAAGGCGACAAGCCGTCTCTCCGCACGCCGGACGACGGTCCGGGCTACGTGAAAAGCCGCGTCACCTGGGGTCTCACCGGGCAGGATGAAGTCTTCCAGCGCTGGGAGATGCGGCTCGAGCTCGGCGATCTGCGCTTCCAACCACGCGACCTCCGCTTGCGCGAGGCCAGGATACACCTCTCGGGCATCTGGAACCGCCGAAAGATGGGAGAGGAGGCGGTAGATATGGCGCTGAACCGTTGCCATCATAACCTTTAGGGGCTCGGAGCGTGCCAGCGCCCGTGCCATCCCGATTGCCGAGGTGGCCTCGTCGAGAGCGCCTATCGCCTCAATCAGCTCGCTGTCTTTGGGTATCCGGTTCTTGCCGGCCAGGCGGAGTGTGTCCCCACGGTCTCCCTTGCCGGTATAGAAACTGGACTCGCTCATGCCATTCCTCTCCAGATGCTGCCTCTATAAGAGGTTCTCTAGAAGCCTTCTGCCCCGATCAACTGAACGTAGTTGGCGCGCTCGAAGGCCGCTGGGTTAGCGGTCTCTTGATGGCTCAGGATGCCCTTGATCTGCGTCAGCGCTTCGTACTCGTGGCTCTCAAGCCAGCCGTCAAGGCCCTTAACGAGGGTTTCGAGCTCTTCGATGCCCTTCTCCAGCAGGACCGAGCAGACGTTCGCGATATCGGCGCCCGCCATAACAGCTTTCACCACATCCTCAGGCGTGTGCACGCCGGTGGTCAGCGCCAGCGAGGCATCGACCCGCCCATAGAGGAGGCCGACCCAACGCAAGGGCAGCCGCATCTCTTCAGAGATGCTGAGGGTCAGGCTGCGCTTCGAAGTCAGGTCTTCAATGTCCAGTTCTGGCTGGTAGAAACGATTGAACAGGACGAGGCCGTCTGCGCCGCTCCGGCTCAGCACGGTCGCGATATGCGGCATCGAACTGAAAAAGGGGCTCAGCTTCATCGCAACCGGAATCTCAACTCGCCCTTTGACGTCGCGAAGAACGTTGAAGTAGAGCGCCTCCACTTGTGCGCCTGTGAGTCGGTGCGATGTGGGGATATAGTAAACGTTGAGCTCAATCGCGTCGGCCCCCGCTTGCTCGAAGGCCTTGGCGTAGCCGGTCCAACCACCCTCACTATAGCCGTTGAGGCTGGCGATGATCGGGATGTCAACGGCCTCTTTGGCCTCGCGGATGAGGTCCAGATACTCCATCTCGTCGCGCCGGAAGACCTCGGGCTCAGGGAAGAAATCCGTCATCTCTGCGTAACGGTCCTGTTGATTCAAAAGGATATCGTCCAGAAGGGCGGCTTCCCGATCGATCTGCTCCTCGAACAGTGAGTAAAGCGTGACAGCAGCCGCACCAGCATCCTCCATCTTCTTAATGTTGTCGAGCTCCCTCGAAAGCGGGGAAGCTGACGGCACCACTGGATTCTTAAGTGATAAACCCATATAGCTGGTCGATAAGTCGGTCACAATACCCTCCTTAGGTTGGTGAATCACCTATTTACAATTAAATGATAGGACATATCTTGAAAACCACAAGTGGGACGAGCGTCGGTTCTCGCGGCGTCGCCCGTTGACTTATGTGGGAGAACCGACATAATCCCGGTACGATGAAGACTCGCAAACTCTGGGCGCTGCTCTTTGTGTTCGCTCTGATGGGATGCTCTGAGACGGGCATTCCTCTGGGC
>CAZPJP010000005.1:0-6658 GCA_964586915.1 uncultured Anaerolineales bacterium
CTGGAGGGCCAGGCCTTCGATCTCGGCGAGCTGCTGTGGCAAGAGAGCGAGGTCGCCCTCTATTGGCCGTGGGCCGAGGAGCCGGACGAGCCCGCCGCCGGTGAGGGAAGGCTGGTCGATGGCGAGCTGCAGCTCCCGCCGTTCCGATACGGGATGTTCGTGCGGATCGGACCCAAACGCAGACAACCCAAGAGGAGCTAATATGGCAGAAAACGCATCGAATGGGACGCGGACAACACCAATTAGCTGGGGTGTGCTGATCGCCGGGCTGCTGTTGCTGGCGGTGCTGGTGTTCTCTCCGATCAAGGAATGGTTGAACCGGATTCCCTATCTGTGGCACGTCCTCTACCCGCTCCTCACGATCTTCGCAGCCGCGCTGGTGGTGAGTGCGGTCATGGCCAAAGAGGGCGTCCTGACTGTTGCCAAATGGATGCTCCTCCTGATCGGGACCGCAGGCGCCACGGTTTATACCTATGGCGGCGCGCGCATCTTCTTCACCGCGGGACGTTGGGGCGCGCTACTCTTCATCGCGGTGGAGATCATCCACAACGTCGTCGAGGGTCTCTCCAGCGACGGCGAGGTCGACACGGCGTCTCCAGGGACGTAGGGCGACGATGAAGATCACCGGCATTGAGCCCGTGGTTGTCGAAGTCACCGAGCGCGGCGACTGGGTCTTCGTCATGGTCCATACCGACGCCGGCATCACCGGATTGGGCGAGGCCAGTCACAGCCTGAATGACGCGCTTCTCCTGGCAACGTTGCGCGTCTTCGAGGAACGGCTTGTGGGCACGTCACCGCTCGCCATCAACGAGATTTGGCGCAAGCTGGCGACCGCTAACGGCGGGCGGATCAGCCACACCGCTCTCAGCGCGATTGAGCAGGCGCTGTGGGATATTCTGGGTCAGCATCTGGGCGTTCCGGTTCACGCGCTCTTCGGCGGTGCGGTCCGGCGCAAGCTGCGCCTCTACGCCAACATCAACCGCCACGTACGCGACCGCTCGCCAGAGGGCTTTGCGCGCGCAGCCCGACAGGCGGTGGACGAGGGGTTCACGGCGGTGAAACTCGCGCCCTTCGACGAGCTCCAGGCGCCCGACCATATCCGTACTGGCCCAAAGGCGACCTGGAAACGCGGCGTCGAGCGCGTCGAGGCGGTACGCAGCGCAATTGGCGACGAGATCGACCTCGCGGTGGACTGTCACGGTCGGATGGAGACATCGGAGGCGGTCCAGGTCGGGCGCGCGCTGGCCCGCTGCAATCTGCTATGGTATGAGGAGCCGGTGCGCCACACGTTCACCGATCAGCTCACCATTATCACGCAAGCCGTTCCGCTGCCCACCGCTTCGGCCGAGAGCGTCTTTGCGGTCGAGGGATTCCGGCCCTTCCTGCTAGACCGAGTTGTGGACGTGCTGATGCCCGACGTGAAGCACTGCGGCGGCCTTTCAGAGCTGATCGCCATCGCCGAGGCGGCGCGAATCCGACATCTGCTCGTCGCGCCCCACAACCCATCAGGCCCGGTAGCGACCGTTGCCACAGCACACGCCGTCAGCACCATCCCGAATTTCCTGATTCTAGAGTATGCTTGGGGCGAGGTCGATTGGCGCGCCAGCCTGATCACGCCCCAGGAACCGATTGAAGGTGGCTATCTACACCTGTCCGACGCGCCGGGCCTGGGGTATACTCTCAACCCAAGCGTCGTCGCCGCGCACCGACGGGAGACGCCAAGCACAGACGACTCAACCAAGGTGAAGATCTGAAGAGCATGCGCCTGAGGTATTCTACCCAGGAATGGCCCTCACGGGAGGACAATAATGGCAGTCACGAATAATGTGGGAACGCTGACTTACGGCGAGCGGATCGAGCACCTGCGTGCGACCAAATTAGCGCAGACGCAGGAAAAGCAGGAGATCATCGGTTCGATGGACCACGACGATTGGGCTCTAATCCTGCCGCCGCCCGACCGCCGCAAGATCGTTCAGGCGATGAGCACCTCCGGCATGCCGATCACCGATTGCCTTTTGGAGGGATACCAGCCCCAGAGCAACCACCCCAGCGGCGGATTCTTCGGCCCCAAAGCCGTTGGCGAGAACTTCCGCGCGCTTCTGGAAGCGCACCCTGCCTATGTAAATCCGATTAGCTCGCTGGCTGGTGGATATATGGTCAACTTCTCCTCCTACCGCAAGCCGGGATGGAACCCCGATCTGAGCGTTGCCGAGCTCCGTCCAGACCTGGACGAGCTGCGCCGGACCTACCAACTCCTCCCGGGCATCGGCGCGACTCAGCACTTCTGCCAGGATCTGCAGATTGGCCTCGACCTCGGCTGGGGCGGCATTCTGGCGAAGATACGAGCGGGTAGAGACGCCAACGCCCCCGCGGGCGCCGCCTTCTACGAAGGTCTGGAGGCCGTCGTGCTGGGCCTACAGAGCTGGATTCAGCGCACCGCCGACGCAGCCCGTGAGATGGCCAAGACGGAGGAGAATCCCCAGCTACGCTGGAATCTCCTCGAGATCGCCGACATCAACGATCGCCTCGTCAAAGAGCCCCCGACCACCTTCCGTGAAGCCTGCCAGTGGATTCTGTGGTACCAGATCACGGCGCGAATGTACAACGGCAGCGGGTCCCTGGGACGACTCGACGCGCTCCTGACGCCCTATTACGAGCGGGAGATCGCGGAGGGGACGCTCACCGATGAGGAAGCGATCTTCCACATCGCCTGTCTCTTGCTGCGAGACACCGCCTATCTGCAGCTCGGCGGCCCTGATGCGTCCGGTCACGACATCACGAACCGGGTCTCCTACCTGGTGCTGGAGGCCGTCCACCAGCTGAAGATCCCGGCCAACGTGGGCGTCTCGGTGGGCGCGGGGGTCGATCCCGGCCTGCTTGAGCGGGGTGTCAAGGTCATGTTTGAGGACAAAACCGGTGTCCCGAAGTTCCTCGGCGTCGAGCAGACAGCCAAGGGCTTCGCGCGCAACGGCTACGACATCGCCCTAGGCTACGAGCGCGCCTACTCAGGATGCCACTGGTCGGCGATACCGGGACGCGAATACACGCTCAACGATTGCGTAAAGATCAACTTCGCCGCCGTCTTCGAGGTCGCCTGGCAAGAGATGATGGCCGACAGGAGTGTCGAGCGCAGCGTAGCCTACCTCTGGGAGCGGTTTGTTCACCATCTACGGCGAGGCATTCGCGGCATCGCGGCAAGCCTTGACTTCCATATCGATCATATGCATCAGGTCTTCCCGGAGCTGGTGCTCGACCTGCTCTGCTACGGCCCCATCGAGACCGGTGAGGACGCGTCCCACGGGGGCGTCGAGTTCTATAACCTCTGCCTCGACGGCGCCGCCCTCGCGACGGTCGCCGACTCCTTCGCGGCGCTGGAGCAACGGATCGAACGGGAAGGACGCATAAGTTGGGCCGAGATCCAGACGGCAATCGAGACAGACTGGGAGGGTGTCGAAGGCGAACGGGCGCGTCAGATGATGCGTAGTATCGAGCGCTACGGGCACGGGAGCTCCCTCGGCGACGCCTATGCCGAGCGCATCGCCGGGACCTTCACCGAGCTGGTCAAAGAAGCGCCGACGCCCAACGGCTACAACATGATTCCAGGACTCTTCTCCTGGGCGAACACAATCCCGATGGGCGAGGGCGTTGGGGCGACGCCGAACGGTCGCCGCGCCGGCGAGCCCATCTCCCACGGCGCCAACCCCGACCCGGGCTACCGCAAGGACGGCGCACCGACGGCGATGGCCGTCGCGATCGCGTCGGTGCAGCCCGGCTACGGCAACACGGCGCCGATGCAGATGGAACTCGATCCCGGGCTCTCCAAGGACGAGGGCGGCGTCGAGAACATCGCCAACCTGATCAAGACCCACTTCGAGCTGGGCGGTACTCAGGTCAATCTCAACATCATGGACGCTGAGAGAGTGTTGGAGGCCCACGAGGACCCGTCGAAATACCCCGACCTCGTCGTGCGCGTCACCGGCTTCAGCGCCTACTTCGCCAGCCTTTCGCCGGAGTTCCGCCAGCTCGTCGTCGATCGCATCCTGCGCGAGTCGTAGACACGCTTCTAGTCGGTCGGCGCCTCTGGCCTCGGCTAGCTCAGCGTCTCCATCGCAAGCTGGATAGGTGGCCACTCGGCAAGCTCGTCGGGCGCGACGGCGCCCCAGGTCGTGCAGAGATAACCGAGCAGATTCGGGTCCTCGGCGTGGGCGAGCGTGGCCTTGAGCAGCGCTCGGGTGGCCTCCACATTCTTCCAGCCAGCAGGCCATGTCGGGAATCCCTTCCCCAGGAAGATCGGGATCGACGGATAGTCGTCAAGTACCTCATAGTGCCAATCGCAGATGACGATGTCCCGCGGGATCATATCGATGGCAGGGGCGGTGCCGTTCTCGGCGGCCTCCCACTTCCCGTACCCGGTCTCCTCAGCGTTGAGCAGCCTATCGCCCCACATCAGCATCTCGACGTGGCGCTCCGACAGGTAGCCGTAGTAGTTATTGACCGCCATCGCGAAAAGCTCCGCCGGGTCCTGGCCCGCACAGCGCGGGCAGTGCTCTGAGCCGATGAGGAAGACCTCGTCCATCCCGACGTGCAACGCATCGGCCTCGAAGGTCTCCAGCAGCTCGTCAAAGAGCTCGAAGATGATCGGGTTCACGTCCGGATGCTGCGGACACCAGCTCCGGCAATAGATGCCCTCATTGTTCGGATACTGGCCTGGGGTCTCGTCAAACTCTGGATAAGCCTGTAACAGCGGCGCCGTCGTCTCGGCCCACGACTGGTGGCCCAGGCACTGGAACTGGGGAATCAGCCGGATGTCGTGCGCGTGGCACGCCTCGACCAGCGCCCTGGCTCGCTCCGGCGTGATCGGATCATCCCCCTGCAACTCGGGGTGGGAGCGGTAGGCAAACTGATAGTTCACCTCGGGGACAAGCACGTTCAGGCCCATCTCGGCCAATCTGGGCAGCGCCTCGATCAGCCGATCGACCTCAGGATCGTGACGCACGATCAGGTGAATGCCTCGCCAATGGTTCGTCATCTCAGCCCTCCTTGATGGATCTTGGTTTGGTTCGCAGGCCATCTCGTTGATCGAGATTGACGATATCACAATTCTTTACCCTGTCGAAGATCGGCGAAGTCACCATAGGCCTCCCCGGCTTCGACCATCCAGGCGGCCACGGCCGACGGGGTCGACGGCCCGACCATCCATAGGGCGTCATTGTGCACAAAAAACCCTCCCCCGAAGGGGAGGGTACGACGGTGCGTGTTAACAGCGCCTATTCAGCGCTTGCCACAAAGGTCAACAAGGTCGCGCCGTCGGCATTGTAGAGCGTCAGCCGGCTGCGCTGGAGCTCATAGGTCGCGACCTCTGAAAGAGCAGCCAGGAAAGCTGCCTCCTGTTCCATCACACCTTCGGGCTCCATACAGGCCATCTTTGTGCTGACTGCGGGTCCAATGCTCAACCCCTCGTCCTCGAAGGTGTAGGAGGCCGAGTACTGGTTGCAGCCCGCCGTGCCGCCCACGGTGCCGTCTTCAAAGGTCGCCGTGATCTCGGTGTTGGGCACGAGGCTCCGGACGCCGTTCTCCTCATTGTAGCCCGTAAGCTGCCACAACGTAGCCTCCAGGCTCGCTGACGTGGCAGGGCTGAGCACGACCAGCTCCGTTCCCTGATCATCGACGAGAACGAGGTTACCCTCTTCCATACGGTACCCTTGGACGCTGTTCAGCGCCGCCATATAGGCGGACTCCAGATCCATCACGCCTTCCGGCTCGATACACGCCATCAACGTCTGCTCCAACTCGCCAAAAGTCAGCTCTGTGCCTTCGCGGTTGTACGATCCGCCGAAGCTGTTGCAGAAGGCAATGCCCATCACGTTATCAGCGTTGAAGTCCAGCGTCCCTTCGGCCTCCGTGGTCACCGGCTTGCCGTTCAGCGCGATCACATTCCAGCGTGTCCCGTCCAACGCAGCAGCATCTGCCGGATTCGGCAGACAACCTCCGGCCAGAACTGCCAAACTCAGGATTGCGCCTACGATCCCACTATATCTCTTCAGATTCACGTCCTATCCACCTTTCCATACTTGGTCGATCCTTCGACTATAAGACGTGGCGCAAGGCGAATTTGTTCCATAAACTCAGTCGCATTCCAGAGCCGAGCAAGGCGGCTGGACCCAACCGTCAGACCGCAGCATCAAGTACCTGGTCAGGGCGTGTACACAATCTCGCGGCAGAAAATCTCGCCGACGCAGACGTCGACAAAGGGCTTTCCATCCCGCACGCCGACGGTGCCGAAGCCCGTAGCCGTCGACAGGAAGGCGCGAAAGTCGCCCTCAAGCGTCGGTCGGACGTAGAGCACGCCCTCGACCGCATCATAGTGCACGCCGGTCAGGCCCTGAATCATCCCGTAGCTGGCCATCGCCCGAGCGTACCAGTGACCGCACTCGTACTCATCGAAGGGATTGCGGTCGCGCCCGTCGTAACGATCGCGCAGCACACGCACGATCTCCAACCCCGCCTCGACCTCACCCAGCAGCATCAGGTGCGCGGCGACCTGGTACTCGATGCCGGTCCAGACCTCGTTCGAGTAGACGAAGGGCAGCGAGAGCGCGCCGCCTTTAGGCCACGTGCAGAGCAGGAGGCCGCCATCCTCGCCCAGCGCAAAGGTGGG